>DAORTX010000167.1:0-5503 GCA_035432885.1 Usitatibacteraceae bacterium
AGGCCATCGCGATCGGCAAGCTCGGCCAGAACGTGAAGCTCGCCTCGCAGCTCACGGGATGGGAGCTGAACATCATGACCGTGGAGCAGCGCCAGGAGAAAGCGGGCGCCGAGACCGAAACCCTTCGCGCCCTCTTCATGGAGAAGCTCGACGTCGACGAGGAGGTCGCGGACATCCTCGTGGGCGAGGGCTTCACTTCGCTCGACGAGGTCGCCTATGTGCCGATCAACGAAATGCTCGAGATCGAGGCATTCGACGAGGAGACGGTGAACGAGCTTCGCCGGCGCGCGAGGAACACGCTGCTCACCGAGGAACTCCAGCACGAGGAGACGGTGGAGGACGCGGCCGGCAGCCTGGAGAGCATGGACGGGATGGACGGGCAGACCGCCCGCCTGCTCGCCTCGAAAGGCATCACCACGATGGATGCGCTTGCCGACCTCGCGACCGAGGAGCTCACCGAGCTCACCGGCATCGAGGCGGAACGAGCCAGCCAGCTGATCATGACGGCGCGCGCGCCGTGGTTCAAGGAGCCGGCGCAGGCCTGAACGCCGCCCGGAAGGATACCCAATGGCCAAATCCAACGTCGCCCAGTTCGCAGAGGAACTCAAGCTCCCGGTGCCACGGCTGCTCGAGCAGCTCAAGTCCGCGGGCGTGAACAAGAAGGCCGCGGAAGACCCCGTGACGGAGCAGGACAAGACGCGCCTGCTCGACTACCTGCGCGAAGTCCACGGCCACAAGGAAGAGAAGAAGAAGATCACGCTCACGCGCAAGCAGACTTCCGAGATCAAGCGTGCCGACGCCACCGGCAAGGCCCGCACGATCCAGGTCGAGGTCAGGAAGAAGCGCACCTTCGTGAAGGTCGACAAGCCGGAAGTGGTCGAGGTCGAGAAGCCCGCCGCCCCCTCCGCCCCGATCATCGATTCCGGCGAGGTGAAGAAGCGGGAGGACGAGGCCCGTCGCCAGTCGGAACTCGCTGCCCGCCAGGCTGCGGATGCGCAGTCGAAGACCAAGAAGACGCGCACCAAGAAGGAGGAGGCCGAAGCCGCGGCGGCCGCGCCCGCCGAGCCCGCCGAGGGCGAAGCTCCGAAGAAGAAGCGGGTCATCCGCAAGAAGGGCGAGGAACCCGCGACCGAGGCCGAAGCGCCGGTGCTGGTCGAAGTGAAGGCGGAGGCGCCCGCAGCGGATACCGGTGCGCCGTCTCAGGCGAAGGCGCCCGCGAGCGAGGGAACGCTGCATCGACCGGCGTTGAAGGCTCCGGAGAAGAAGCCGGCGAAGAAGCCCGCGCGGCCGACGACCTCCTGGGCTGACGAGATGGCGAAGCGCCGCGGGATGAAGACCCGCGGGGATGCCGGCGGCGGCCGCGGCGGCTGGAGGGCAGGCGCGCGCGGTTCCCGCCATCGCGACGAGGATTCGCCGTCCGCCCACAGCGCGCCGGTGGAACCGAAGGTGGTCGAGGTTCTGGTTCCCGAGACGATCACGCTGGGCGACCTTGCGCACAAGATGTCGGTGAAGGCCGCGGAAGTCATCAAGACGATGATGAAGATGGGGTCGATGGTCACCATCAACCAGGTCCTCGACCAGGAGACGGCGATGATCGTCGTCCAGGAGATGGGGCACATCGCGAAACTCGCGAAGCTCGATGATCCCGAGTCGTTCCTCGCGGAAACGGCCGGGGGCGAAACCGCGCACGTGAGCGAACTGCGCCCGCCCGTCGTCACGGTGATGGGACACGTCGACCACGGCAAGACCTCGCTCCTCGATACGATCCGCAAGGCGCGGGTCGCGGTGGGCGAGGCGGGCGGAATCACCCAGCACATCGGCGCCTACCACGTGAAGACTGCGCGGGGCGTCATCACCTTCCTCGACACGCCGGGTCACGAGGCCTTCACGGCGATGCGCGCGCGCGGCAGCCAGATCACGGACCTCGTGATCCTGGTGGTGGCCGCCGATGACGGTGTCATGCCGCAGACGATCGAGGCCATCAATCACGCCAAGGCCGCGAAGGTGCCGGTGATCGTCGCGGTGAACAAGATCGACAAGCCGGAGGCCAACCCGCAGCGCGTCAAGCAGGATCTGCTCGCCCATGGCGTCGTATCGGAGGAGTTCGGCGGCGATACCCAATTCATCGAGGTGTCGGCCAAGACCGGGGAGGGCATCGACCGCCTGCTCGAGGCGATCCAGCTCCAGGCCGAGGTTCTCGAACTTCGCGCGGCGGTGAACGCCCCTGCGCGCGGCATGGTGATCGAGGCGCGGCTCGACAAGGGGCGCGGCCCGGTCGCCACGGTTCTCGTGATGTCCGGGACCCTCAAGAAGGGCGACAACGTGCTGGCCGGTGCCGTGTTCGGCCGGGTGCGCGCGATGACCGACGAGGATGGCAAGGCCGTCGCCGAGGCGGGACCTTCGATCCCCGTCGAGATACAGGGTCTTCAGGTCGTGCCCCGAGCAGGCGACGAGATGCTGGTGCTCAACGACGAACGCAAGGCGCGCGAGATCGCGCTGTTCCGCCAGGGCAAGTTCCGCGACGTGAAGCTCGCGAAGCAGCATGCGACGAAGCTCGAGAGTGCCCTCGAACAGATGGCGGAGGGGGGGCCGGCGAAATCGCTCGCGCTCATCATCAAGGCCGATGTCCAGGGTTCCTACGAAGGCCTCGCCCACGCGCTCGCCAAGCTCTCCACGGACGAGGTCAAAGTGAACATCATCCACACAGGCGTGGGTGGCATCACCGAGTCCGACGTGAACCTGGCGCTCGCCTCGAAGGCCGTGGTCATCGGATTCAATGCCCGGGCCGATGCCGCCGCGAGGAAGCTCGCGGAGCATTCCGGCGTCGACATCCGCTACTACGACATCATCTACGAGGCGGTCGACGACCTGAAGGCCTCGATCACCGGCATGCTGTCTCCGGAGCGCAAGGAGACCATCCTCGGCGTGGTCGAGGTGCGAAACGTCTTCAAGATCTCGAAGGTGGGAACCGTCGCCGGCTGCATGGTGACGGAGGGGCTGGTGAAGCGAGGGGCGTCCGTTCGCCTCCTGCGGGGCGGCATCGTCGAGCATACCGGCGAGCTCGATTCGCTCAAGCGCTTCAAGGACGACGTGAAGGAGGTCAAGGCGGGATTCGAATGCGGCCTCTCGCTCAAGGGCTACAACGAACTCCAGGTCGGCGACCAGCTCGAAGTCTACGAGGTCGTCGAAGTGGCGAGGACGCTCGCCTGAACCCCCGCTCAGGCCCGGCACTGCCATGAGCACGGCGCGCCTTGCCCGCATCGCGGACCAGATCCAGCGCGAGCTCTCGGAACTCGTTCGCGAGGGGCTTCGCGACCCGCGCGTGAAGCTCGTCACGATCACCGGCATCGAGCTCTCCGGCGACCAGTCGCACGCGAAAGTCTTCTTTACCATGCTTGGCAGCGCCGACGAGGCGAATGCTTGCGGCGAAGGCCTCGAGCGCGCGAAGGGCTTTCTTCGCGCGGGCCTTGCCCACCGGCTGTCCACGCGGACCGTTCCGGAACTTCACTTCGCCTACGACGAGTCGATCGAGCGCGGCGTGAAGCTTTCCCGGCTGATCGACGAGGCGGTGGCTCCTGCGGCCGCCGCGCCGCGTCGCCGGCGACCCGCCGGCTGAGGCAGTCCGGGTGGTCGCGGGTCCGGATGGGGTTCTCCTCGTCGACAAGCCATCGGGCATCACGTCGACACGCGCACTTGCGCTGGCAAAGCGTGCGCTCGAGTCCCGGAAGGCTGGCCATACGGGAACCCTCGATCCTTTCGCCACCGGCCTGTTGCCCCTGGTCTTTGGCGAAGCCACCAAGTTCTCGCGGTTTCTCATCAATGCCGACAAGACCTACCTCGCGACGCTGAAACTGGGCGCCACGTCCTCGACCGGTGACACCGAGGGGACCATCGCCAGCGGGGGAAAGTTGCGGATAGGCATCGAGGAGATACGCGCAATTTCGAAGGAGTTCATTGGTTTTTCGACTCAGATACCCCCTATGCATTCGGCAATCCGGATGGA
Source organism: Usitatibacteraceae bacterium (assembly GCA_035432885.1). Taxonomy (GTDB): domain Bacteria; phylum Pseudomonadota; class Gammaproteobacteria; order Burkholderiales; family Usitatibacteraceae; genus FEB-7. Next base: position 4,004 of record DAORTX010000167.1, read on the forward strand.
AGGGCAGCGACTCTACGACCTGGCCCGGCAGGGGCTCGAGGTCGTCAGGGAACCGAGGATCATTCGAATTGAGTTCCTCGAAATCGTCGAATTCTCCGGCGAAAAGCTCGTAATTTCGGTCAAATGCTCGAAAGGAACCTATATCCGGGTTCTCGCGGCGGACCTGGGCGCAAGGCTGGGTTGCGGGGCCTACCTCACGGAACTGCGTCGAACGGAGACGGGCGGCTTCCTTGTCGAAGACTCGGCGAGCCTCCCCGAACTGGAGTCGTTGGGACCGGGTCGTGCCCGGCAGCGGCTCCTGCCGACAGAGATTCTCGTGAGATCGCTTCCCCGAATCGACCTGGGGGAACGGGAGGCCTGGTCGATTCGCAACGGTCAGGAACTTGCCGCCGATCCGGGGTGGCCGCCCGGGGAGTGCGCGCTCTTCGGTCCGGAAGGCGTGTTCCTCGGCGTCGGCTCCGTGGCCGACCGCCACCTCGAGGCTGCGCGCCTGATGGCCACCGGAGCGCCGGGATAGGCCCCTGATTCTGCTTGAGTTTGGGGCGTGAAACTTGCTAAAATGACCCTTTCGTCGAGACCAAGACAATTCAGAGGGGCGAATCGCCCGGGAGAGCAAGTAATGGCCGTAACCACCGCCGAAAAGGCGCGCATCGTTTCCGAATTCCAGCGTGGGAAGGGCGACACCGGCTCGCCGGAAGTGCAGATCGCGCTCCTCACCGAGAACATCAACGGCCTCACCGGGCACTTCAAGGCGAACGTGAAGGATCACCATTCGCGCCGGGGCCTCCTGCGGATGGTGAGCCAGCGCCGCAGCCTTCTCGACTACCTCAAGCGCAGCGATCTCGACCGGTACCGCGCGACGATCGAGCGCCTCGGCCTGCGCAAGTAGCGGGCTGCCCCAGGACCAAACTCCCCCGCGACGATCCGGACCGGACGTGCGCGGGTTTTTTTCGCCGGGAATCCGGGCACCTTTCGCCGCCCGGTCCCGTTACCCCCATTCCGAGAGGATTGAACCGTGAAACCAATCAAGAAGACCTTCGCGTTCGGCCGCCACCAGGTGACCCTGGAAACCGGCGAGATCGCCCGGCAGGCCGACGGCGCCGTGCTGGTGACGATGGACGATACCGTGGTGCTCGTTGCCGTCACGGCGCGCACGAGCGTGAAGCCCGGCCAGGATTTCTTTCCCCTCACCGTCGACTACCAGGAAAAGACCTATGCCGCGGGGCGCATTCCCGGGGGATTCTTCAAGCGCGAGGGTCGCCCGTCGGAGAAGGAGATCCTCACCTGCCGCCTGATCGACCGCCCGCTTCGCCCGCTCTTCCCGGACGGTTTCTTCAACGAAGTCCAGGTCGTGGCGACGGTGCTGTCGATCAATCCTGAGGTCGATTCCGACATCCCCGCCATGATCGGCGCATCGGCTGCCGTCACGCTGGCCGGCATTCCCTTCGACGGCCCCATCGGCGCGGCTCGCGTGGGCTACCTCGACGGCGAGTACATCCT
>DAORTX010000168.1:0-1205 GCA_035432885.1 Usitatibacteraceae bacterium
CGAACATCCGCAAGTTCGTCTACTTCCTGCTCGCCTGCAACGTGGGCGAGATCCTGATCGTCTTCGGCGCCATGCTCTTCGGGATGCCGATGCCGCTGAGGCCCGTGCAGCTCCTGTGGCTCAACCTCGTGAGCGACGGGGCGCCGGCCCTGGCCCTGGGCCTGGAGAAGGGCGACCCGGACATCATGAAGCACCCGGCGCGCTCGCCGAAGGAGCCGGTGATCGACCGCGACATGGCGGTGGGCATCGGCGTGGTGGGCGTGGTGGACATGATCGCGATCCTCGCCGTCTTCTGGCTCGCGCTCGAGCGCTACCCCGGGCACCTCGAGCATGCGCAGACGATGGCTTTCGTGACGCTGTGCACCTCCGAGCTGATCCGGGCTTTCGCCGCGCGATCCGAGTACCACAGCATCTTCTCGATCGGCTTCTTCTCGAACCGCTGGATGGTCGCGGCGGTCTCCGTGTCCTTCTCGCTGGTGCTCGCGGTGGTCTACGTGCCGTTCCTGATGCCGTTCTTCGACACCGTGCCGCTCGGCAGGGACGACTGGCTCTTCATGCTGCCGTTCTTCTTCGCATCCCCCATCGCCATGGAGCTCCTGAAGATCCACTTCCGGCGGCGCAAGGCGTTGGTTCCGGCCGAACCGCAGGCGATCGCGCAACCCCCCATCGATGGAGGCGACATGAAGAGAGTGCTCATTCCCGTTGCCGGCACGCGAAACGACCGCTTCGCGGTGCAGGACGTGGTCAGGCGGTTCATGAACAACTCCGCCATGGAAGTGCATCTCCTGAACGTCCAGGCGCCCTTCTCCGCCGACATCGCGCGGTTCACGAGCGGCAGGAGCCGCCAGGACCACCACCGCGAGCAGGGGGTGAAGGCGCTCGCCGCGGCCCGCGAGGCGCTGGACAAGTTCGGCATCCCCTATGCCGTGCACATGGAGGTGGGCGACCGGGCGAAGGTGATCGCCGACACCGCGCGCCGGCTTCGCTGCGACCGGATCGTGATGGCCACGGCGCGCAAGAATTCCCTCACGCGGCTCATCGAGAATTCCGTCACCAACGAGGTGCTGGAACTCGCGACCGTGCCGGTGGAGGTGATCGCCGGCGATTCGATGTCGAAGTGGGAACGCTACGGCATTCCCGCTGCGCTCCTCGCGGCGCTGGCTTTCGTGGTCGCGGTGGAGGACTGAACGCAACCGGCGGACGCG
>DAORTX010000168.1:1305-5434 GCA_035432885.1 Usitatibacteraceae bacterium
CGCGGCGCGTCGTAATAGACGGGCGCCGACAAATATCGCGGCGGCGCGTAGTAGACGGGCGGTGGCGCGTAGTACGCCGGTTCCGGCGCGTAGTAGCCAGGCGCGGGCGCATAGCCCTGGGACGGGTAGCGCGGCTCGTCGTACGGGGACTCCTGGTAGCGGGGCCCGCGATAGTCGTAGCCATGTCGCCTGTCCTCGGCGCCGATGATGGTGCCCAGGATGGCGCCGACGGCCGCGCCGGGCGGGCCGGCCACGGCGGCGCCGATGCCCCCGCCGATGAGGGCGCCGGCGACGGGATCGTGCGCGGACACCTGGGATGAAAACGCCATGGCGCCGGCGGCGGCGGTGATCGCGGCGATCATCAACGGTTTTCTGAGCATGGGAACCTCCTCGGGTGAGCGGCTACTGTTCCTTCGGCAGGTTGCATGTCCGTCGGGGGCGCGAAACCCCACCCCGCCAGCGGATCATCCCCTCAATAACGCGCGACCCGGGCGATCGGTTGTCACGCAGGGGTGCCGGGGGAGGTTCAGCGCGAGGTCGCTCCCCGCTCGGCGGCGATCCGGTGCAGCGGCCAGGGGCGTGTCCTCGATGGAATGGCCGATGGGCGATAATGGCGACCCCCGCCCCCGGCACCGTCTCCCCAAGGAAGAAGCATGTTCCGCACCAGCTACCTCGACTACACCGACCTGTCCGCCCAGCTCGCCGCCTGGTCCCGGGAGCATCCGGACCTGGTGAGCCTGGGCACCCTCGGCACGAGCGCCGAAGGCCGCGACATTCCCATCCTCACCCTCGGCCGCAACCCCGATGACGCCCGCCCCGCCGTGTGGATCGACGGCAACATGCACGCGTCCGAAGTGTGCGGCTCGAGCGTGGCGCTGGCCCTCGCCGAGGACATCATCGCCATCCACGGCGGCAGGAACGAGGCCGGCGGCAAGCCCCTGCCGAAGCACATGGCGGATGCGATCCGCGAGACGCTCTTCTACATCGTCCCGCGCATCTCGCCCGACGGCGCCGAAGAGGTCCTGAAGAAAGGGCGCTACGTGCGCTCGAGCCCGGTGAACGACCGCGTCAACAAGGATCATGCGTACTGGGAAGCCGCCGACATCGACGGCGACGGCGAGACGGGCTACATGCGGATCGCCAATCCCCAGGGCGAGCTGGTGGAGCTTCGCGGCGAGGACGGAGCGCCGCTCGACCCGCCGGTGATGGTGCCGCGGCTCCCCGAGGACGAAGGGCCCTTCTACAAGCTCTATCCGGAAGGGCGCATCGCCAACTTCGACGGCCTGCGCGTTCCCGATCCCTATTTTCTTTCCGACAACCTGAACGACTTCAACCGCAACTTCCCCTACCTCTGGGCCGCGGAGCCGGACCAGGCGGGCGCGGGCCACTATCCGGGCAGCACGCCGGAGACGCGCGCGGTCATCGAGTTCGCGACGAAGCACCCGAACATCATGACGTGGCTGAACCTGCACACCTTCGGCGGCGTGCTGATCCGCCCGCTGGGCGACAAGCCCGACCAGAAGATGGACCAGACCGATCTCGCGATCTTCAAGCAGGTGGAGGCGTGGATGACGGAGCACACGGGCTACGCCACGGTGAGCGGCTTCCACGAGTTCCTCTACGAGCCCGAAAAGCCCATCCACGGCGATCTCTCCGACTGGGCCTACCACCAGAGAGGCTGCCTCGCCTACGTGATCGAGCTGTGGGACCTCTTCAAGCAACTCGGCATCGAGCGCAAGAAGCCCTTCGTGGACCATTACGCGCAGCTCGAACGCAAGGACTTCCTGGCGCTCGCGAAGCTGGATCGCGAGGTGAACAAGGGGCGAGCGTTCAAGCCGTGGCGCAAGGTGAAGCACGCGCAGCTGGGCGAAGTGGAAGTCGGCGGCTTCGACGGGCGCGTGGGCATCTGGAACCCGCCCTACGAGCTGCTTGCCGAGACTTGTGCGGCGCAGAGCGCCGCGTTCCTGCGCGTGGCCGCCCTCGTGCCGAGGCTCACGGTGGAAGTGGCCCGGATCGAGAAGACCGCCGCGGCGCTCACGAAGATCGAGATCCGCGTGGCCAACGCGGGATATCTCGGCACCTGCGGCCTGCCGTCGGCGCGAAAGCTGCCGCACGCCGAACCCCTGCGACTCACCGCGAAGGCCACGGGGGCGAAGCTGGTCGCGCCCGCCGAGGCGATCGTCGAGATCGGTCACCTGGACGGCTGGGGCAGCGGGCTCCACAACGGCGCGAGCATCTTCATGCCCTGGACGAGAGGCAACCCGCACGAGAAGTTCGTGACGATCGTGGCCGAGGGCAAGGGCAAGGTCGCGGTGAAGGTGGGAAGCTGCCGCGTGGGCTACAAGACCGTGGAAGTCGAGATCGGATGACGCGCACGCCCATTGCCGCGGCGGCCTGCCCATGAGCCAGGCCACGGCCCCGCGCCTCACCCCCGCCGATCTCGATCGCCTCGAGTCGCTCCTCGCGGCCGAACACCTGTCGGACTCGATGACGCTCGATGCCCTCCAGGGCCTCTTCTGCGCCGTGGCGAGCGCGCCCGCCCCCATCGCGCAGGAGGAATGGCTCGATTCCGCCCTGGGCGAGCACAGCTTCGCGAGCGAGGCCGAGGCCGCCGAAGTCACCGACCTCCTCGTTCGCTTCAGCATCGACACCGCCCGCGACCTCGCCGCCGAGGAAGGGCTCGACGTCCTGTCCTACCCGGTCGAGGACGGCGAGGAGGAACTCGCGGTGTGGTGCGAGGGCTACCTCGTGGGCGTGGCGCTCGCCGACCCCGACTGGTTCAGCGCCGGCGACGGCGAGACCGTGGACGAACTCCTCTTCCCCTTCATGGCGCTCTCGGGGCGGCTGAAGGAACACGCGCTGGAATCCGGCGCGCCGTGGGAGGAAGGCGAGGCGGAAGAAAAGCTCATGCGCGATGCGCGCGAGGGCTTCTACGGCACGGTCGAGGAGGCCTACCAGTACTGGTTCGACCTGCGCATCAACCGCGTCCCGCAGAAGCGCGAGGGCGACAAGGTCGGTCGCAACGATCCCTGTCCCTGCGGCAGCGGAAAGAAGTACAAGGCCTGCCACGGGGCGGGCTGAGCGCTTCCCGTACGGCCATTTCATGTCGACCCCGCGCCTTGCCGGATTCGCGCCGCCCCTGCCGTGATCGCGGACCCGCGCCCCGATTCCCGCTACGCCGCCTTCCGGCTGCTGGTGACGCTCGCCCTGATGACCATCGGCGCGAGCGCGATGTACGTCGTGCCCGTGGTGCTCCCCGCGGTGCAGGCGGAATTCGGCGTGGCGCGCGCGGATGCGTCGCTGCCCTACTCGCTCCTCATGGTCGGCATGGGCGTGGGCGGCGTGCTCATGGGCCGGCTCGCGGACCGCTTCGGCGTCATGGTGCCGCTGCTCCTGGGTTCGGCGGGCATCGGCCTGGGCTATGTCGCCGCGGGGCTCGTGAACGACATCCACCTCTTCAACCTGCTGCACGGGGCGCTGCTGGGATTCCTCGGCGTCTCCGCGACCTTCTCGCCGCTGCTCGCAGACACGTCCCTCTGGTGGGTTCGCCGGCGCGGGATCGCGGTCGCGGTGTGCGCGAGCGGCAACTACCTCGGCGGCGCCATCTGGCCGCCGGTGCTGCAGCATTTCGTCGACACGGTGGGCTGGCGCCAGGGCTACATCTGGATGGGACTTTTCTGCGGCGTGTCGATGACGCTCCTCGCGCTCCTCATGCGCCCGCGCCCACCCGCGGCGCAGGCCAGGCCCGCGACCTCCAGCGCGCCCGTCGATGAAAGCCGCCCCTTCGGCCTCGCGCCCGGCGCGGCGCTCGCGCTCCTCATGGTCGCGGGCACCGCCTGCTGTGTCGCGATGTCGATGCCGCAGGTGCACATCGTCGCCTACTGCAGCGATCTGGGCTACGGCGCGGCGCGCGGCGCGGAGATGCTCTCGCTCATGCTCGGCGTGGGGATCGTGAGCCGGCTCGTCTCGGGCTGGATCTGCGACCACATCGGCGGGCTGCGCACGCTGCTCCTGGGCTCCTTCCTCCAGGGCGTGGCGCTGCTCCTCTTCCTCCCGTTCGACGGGCTCGTGCCCCTCTACGTGATCTCCGCGCTCTTCGGGCTCTTCCAGGGCGGCATCGTGCCCTCCT
>DAORTX010000169.1:0-5392 GCA_035432885.1 Usitatibacteraceae bacterium
TCACGTCCCACTGGCAGACCAGCCCGAAGGAATACGTGAAGGAAGCGTGCCTGGGTTGCCACAAGACCTGGAACGCGGAGCAGGCGAAGTACACGGTCGATTCGCTGCGCAACCGCTACATGGGGAAACTGCGCAAGGCCGAGTACTGGCTCACCCGCATGATCGACAAGTTCGAGGAGGCGAAGAACCTCGGCGTCGACGAGTCCGTCCTCGCCGCGATGCGCGAGAAGCACTACGAGGCGCACGTGCACTGGGAGTTCTGGACCGCCTCCAACGGCTCCTACTTCCACAACCCGCAGCTCGCCGACCAGTCGATCAACAAGGGCATGGGGATCTCGCAGGAAGCCATCAAGATCCTCGACGAGGCGATGGCGAAGAAGCGAACGGTCGCGGCGGCTCCGGCGATCGCGCCGGCTTCCCCGGCGGCGGGCACCGCCCCGAAGTAGGCGAGCCGCGCGCGTGGCCTTCTGGCTCCTCGCCCTGGGGATGACGGCGGTCGCGGTCGCCTTCGTCGCGACCCGGCTTCTGCGACCGGACGGGGCCGCGCGCTGGGCGGATCCCCGCGAGGCGAGCCTCGCGGCGCTGCGCGCCTCGTGGTCGGAACTCGACCGCGACCGCGAAGCCGGCCTGCTCGCGGCCGAACAGCTGGGCGCCGCGAAGGACGAACTCGCGCGCCGCGCCGACGAGGAGCTGGATGCGGCGCCCGCGCGAACGGCCCCCCGGCCCGCGCGGCTCGCGGCGATGGTGGCCGTGATCGCGATCCCGGTGGCCGCCGGCTTCCTGTATGCGTCGATCGGCGACCCGGGCGCCATCGAGGGCGTTCGCGCCTTCGAGGGCTTCGCCGCGCCGCTCACGCCCGAACGATTGCCCGTCCTGCGCGACCAGCTCGCGCGGCACCTGGCGAACCATCCCGGCGACGGGAGATCCCGGGCCCTGCTCGCGCGAGCCGAACTCGCGCTGGACCGCTTCGCCGAATCCGAGGCCGCTTTCGCTCTCGCCGTGGCCGATCGCAAGGTCGCGCTCGACCCCGCCATCTGGTGCGACTACGCGGATGCGGCGGGACTCGCGCAGGGCGGCCGCCTCGAGGGCGCCCCGGCGCGATTCATCGCGAAGGCGCTGGCGCTCGACCCCGACCATCCCCGCGCGCTCGAAATGGCCGGCAGCCTCGCCGTCGAGCGCGGCGACCACGCGGGCGCCGCGCGCCACTGGCAGGCGCTGCTCGATCGCCTCGGCGCGGAAGACGGGCGCCGGGCGCCGCTCGCCCGCGCCATCGAGCGCGTCCGGGGCATCGCCGCGCGGGAGGACATGACGAAGCCCTGAACACGGTGCAAAATGGCGGCGTCCGGAACCCGTGGGAGAGGCTCGTGAACGACAAGACCGTCAAGGACGCCTTCATGGAAATCGTCGTGAACCAGCTCGAGACGGGAGATCCGCCGGAGACCCGCGCGACGCTCGATCGCCTGATGGCCGCCGGGAACTCGGAAGGCGAGGCGATGCAGTTGATCGCCGCCGTCGCGCGAAACGAGATGCAGGCGATGCTCGCGGGATCGCGGGAGTTCGACAACGTCCGCTACGCGAAGCTGCTCGCGAAACTTCCCGCCCTGGAATGAATCCGCGGGGCTAGACGATCGGCCCCACGTCGACCACGTGGCCCACCTTCACCACGAGCGGCCATGCGTGCTTGTGCGTGAAGAGCCCGCCGACCTCGACGCCGTCGGCCTTCTCCATCACGTGGATCACGCTCGAATAGGGGTAGTAGTGGGTGACGCCGTCCTTCTCGCCCACGGCGGCGAAATACGTGTCGGCCGCCAGCGTGAGCGTGGCCTCGTCGATGTGGTAGGCCGTGTGGTAGTTGAGCCCGATCTTCTTCTGCACGTAGCGGTCGAAGAGCGCCTTCATGGTCCTCACCTCGCGCGGAGTCGTCGCCGGTCCATGATCCGCCCCGCGCCGGCACGCCGCAAGCCTTGAGGCCGGTCCTCGCGGCGCGCGGGCGCTAGGGTTCGTCGTCCAGGGCGCCGGCGCCGGCGGCCGCGCGCGACAGGCGATCGTTCACCGCTTCCCACGCCGGTTCGGGCGGCGGCGCCTCGACCAGGATCTCGTTCGCGCCCGCCGCGTCCAGCGCGCGCAGGTTCGCGTAGAGATCGTGGCCGTACTTCACCGGATCGGGCGGTGCCGCGATCCACACCGCCGCGCCCGGCTGCGCATCGCGCATCGCGAGCACCGCCACGCGGCCCGCCCGCGCGATCTCGTCGCGCCAGCGATCGGCGGCGACGAGACGCACGGGCGTGGCCGGCGCGTAGTGCGCGGCGAGCGTGCCGGAGGCGCGCGGGGCGTCGCCGTCGCGGTCGCGGAGTGTCGTACCGAGCGCTTGCGCGAGCTGCGCCCGCGTGATCGCGCCGGGCCGCAGGAGCACGGGAAAACCGCGCGAGAGATCGACGATGGTCGACTCCAGCCCCACCTCGCAGGCGCCCCCGTCGATCACGAGCAGCCCCGCGCCGAATTCGTCCCGCACGTGCTGCGCGGTCGTCGGGCTCACGCGGCCGAAGCGGTTGGCCGAGGGAGCCGCCACGGCGCCGCTGCCGATCCTCGCGAACTCGCGAAGCAGCTGCTGCGCCACCGGGTGCGACGGGCAGCGAAGCCCCACGGAATCCTGGCCGCCGGTGACGATCGCGGGCACGCGCGGCGACTTGGCGAGGATCATCGTGAGCGGGCCGGGCCAGAAGGCGGCGGCGAGCTTCCTCGCGCCGTCCGGGATCTCCGCGGCCCAGTCCGCCAGCCGCGCTTCCGGCGCGAGGTGCACGATGAGCGGATGGTCGGCGGGGCGCCCCTTCGCGGCGAAGATGCGCGCGACCGCTTCCGGATTGGTCGCGTCGGCGCCCAGCCCGTACACGGTCTCCGTCGGAAAGGCGACGAGGGCGCCGCGGGCGAGCGCGGACACGGCATCGGCGAGGGCGGCCGCCTCGATCGGCGGCGCCCGGCGCGGTTCGGTCTTCATGGCCGCATTATCGCCCGCCGCCCGTCCTGCGCCCTCCCGCCGGGGCGCGAGGCGTGGCCGATTGCCGGACACCCGGGCGACTTTCTCGCTACCATCGCGCCCCATGAGCGCCCACCCGATCGCTCTCGCGGGGCGGCACGCTTCCCCATGAGAGACCTCACCCAGGGATCGATTCCCCGCCACCTCGTCGCGATGGCCTTGCCGGTCGGCGCGGGGATGCTGCTGCAGACGCTCTACTACCTCGTCGACCTCTACTTCGTCGCGCGGCTGGGCGAGGCGCCGCTCGCGGGCGTGAGCGCGGCGGGCAACGTGTTCTTCGTCGTGCTCGCCCTCACGCAGATGCTCGGGGTGGGCACCGTGACCCTCGTCTCCCACGCCGCGGGACGCAAGGACCGCCAAGCGGCGAACCACGTCTTCAACCAGGCCGTGGTCCTCGCCGCGGCCTGCGCGCTGCTCACGCTCGCCGGGGGCTACGCGCTCGCCGGCGCCTACATGGACGCGCTCGGCGCCGACGAGGCGACGCGGGCCGCGGGCCGTGAATTCCTCCACGCCGCCATGCCCGGCCTCGCGATGCAGTTCGCGATGGTCGCGATGGGCTCGGCGCTTCGCGGCACCGGCATCGTGAAGCCCACCATGGTCGTGCAGGCCGCCACCGTCCTGCTGAACGCGGCCCTCGCCCCCGTCCTCATCGCCGGCTGGGGAACGGGCGTGCCGCTGGGCGCCGCGGGCGCGGGGCTCGCGAGCACGCTCTCGGTCGCGGCGGGCACGGTCCTGCTCTGGGCCTACTTCGCCAAGCTCGAGAAGTACGTGGGCTTCGACGCGAGCCAGTGGCGCCCGCGCCTGGCGACGTGGCGGCGGCTCCTCGACCTGGGATTGCCCGCCGGCGGCGAATTCCTCGTGCTCGCCGTCTTCGCCGCGATCGTCTACGCGATCATCCGCGACTTCGGCGCGGCCGCGCAGGCCGGCTTCGGCGCCGGCTCGCGCCTCATGCAGGCGATCTTCCTGCCGGCGCTCGCCATCGCGTTCGCGGCCGCCCCGATCGCCGGCCAGAACATGGGCGCCGGCAAGCCGGGGCGCGTGCGCGAGACCTTCCGCGCCGCCGCCCTCGCCAACGGCGCGATCATGGCCACCCTCACCCTGCTGTGCCAGTGGCGCGGCGAGATCCTGCTGCACGCGTTCACGAAGGACGCCGCCGTCATCGCGGTCGGGGTCGACTACCTGCGCGTGATCTCGTGGAATTTCGTGGGCATAGGCCTCGTCCTCACGTGCTCCAGCCTCTTCCAGGCGCTCGGCAACACCTGGCCCTCGCTCTTCAGCTCGGCCGTGCGCCTCGCCACGTTCGCCGTGCCGGCGATATGGCTCTCCCAGCAGCCGGGTTTCCGGCTCGTGTCCGTGTGGCACCTGTCGGTGGCCACCGTCGTGCTCCAGGCGGTGGTGAGCCTCGCGCTTCTCTCCTGGCAGTTCCGGGCGCGGCTCGATCGCGCCTAGCGTCTTCGTCGCTCAGTGGGCCTCGTCCCAGTTGGCGCCCACGCCCGCCTCCACCACCAGCGGCACGTCGAGGCTCGCGACACCGGTCATGAGCTTCTCCACCTGCGGCTTCACGCGATCGAGCTCCGCATCCGGCACCTCGAGCACCAGCTCGTCGTGCACCTGCATCACGAGCTTCGTCGCGAGCTTCTCCGATTCGATCCAGCCCTGGACCGCGATCATCGCGAGCTTGATGAGGTCGGCTGCCGTGCCCTGCATGGGCGCGTTGATCGCCTGGCGCTCCGCGCCCTGGCGCCGGGCCTGGTTCGCGCTCGCGATGTCGGGCAGCCACAGGCGCCGGCCGAACACGGTCTCCACCCAGCCGCGCTCGCGCGCCTCGTTGCGCGTGCGCTCCATGTAGGCCGCCACACCCGGATAGCGCTGGAAGTACCTGTCCATGTAGCTCGCGGCCGCCGCGCGCTCGATGCCCAGGTTGCCGGCGAGGCCGAACGCGCTCATGCCGTAGATCAGCCCGAAGTTGATCACCTTCGCGTAGCGGCGCTGCTCGCTCGTCACGTCGGCGGCGGCGACGCCGAAGACCTCCGCGGCCGTGTGGCGATGGATGTCCTCGCCCGCGGCGAAGGCGTCGATGAGGCTCCGGTCCCCGGAGAGGTGCGCCATGATGCGCAGCTCGATCTGCGAGTAGTCGGCCGACACGATCCGCGAGCCGGGCGGCGCGATGAAGGCTTCCCGGATCCTGCGACCCTCGGCGGTGCGCACCGGGATGTTCTGCAGGTTGGGGTCCGTCGACGCGAGCCGCCCCGTCACCGCCACCGCCTGCGCGTAGTTGGTGTGCACGCGGCCCGTGCGCGGGTTCACGCTCCTGGGCAGCTTGTCGGTGTAGGTGCTCTTCAGCTTCGACATCGCGCG
>DAORTX010000170.1:0-3885 GCA_035432885.1 Usitatibacteraceae bacterium
GCTGTAGTTCGAGAGCTCGCGCACCACCGCGCGATCGGCGACGCCGGCCTTCGCCCGGTCGCCCATCTCCAGTTGCAGCCGGAAGGCAAACTTCTCGAAGAACGTCGCGAACATCTCGCCGCCGAAGGTGCCGACGGCCGCGAGTTCGTCCTTCGCCGCATCGTGCTCGAGCAGGATCGTGGCGAGCGGTTGCGGGGCCGGACCGGACACCACGCGTGCGCCCGCGGCGGGGTCGTACACGCTGCGGTCCGAGCAGCAGGTGATCACCTTGCCCGGGCCGGCAACCGGACTGGGGCCGTCGCGGTAGCCGATGAAGCTCACCTGGCGCGTCGGATAGGTGAGCTTGTGCGCGCAGATGGCCGAGTAGGCGACGATCGCCTTCCCGGGCCCCGCGCCGCCTTCCCAGCGATAGCTGCCGCCCTGTTCGGTTCGCAGGTCGATGCCCCCGGGGGCCGCGCTCGCCAGTCGCAGGAGAAAACAGGGCGTGGACGCGAAGGGATAGTCGAAGACGTAGTTGACGCCGGTCCGAAGCGATTCGGCGCGAAGCGCCTGGCCGCGCTCGTCCACGAGGAGCGCCCGGGCATACAGGCGCGCCCTGAGCGCAGCCGCGTCGGCGGCCGTGGGCAGGGTGGTCGCGGCCGCGGAGGCGGCGCACAGCTTCACGAAGTCGCGGCGTTGCATGCGCCGACGATAGCAGACTCCTAGTCGCCGTTGGCGACCGGCTTCACGCGGAACCACGCCGCGTAGAGGGCGGGCAGGAAGACGAGCGTGAGCACCGTCGCCACCATGAGGCCGCCCATGATCGCGACCGCCATGGGCCCGTAGAAGGCGCTTCGCGTGAGGGGGATCATGGCGAGGACCGCGGCGGCCGCCGTGAGCATGATCGGCCGGAAGCGGCGCACCGTCGCGTCCACGATGGCGTCCCAGGGCTCGCTGCCTTCGCGGATGTCGTGGTCGATCTGGTCCACGAGGATGACGGAGTTGCGCATGATCATCCCGGCGAGCGCGATGCTGCCGAGCATCGCGACGAAGCCGAAGGGGACACGGAAGACGAGAAGCGCCGCGGTCACGCCGATGAGGCCCAGCGGCGCGGTGAGCACGACCATCGCCAGGCGCGAGAAGCTCTGCAGCTGGAGCATGAGCGCCGTGAGCATCACCAGCACCATGACGGGGGCGACGATCGCGATGGAGCGCTGCCCCTTGGCGGAGTCCTCGACCGCGCCCCCGGTCTCGATCCGGTAGCCGAAGGGCAGCTTCGCGCGGATGGCCTCGAGCTTCGCGTTCACCTGCGCGCTCACCACGGGCGCCTGGATGCCGTCCCGGATGTCGGCGCGGACCGTGATCAGGGGTTGCCGGTCGCGCCGCCAGTAGATGCCCTGCTCGAATCCGTGGGAGATGTCCGCCAGCTGGGCGAGCGGCACCGTCCGCCCCCGTCCGACGGGCACCGCGAGGTCCTTCAGCAGGCTCACCATGCGCCGTTCGGTCTCGGCGCCGCGCACGACCACGTCCACCTGCTTGTCCTTCTCGCGCCAGGCGGTCACGGCCTGGCCGGAGATCACCGTGCCCACGTACTGCGCGAGGTCCTGGGACGTGACGCCGAGCGTGCGCGCGCGGTCCTGGTCGAGGGTGAGCCGGATGACGCGGCTCGCCTCGTCCCAGTCGAAGTTCACGTCGTGGGTCCAGGGGTTGCCGCGCATCGCCGCCGCCACGTCGAGGGCGATCGCGCGGATCGCCTCCTTGCGCTCGCCGATCACCCGGAATTGCACGGGGAAACCGACCGGCGGGCCGTTCTCCAGGCGATTCACGCGGCCGAGCAGCTCGGGGAAGTCATCCTCGAAGAGCTTCAGGAGCCGCGCACGGACGACCTCGCGCGATTCGTTGTTCAGGGTGTTCACGATGAACTGCCCGAAATTCGCGCTGGCGAGCTGCTGGTCGAAGGGCAGGTAGAAGCGCGGGCTGCCGCTGCCCACGTAGCTCACGAAATTGTCGATGTTGTCCCGGAGCAGGGGTTCGGTCATGAGGATCTTCTCGAGCTTCCTCACCTGGGCCTCGGTGGCCATGAGGGAACTGCCCTCCGCGAGGCGCAGGTCGACGATGAGCTCGGGCCGGCTCGCGGCGGGGAAGAACTGCTGCTGGACGAAGCGGAAACCGAAGACCGAGAGCGCGAAGGCGGCGGCCGTGGCGCCGATCACCCGCCAGCGATGGGAGACGCACCAGTTCACGAGCCGCCGGAAGCGAAGGTAGAAGGGCTTGCGGTAGACCGCTCCTTCGTCGGCGACGGCGCCGGGCCGGCGGAAATCCGGCAGCAGCTTGTACCCGAGGTAGGGCACGAAGACCACGGAAACGACCCAGGACACGAGGAGCGCGATCGTGGCGACGGCGAAGATCGAGAAGGTGTATTCGCCGGTCGAGGACCGCGCGAGCCCGATGGGCAGGAAGCCCGCGGCCGTGACGATGGTTCCCGTGAGCATCGGCATCGCGGTGGAGGTGTAGGCGAAGCTCGCGGCGCGAACGCGCTCCCAGCCCTGTTCCATCTTCACGACCATCATCTCGACCGCGATGATGGCGTCGTCCACGAGCAGGCCCAGCGAGATGATCAGGGCGCCCAGGGAAATCTTGTGCAGGTCGATGCCCGCCTGGTGCATGAAGAGGAAGGTGACCGCCAGCGTGAGCGGGATCGAGAGCGCGACGATGAGGCCCGTGCGCAGCCCCAGGGAGGCGAAGCACACGAGCAGGACGATGCCGACGGCTTCGGCGAGCGCGCGCGTGAACTCGTTCACCGAACGCTTCACGGTGGCCGGCTGGTCGTTCACGCGGTCGAACTCCAGGCCCACGGGCAATTCCGCGCGGATGCGGTCCAGCTCGACGTCGAGGGCGCGGCCGAGGGCGATGATGTCGCCGCGCGGGACCATGGACACGGCGATGCCCAGGGCGTCCTTGCCCATGTAGCGCATCCTGGGCTGGGGCGGGTCCGAGTAGCCCCGCGTGACCGTGGCGAAGTCGCCCACGCGGAAGAGGCGCCCGTTGGCGCGGATGGGCACGGCCTTCACGCTTTCCACGGAATCGAGCGCGCCGCTCACGCGGATGTGAATGCGCTCGGTCGCCGTCTCGAAGCTGCCCGCCGAGGCGATGGCGTTCTGCTGGGCGAGGGCGGCGAAGACCACCGCGGGCTCGATGCCGAAGGTCGCGAGCTTCGCGTTCGCGATCTCCACCCGGATCTTCTCGTCCTGCTCGCCCACGAGTTCCACCTTCGCGACATCCTTCACCCGCAGCAGGTCGTTGCGGATCCGGTCGCCCATCGCCTTCAGCTGGGCGTAGGTGAAGCCGTCCCCGGTGAGCGCATAGATGTTGCCGAAGGTGTCGCCGAACTCGTCGTTGAAGTAGGGACCCTGGATGCCCGACGGGAGCTGGCTGCGGATGTCGCCAACCTTTTTTCTCACCTGGTACCAGGTGTCCTTGATCTCGTCGGGCCGCGAGGAATCCTTCACGAAGACGAAGACCACGGATTCCCCGGGCCTGGAGTAGCTGCGCAGGTGGTCCAGTCGCGGCGCCTCCTGCAGCTTCTTCTCGATCCGGTCGGTCAGTTGCCGCTCGACTTCGTCGGCGGAAGCGCCGGGCCAGTTCGTGCGGATCACCATCAGCTTGAAGGTGAACTCCGGGTCCTCCGCCTGCCCGAGCCGCAGGTAGGAGCCCACGCCGATCGCGGCGAGGACGAGCATCGCGTAGAGCACCAGCGTCTGGTGCGCGAGCGACCACTCGGAAAGGTTGAAACGCTTGGCCATGGCCGGGCGATCAGCGCGCGAGGGAGGCGCCGGCGAGGCGGACCTGCTGGCCCTCGCGCAGCTTGTGCACGCCCGCGGAGACCACGACCTCGCCCGCGGCGAG
>DAORTX010000170.1:3985-5353 GCA_035432885.1 Usitatibacteraceae bacterium
ACGGTGAACGTCCGCGTGATCGCGTCGGCGCCGCCGGCGATCTCGCGGATTCTTCCCGGGAACCGGTTCGCGGGGTCCGCCCAGAGGAAGATCGCCACGTCCTGGCCGGTCCGAAGGCGCGCGACCTGGCTTTCGGGCACGGTGACCGCCACTTCCATCTCGCCGTCGCGGGCGAGCCGCAGGATGGGCTGGCCCGCGGCGACGACCTGCCCGGGCTCCGCCGAGACCGAAACCACGACGCCGTCCGCGTCGGCGAAGAGCGTCGTGTACGTCTCCTGGTTTTCCGAAAGCGCCGCCTGGGAGCGGGCCTGCTCGACGCGCGCGCTCGCGGCGGTGAATGCGGCCTGTCGCGCGTCGAAGGCGGACTGGCTGATGAATTTTCTCGCGAGGAGGTCGCCGGCGCGGTCGAATTCCGCCCGGGCGAGGGCATGGTCCGCTTCCGCCGACGCGAGCAATGCCCGTGAGGATCCCGCCGCGAGGCTCGCGTCCCGCGGGTCGAGCCGGGCAAGCGGCTGGCCCTTCGCCACGCGCACGCCCGCGTCCGCGAGCCGCGCGGCGATCTTGCCGCCGACGCGAAAGGCCAGGTCCGTTTCCACGCGCGCGCGCAGCTCGCCCGAGTACACGTCCCGGGTCGCCGCCGCGCCCGGCGCAACGACCACCGTGAGTGCGGGACGGATCGGTTCCGTCCCCCGGGGCGAATCTCCGCAGGAGGAGAGCAGGAGCGCGGCGGCGGAAGTGACGATGGTGAAGGCGAGGTTCCCGGGCGACTTCATCGGCTCTTTCCTTTCGCGGTGCTCGTCGTCGCCTCTCCCATGGAACCCGCCCACAGCGCGCGCAGCGCCGTTTCGACTTCCCGCTCGTAGTTGCGCTTGAACAACGCGAGCTCGGCGCGCTCCATGGCGGTGCCGAATCGCTCGATCGGGTGCAGGAGCTGCCAAAGGCCCACGATGAGGCCGTAGCTGTGCTGCAGGAGCGTCACCCCTTCGCCGCGGCCCAGGGAAGGGAAATGGCGCTCGAGCCCGGCGCCCGCGCCCGCGAGGGCGAGTCCCACGCGGACCTTGAAGGCCACCGCGGGTTGCGTGGGAATGTCGCGGTCCATGAGTCCGAAACAGCGGCTGCTGAGCGCGAGGTAGCCGGGCGCCCGCACGAGATTCGCCCGGGTGACGGACCAGACCTCGTCGAAGCCGATCCGCTTGCGCGAGTCCAGCAGCTTCATCAACGCGGCGAAGAAGCGGGCCACATGGCGCTCGTGGAGCGACAGCAGCATTTCCTCCTTGCTCGGGAAATAGAGATAGACCGTTCCCTTGGCGAGACCGGCGGCCTTGGCGACCTCCGCCACGTTCGCCATGCGGTCGGGCTGCGCGAGGA
>DAORTX010000171.1:0-5314 GCA_035432885.1 Usitatibacteraceae bacterium
TCCCCATTATCCCAGCACTTCGCGCTCGCTTGCGCAGCGAAGGGAAGCGTCCCTTTCATGTCCCCTTCAAGCGAGGGGTTTTTTTCCATTTTTCCCGGAGTAGAATCCGCCAACTTTCGCCCGCGGGCGCCCGGCCCGCGTGCGGCAAGCCCCAAGGAGGATCCATGGCGACAATGATGGGAATGCCCGGCCGCGCCCTTTCCGAGCACCGCTTCTTCGCCGGCATGGCGGGCGCGATTCTCGCGACGGTCCTCATCGGCTTTGCGCCGACCTTCTACCTCCGGCCGATGTTTCCGGCTGTGCCGTCGCCGTCGGAACCGTTCGTCTACATCCACGGCGCCGTCTTCACCGGCTGGATCCTGCTCCTGATCGCGCAGGCCACGCTCGTTGCCGGCGGAAGGACGGACCTTCACCGCAAGGTGGGCGCCTGGGGAGCCGCGCTGGCCGTGGGCATGGTGGCGATGGGAACGATCGCGGCCCTGATCGGCGCGAATCGCCCGGGCGGCTTCGTCGGCGTGCCCGTTCCGCCGCTCCAGTTCCTCGCCATTCC
Organism: Usitatibacteraceae bacterium; assembly: GCA_035432885.1. Classification (GTDB taxonomy): domain Bacteria; phylum Pseudomonadota; class Gammaproteobacteria; order Burkholderiales; family Usitatibacteraceae; genus FEB-7. The sequence continues at coordinate 551 of DAORTX010000171.1, forward strand.
CCTGATGTCGATGGTCACCTTCGGCGGGTTCGTCGCGGCGGCCGTGCTCCTGCGACGCGACCCGCAGAGCCACAAGCGGCTGATGCTGATCGCCTCGGTGCAGATCATCACGGCCGCGATCGCGCGCTGGCCCGTGGTCTCGGATTTCGGCCCGCCCGCGTTCTTCGGCGTGACGGACCTCTTCATCGTCGCGCTGGCGGTTTGGGATTTCCGCTCGCGCGGGCGGCTGCATCCGGCAACGCTGTGGGGCGGGCTGATCACGATCGCGTCGCAGCCGGCGACGCTCGCCCTGTCCGGCACGGCCGGCTGGCTCGCGTTCGCGAAATGGGCGACCGGGCTGCTGGGCTAGGAAGCGAAGGGAAATGAAGGGGACGCTACCCTTCACCGATGAAGGGACGCGTCCCCTTCAGTGAAGGGAAGCGTCCCCTTCGTCCTTCGTCAGGAATCCATGCCGTACTTGTGGGCGTAGAGCTTGCCCTCGTAGGCGTCCTCGTCCTCGAGGTCGACCGAAGCCGACGGCGGCAGCTTCGCGAGGATGTCCTTGATCATCTGGACGTGCTCGGCCTCCTCGTCCCGCAGTTCCTCGAACAGCGCCCTGACGTCGGGATGCTCCACGTGGCGGAGGGCCTGGTCGTAGAAGGCGAAGGCCTTTTCCTCGGCGGCGAGCGCCACGTTGTAGGCACTTCGCTGTGACATCCCCCAGCGGGTCGCGCCCACTTCCGGGGCCTCGACGTCGAAGATGTCGTCGAGCTTCACGTTCGCGGGCGTTTCGCCGAACAGCGCGATCCGTCGCTCGACGATCTGCTCGCCGTGCTTGCCCTCGTTCACGGCCATCGAGGCGAACACCGAGCCGGCGTCGTCGGTTCCGCTGCTGCCGAATCTCTCGGCGAATTGCTCGTAGCGCTTCTTCGCCTCCACCTCGATCAGTGTTGCGAGATCGAGTGCGTCCATCAGGGTGAGCTTGGCGTGATCGAGTCTTGTTGCCATGGGGTCTCCTGTCGCGGTGCCACGCCCCACGTTACAGGGCATGGGCGTGCCCGTATTGTCCAAAGTCATGCGATCGTCATCTTCAAGACAACGGTAGCACCGCGCCGTTCACGCGGTCAAAGCAGGTTCCTGCCATTGCCGTCGCGCGTCGTCTCCTCTTCCGGCGGGCGCACCTTGCGGAACATGGCGAGGAGCAGCAGGTCGTAGACGATCTTCAACCCGCCCGCGGCCACCAGGGACCATCCGAATGGGGAGACGCCGAGCAGGTAGCCCGCAAGGGCCGGGCTCGCGGCGGAGGCAAGGCTCCTCGGCACCGACGTGATGCTCGCCGCGGCCGGGCGTTCCTCGGGTGTCACGATCGCCATCACGTAGGAGCTTCGCGTCGGCACGTCCATCTGCGAGAGAGCGCTGCGCACGAAAAGGAGCGCGAGCACCGCCGGCAGGCTGTCCATGAACGGGATGAGGACCAGGCAGAGCGACGACGGCAGGTGCGTGAAGACCATGGTGTTCACGAGGCCGATGCGGCTCGCGATCCGCACCGCGACCAGGTAGGAGGCCGCGGTGAGGATCCCCGTCCAGAAGAAGATGGCGCCGGCCTGCGCGAGCGACACGCCGTGGCGCTGGTAGAGCCACAGCGCCACCATCGACTGCACGACGAAGCCGCCGCCGAAGGCATCGAGGCTGAAGAGCGCGGCGAGCGTGCAGACGCGCGCCTTCGATGCCCCGAGCGGCGCCGGCGCCTTCTTCTCCACGCTGCCGAGCGCCTTCGGCAGGCCGCGGTAGATGAAAGCCGTCGCCACGGCATTGAACGCATAGAGCAGGAACATGCCCTTCGTGGCCGCGAGCGTGGTGATGCCGAACTGGGCTGCCGCGATCGACGGAAGTCCCGCCGCGAGCGAGCCCACCGCCGCGACGAGCGAACCGACGAGGCTGTATCTCGCGAAGGTGGCGGTGCGATCGCGATCGTCCACCAGGCGCGACATCACCGCGTGCTCGAGCGGCAGGAAGACGCTCACGTCGCCGCTCGAGGGATTGAGCGTTCCCACGAACGCGACGACGAGGATCGGCCAGAAGTCCGTCGCGGCCGCGAAGCCGATGCCGGTCATCGCCATGAGCGCCGTCGCCGCGAGGAGCAGCGCGCGGTAGTGGAAGCGGTAGGCCTGCAGCCCGACGCCGAGCGTGAGCAGCCCCGAGCCCACGAGCGTCGTGGTCGCGATGATGCCGACCTGGAGCGCCGAGAAGCCGAGCTGCAGCAGGTACACCGGCAGCAAGAGGCTCACGTAGCCGTCGCCGAAGGCGCGAAGGCCCTTGGCCAGCAGGAGCCGGTTCACGGGCGGGGAGCTCATCGGAGCGCCGCCGCGACGGGGGAAGGGGGATGCGGGCTGCGATGAGCGGTGTCCACGTCTGCGCCTCCGGTCGAATGCATCGGCCTTCGCAGAGCTTGGACGGGACACCGTCTTGGAAGCACCGGGAGCCTGCGGCCCCGATGGATGGGACGCATGCTAGCACCGATGCCTGCGCCTGGCACCCTTGCCAGGCGACGACCGCCACTTCGGCGGGCGATGCGCCGCCGCTCTCAGCCGGCGGCCACCTCGTGCTTCGCCATGAGTTCCAGGGCTTTCACCAGCGCCGAATGGTCCAGGTCGGCCATGCCGTTCGCCGCGCAGGCCTGCATCAGTTGCGCGGCATTCGCGGTCTGCGGGAGTGCCAGGCCCAGTTCGCGGGCGCCCTGCATGGCAAGGCCCAGGTCCTTCTGGTGCAGGCGGATGCGGAATCCGGGCGCGAACGTGCGCTTGATCATCCGCTCGCCGTGCACTTCGAGGATGCGGCTGGAGGCGAAGCCTCCCATGAGGGCCTGCCGAACCTTCGCCGGATCGGCGCCCGCCTTGCTGGCGAAGAGCAGCGCCTCGCCGACCGCCGCGATGGTGAGCGCCACGATGATCTGGTTGGCGACCTTGGTGGTCTGCCCGTCGCCGTTGCCGCCGACGAGGGTGATGTTCTTGCCCATCTTCTCGAAGAGCGGGCGCACCTTCTGGAACGCGGCGTCCTCGCCACCGCACATGATGGTGAGGGAGGCGGCCTTGGCGCCCACTTCGCCGCCGGACACGGGTGCATCGATGTAGTCGGCGCCCAGCGCGTTCACCTTCGCGGCGAAAGTCTTCGTGGCCATGGGCGAGATGGAGCTCATGTCGACCACGATCCTGCGCTCGCCGCCCTTGCCGGCCGCGAGTCCCACCGCGACGCCGTTCGGGCCGAAGAGGACCGCCTCGACGTCGGGCGTGTCGGGCACCATGATGAAGACCACCTCCGACTGGCGCGTCACCTCGTCGGCATTGGCGCAGGGCTTGGCGGTGGAGGCGGCGATGCCGGCGGGCAGGTCGCCGATGGTGTTCACGAAGAGCTGGTGTCCTGCGTCGATGAGATGCTGCGCCATGGGCGCGCCCATGATGCCGAGGCCGATGAATCCGATTTTCATGTGTTGTCCCTTTCCAGGTTCTGTCGCGGTTCTTTCAGTACGATTTGGAAGCCGCGGGCGCCTGGCCCGCGCGCATCGCCGCCATGACCTGCTGCGCCCCCGCCGCCATGAGGCGCGCATCCGAGCTGATGGTAACGAACTGGAAGCCCTTGGCGATCCGCTTGAGCGCGCCTTCCGGCGAGCCGTTGTGGATGCCGGCCACGACGCCGTGTTCCTTCGCCTTGGCGAGGATCATGTCGATCGCCTCGGCCACCGGCGGGTCCACGTCGTCGAAGGTGGGGTTGCAGCCGAGCGCCAGCGAGAGGTCCGCCGGGCCGATGTAGACGGCGTCGAGGCCTTTCACCGACAGGATCGCGTCGAGGTTGTCCAGCGCGCCCCGCGTCTCGATCATCGCGAAGGCGACGATCGTGCCGTTGGCGTTCTTCTGGTAGTCCGCGCCGCCGTAGAGCTGGGCCCGGATGGGTCCCATGCTGCGGTTGCCGAGCGGCGGGTAGTGCGTCGCGGCGACCAGCTTCTCGGCATCGGCCCGGTCGTTCACCATGGGGCAGATGAGGGCATAGGCGCCGGCGTCGAGCATCTTCATGAGGATGCCCGGGTCGAGCCAGGGCACGCGCACCACGGGAACGGTGCCCGTCGTGGAGATCGCGGTGAGCATGGCGACCGCCGCCTGGTAGTCCACCACGCCGTGCTGCATGTCGATGGTGAGCGAGTCCCAGCCCTGGTGGGCCATGGTCTCCGCGGAAAATCCGCTCGGGATGGCGAGCCAGCCGTTCACGACGGCCCCGCCCTTCTGCCAGATGCTGCGGATTCGATTTTCTCGCATGGTTCGGTCTTTCGTCTGCGTTGTCAGGATGCGCTCGTGCGGACCTTGCCGGTCCCGGGGAATTTTCCCCCGGTTTCCGGCACGGGTTCTTGCCTCGCGGTCACGCGGCCGGCTTCGCCGGATGCCGCCTCGCCTTGAGCGTGTTGTAGATCGAGAAGGCGATGGAAATCGCGATCAGGACCCACAGGACCACGGCGATCGGGCTCTTCGTGAAGAAGATGGTGAGGGTGCCGAAGGATTCCAGGCTCTTCACGAAATAGACTTCCGCCGACGGGCCCAGGATGAAGCCGATGATGAAGGGCGCGATCTCGAGCCCCATCTTCGCGCCGAAGAAGCCGAACAGGCCGAAGATGAAGAGGGTCCAGACGTCGAACATGATGCCGCTGTTGATGGCGTACGCCCCCACCACGCACATCATCATGATGCCGGGGTAGAGCAGGTACTTCGGGATCATGATGACCTTCGCGATGTGCCGGAT
>DAORTX010000172.1:0-5274 GCA_035432885.1 Usitatibacteraceae bacterium
TGCCGTGCAGCCCGAGGTCGGGGTTGCGGCTGAGGAGGTTCTCCAGCACGAGCTGGTGCGCGGCGCTGCCGGCCACGCCGATGAAGGAATCGCGATAGGCGATCACCTTGTGGGGATGGCGGTCGTAGGCGGGGGCGAGCCGCGTGGACCCGAACGTGGTGAGGGAATCGGCCGCGATGGCGACCTGCTTGCCTTTCCGGACGACGACGATGGTGGTCATGGTTTGCCCATTCTAGCCCCGCGCGTGACGAGGGCCACGCCGGCCGCCGAAACCGCGAGCCCCGCGAGCGCCACGACGGGAAGCCGTTCGCCGAAGAGGAAGTACGCCATCACGGCGGTCACGGGCGGCGTGAGGAAGAAAAGGCTCGACACGCGCGACGCCTCGCCGTGGCGGATCATCGTGTAGAGCAGCCCGATGGCCCCGAGCGAGAGCACCAGCACCAGCCAGCCCAGCGCGAAGGCGAACTGCGGCGTCCATTGCACGACGCGGGTCTCGGTTGCCAGCGCGAGCGCGAAGGTGACCAACCCCGCGGCCCCGTACTGGATGACGCCACCGGTGAGCATCGGGATCGCGCCGCAGTAGCGCTTCTGGTAGAGCGTGCCGGCGGTGATTCCCGCGAGCGCCAGCGCAGCACTCGCGTAGCCGACCGCGTCGCCCGCGGGACCATCCCACTTGCCGGAGACGACCAGCACCACGCCGCCGAAGCCGAGCGCGATGCCCAGCCACTGCACGCGCGTGAGGCGCTCGCCGAGGATCGGCCCGGCGGCCAGCGCCGTCACCACCGGTTGCAGTCCCACCAGGAGCGCGATGGTGGCGAGTGGCACGCCGCGCGCGATCCCGCAGAAGACGCCGCCGAGATAGGCCCCGTGCACGAGCAGGCCGGCGGTCGCCGCGTGCAGGCCTTCGCGCAGGTTTCGCGGCCAGGGCGATCCCGTGGCGAGCGCGATCGGGACGAGGAGCGCCACCAGCGCGAGATAGCGCCAGGAGAGGAACGTGAGCGGCTCCGCGAAGGGCGTGCCCAGCCGGCTGCCGATGAAGCCGGTGCTCCACAGGAAGACGAAGAGCGCGGGCGCCCAGCGAAGCCAGGCGGGAGGATGGGCGTGCAAGTCGATGCGGCGCGGGAGAAGGGTGAAGCGCGATTCTACCTAGCGCGAGAGCTCCGCGAGAAAAGCCCGGCGCTCGGCCTCGTCGTCGATGTGGTCGGCGAGCTGCGCGTAGAGCTCCCGCAGGTTGCCCGATTTCCCGGCGGCTTCCTTGATGAGCACGCGGGCGAGCGGGCCCACGTAGTTCGCGAGCCGCTTCTCGGCGGCCGCGAGGTTCTCGGGGGTGAAGCCGGCCTTCGCTTTGGCCGGCCCCGACTGCGTCGCCGACCGCGCATCGCCCGGAAGCGTCGCCGGCCGGCCGGCGCCGGACTGCGTGGCGGAGGCGTCCGACCTGCCGATCCGGGAGAACTTCGCGAGGAAATCCGTCCGTTCGGCCGCGTCCTCGATGTTCTCGGCGAGGGCCTTGAGGAAGGTATCCGGGTTCGTGGCCGTCGCGCTCGCCTGACGCATCAGCACCTTCGCGAGCGGGCCGATGTAGCGCGAGAGCGAGCGCTCCACCTCGCTCGCCGCCTCGGGCGGCAAGGTGAACGTGGCCGTCGCGGACATGGACGGCGGCGGCTGGACGCGGGTCGCCTCGGATTCGGCCATCGCATGCTCGGCATCGGTCATGCCTCGCGGCGCCATGATCGCCTTGCCCTGGAAGGCCTGCAGCAGCGCGGCGTGGAATTCGCGCGCGCTCTGGAAGCGCTCCTCGGGCTTCTTGCCCAGCGCGCGGGCGATCACGGTGTCGAAGGCCGGGGGCAGCGACGGTTGCAGGCTCGACGGCGGATCGGGATGCACCAGGAGCACCTTGTGCATCACCTGGGCGGGCGTCTCGGCGAGGAAGGGGCTGCGCCCGGTGAGGAGCTCGTAGAGCACGACGCCCGTCGACCACAGGTCCGCGCGGCCGTCGGCGGGCAGCCCCGTCAGCTGCTCGGGCGACATGTGCGTGGGCGTGCCGACCACGGTGCCCACCTGCGTCAAGCTCGAGGAGGCGATCCGCGCGATGCCGAAGTCCATCACCTTGAGCTTCATCCCCGGCAGCACCATCAGGTTCGCGGGCTTGATGTCGCGGTGCACGACGCCCTGCCGGTGCGAATGGTCGAGCGCGGAGAGGAGCTGCTTCATCAGCTCGAAGACGTCGATCAGGTCGAAGCGGCTGCCGCTGCGGAAGTACTGCTTGAGTTCCTTCCCCTCGACGTACTCCATCACGATGAAGGCGCCGCGCTCGTCCTCGCCGAACTCGTAGACGGCGACGATGCCGGGGTGGTTCAGGCGCCCGCCCGCCTGCGCCTCGCGCTTGAAGCGCGCCACGGCCTCCTCGGTCTCGACCGCCTCCAGGACTTCGCGCAGGATCGTCTTGATCGCCACCCGGCGCTCGATCACCGGGTCGAAGCCCTCGTAGACCGTGCCCATCGCGCCCTTGCCCAGTTCCCGGGCGATCGTGTACTTGCCGATCTTCTCCGGGTGCGAGGGCTTGGGCGGTTGCGCGGACATGGCCGGATGCGCGGTCGGGCGCCTAGCGCTCGATGATCTTCAGCGCCTTCTGCAGGCTTCGGCGCATGCGGTTGAAGGACGTGCCCAGGGCCGCGATCTCGTCCTTGCCCTTCGAGGAGAACTCCGCCACGTCGAAGTCGCCCGTGGAAATGCGGTCCGCGGCCTCGGCCATGCGCGAGACCGGGCGGATGATCATCGTGGAGAGCATCACGTTCAGCACCACGAAGGCGGTGGCGAAGATGGCCACGAGCGAAATGAGGAACGCGCGAAACGCCTTGTCGGCGTTGCGCACGGCGAGCGCCATCGGCACCGACACCACCTGGGCGCCGATCACCTCCATGTGCTTCCAGCCGAAGCCGTTGGATTCGCCATAGAGCTTCAGCATCGGGGCGGGCGCGGCCGCGGGCACGCTGTGGCAGGCGAGGCAGGCCGGGTCCTTGATCTGGATCGGGCGCGCGAGATAGAGCATGCGGCCCGAGGGCGTGGCCCGCTCGCCCGTGATGTCGCCCTGGGAGGCGTTGGCGCGGAAGGCGTTCACGATGTCGGCCTCCCATTCCACGGCGCGGTCGCGGGGATTGGTCGGGTTGAGCGTGGCTTCCTTGTAGGTGAAGTCCGGATACTTCACGCGCAGCGCATTGAAGATCTCCGTGGCGGAATAGGCCGGCACCGACTGCGGCAGGAAGATCTCGCGCAGCTTGTCCTCCAGGTGCGGCTTCACCTGCTTCACGGTGTAGCCGCGGATGGAGAGCGCGGCTTCCATCATGAGGCCCGCGTTTCCGAGCACTTCCGCCTTGGCGTTGTCCTGGAGCAGGCGATGCGAGACGGCGGCCGAGACCGCGATGCCCGCCGCGAAGACGAGCACGAGCACGATGTTGAACTTGAGCCGCAGTCCCATGAAGTCTTCCCCTGGTTGTTTTTCGGGCGGCGCGGGCCGGGCCGCGCCGGATACCCCCCGTTTACGCGGCATACTACTCGCCGGATGCAATCGCCGCCGCCCCCGCCGTGAATCTCGCCCGCCACCTGGACCGCCTGGCCCGCTCCTCCCCCGGGCGGACGGCGATCTTCCGGGGCGCCGCGCCGTGGAAAACCTTCTCCCGGCTCGCGGCCGATGCCGGGGGCCTCGCCCGTGGCCTTCGCGAGCGGCTGGGGCTCGCGCCCGGCGAGCGCGTGGCCCTGGTGATGGGCAACGCGCCGGAGTACGCCGAGGTCCTCCTCGCCGCCTGGTGGGCGGGGCTCGCGGCGGTGCCGGTGAACGCGAAGCTCCATCCCCGGGAAGTGGCGTACATCCTGGGCCACTCGGGGGCCCGGGCGGTGTTCGCGACGCCGGACTGGATGGCGGGGTTGGCCGAGGCCGTGACCGGGCTGGAAGCCGCGCCCGCGATCGTCGAAGCCGGCAGCGCCGGCTACCGGGCGCTCTTCGCCCAACCGATGCCGATCGCGAACGTGGCCGAGGATGCGCTCGCCTGGCTCTTCTACACCAGCGGCACCACGGGCCGGCCCAAGGGCGCGATGCTCTCCCACGCGAACCTGTGCGCCATGGGGCAGGGCTACCTGGACGACGTGGACACCGTGACCGCCGCCCATTGCCTCCTTCATGCCGCGCCGATGTCCCACGGCTCCGGCCTGTACCTGGTTCCCTACCTCATGGCCGGCGCCGCCCAGGTGATCCCGGAATCCGGCGGCTTCGAGGCGGCGGAGGTCTTCGCGCTGGCGGAACACCATCGCGGCGTCGGGATGTTCGCCGCGCCCACCATCGTGCGGCGCCTGGTCGAGCACGCGGCGGCGAAGGCGCCCGCGCTCGAAGGCCTTCGCACCATCGTCTACGGCGGCGGGCCGATGTACGTGGCAGACCTCCTGCGCGCGCTCGACGTGATGGGGCCGCGCTTCGCGCAGATCTACGGCCAGGGCGAGAGCCCGATGACGATCACCTCGCTTCCGCGATGCATCGTGGCCGAGCGCGACCACCCGCGCTTTCTCGCGCGCATCGCGTCCGTCGGCTTGCCGCAGCACTGCGTGCAGGTGGCCGTGCGCGACGAGGCGGGCCGGGACCTTCCGACGGGCGAGGTGGGCGAGATCTGCGTGCGCGGCAAGGTCGTGATGTCGGGCTACTGGAACGATCCCGCCGCCACGGCGAAGGCGCTTCGCGGCGGCTGGCTGTGGACGGGCGACCTCGGCGCCTTCGACGAGGAGGGCTACCTCACGCTCAGGGATCGAAGCAAGGACCTCATCATCAGCGGCGGCTCCAACATCTATCCGCGCGAAGTGGAGGAGGCGCTGCTCACCCACCCGGGTATTGCCGAAGCCTCCGTGGTGGGGCGGCCGGATCCCGAGTGGGGCGAAGCCGTGGTGGCCTTCGTCGTGGCGCGCGGGTCCGCGCCGTCGACGGCGGAACTGGATGCGCATTGCCTCGGCGCCATCGCGCGCTTCAAGCGGCCGAAGGAATACCGCTTTGTCGGCGAGCTGCCGAAGAACAACTACGGCAAGGTGCTGAAGACCGAGCTGCGCGCGCTCCTGGGCGGCCCCGGCGCCTAGGCGCCGCCGGCATCGTGGCCGGCCGCGGCCCGGGGAATCAGCCGGCGCGAACCGCCCCGCGCGGCAGGATGCTGATCCGCTCCTGGACTTCCCGGGCGCCCGGGACACCCTCGGCGGCCACGCACATGGCCTGCTTCTCGTCGGCGGTGTAGGCGATGCCCC
>DAORTX010000173.1:0-5254 GCA_035432885.1 Usitatibacteraceae bacterium
GACGATGCATTTCATGTTCATTGGTGCCTCCTATTGGTGGATGAGATCTAACGATAAGTAGGTTGGGGAATTAACAAATATTGCCGCCATTCTGTCCGTGTAGCAAAGAGCGGTCAACTGCAAGTGCCTGTTCCCCGTTGTCATTTTCGTCGCCTGCGAAATAACGAAAATGGCAATCCCGTCACGCCCCGATCCCCGCACCCTCCTCGGCCAGGTCAAGGCCCAGATCCGCGTCCGCCACTACAGCCTTCGCACCGAGGAGGCCTACGTCCACTGGACCCGCCGCTACCTGCGCTTCAACAAGCACCGCCACCCGCGCGAGCTGGGCGCGGAAGCGCTCAAGGCCTTCCTGTCTTCGCTCGCCGATGGCGGAGGAGTTGCCGCGAGCACGCAGAACCAGGCCCTCTCCGCCCTCCTCTTTCTCTACAAGGAAGTCCTCGGCCTGGAGCTGCCGTGGCTCGACGGCATCCGCAGGGCGAAGCGCCCCCGTCGCCTCCCGGTTGTCCTCACCCGCGAAGAGGCCCGCCAGCTCCTCGCGCGCATGGACGGCACGCACGCCCTCATGGCCCGTCTTCTCTACGGCACCGGGATGCGGCTCGGGGAGTGCCTGCAGCTTCGCGTGAAGGACGTCGACCTCGTACGCCGCGAGATCGTGATCCGGGAAGGCAAGGGCGCGCGCGACCGGGTCACCGTCCTGCCCTCCACGCTCGTGGCGCCGCTGGAAGATCACCTCCGCCGCGTTCGCACGCTGTTCGACGAGGATCGCAAGGCCGGCGTCCCGGGCGTCGAGCTGCCCGGCGCCTACGGCCGCAAGATCCCGTCGGCCGGCGTGCGCTGGGGATGGCACTGGGTCTTTCCGCAACGCTCCCTTTCCGTCGATCCGCGCACGGGCATCCGGCGCCGCCACCACGTCTACGAGCAGACCTTCTCGCGCGCCCTGGCCCGCGCGGCTCGGGAGGCCGCCGTTGCGAAGCCCGTCACCGCGCACGTGTTGCGGCACAGCTTCGCCACCCACCTCATGGAGGCGGGCTACGACATCCGCACCGTGCAGGAGCTGCTGGGCCACAAGGACGTGAGCACCACCATGATCTACACCCACGTGCTCAACCGCGGCGGGCGCGGGGTGGTGAGTCCGCTGGACCGCTGAGGCCGTCGCCGGGTCTCGTGCTCGGCGGAGTGCATGGCTCCGACGAGCAGGCCGTGTTCGCGCAATTGTGCCGCGTCGTCGAGGAAGCCGTCGCCCTGTACCGCAAGGATGGAAAGCCGCTGCCACCGGCGGCTTCCGGCCAGGGTCTGGCCAACCGGATGCACGACGCCGCGTAGTCTCTACGCCGCCCTGTCGTAGGTCAGCAGCCTGCCGCCCGCCCCCGGTGGCCAGTCGCCGCCGAAGCGCACGCGCTTCTCCACGCGCGTGTAGCCCTGGGCTTCCATGCGCGCGTTGAACCGGCCGCAGTGCCCGCGCCCCGCGTCGGCCATGACGAACTGCACCGTGGGGTTCGCGTGCAGCGCGAGGAAATCGGCGAGAAGCTGCGGGTGCTCGCGCTCGTAGAGCACGTCGGCGCCGATCATCAGGTCGAAGCGGCCGATCCCCGGGTCCTCGCCTCCCCAGCGCGCGAGGCTGAAGGGAATCGGCGAGAGGTCGTTCAGGTCCGTGTTGTGGCGCAGGAAGGATTCGGCCAGCGGGTGCAGGTCGCTCGCGGTGATGTCCGCGCCGCGCCGCGCCAGCACCAGGCTCGCGAGTCCCAGCCCGCAACCCACTTCCAGGATCCGCCGGCCCGCGAACGGGATCGTGTCCATCGCCTCGGCGAGCGCCATGCCCGCCGGCCACAGCACGCCGAAGATCGGCCACGATTCCTGGGATACGCCCGCGCGCTCGGCCACCCCCTCGGGGTCGGAGAACTGGCGCCGGTCGGCCAGCGCCCGCATCTGGTAATCGTGGGTGCCGACGCGGTGCGTGCTCGTCTCGACCTTGTAGTGCGTCAAACGAGGCTCCGGTGATGGCGGGTGCCCTTCCCCCGTCGGGAGGTCGGGCCTGCAACCATCGTACGCGCAATGTGGAGCGGGCATTTCAGGCCACGCCGGGCTCGGGCGTTCCGCGCACGCCGGTCCTCTCGACGTCATGCCCCCTCACGCCGCGACCACCCGCTAGCGCCATGATGCGGCGCGGCCGGTCCCCGCCCGGAACCGGCGCTAGCCGATCTCCGCGAGCAGCCGCTCGACGAGGCGCGCCGACTGCTCCACGTAGCCGCCGGAGAACAGGTTCGCGTGGTTCAGCACGTGGTAGAGGTTGTAGAAGTCGCGCCGCACCGGGTAGCCGTCGTCCAGCGGCCAGGCATTGCGGTAGGCGGCATGGAAATCCTTCGGGAATCCCCCGAAGAGTTCCGTCATCGCGAGATCCGCCTCGCGGTCGCCGCAGTACACCGCCGGGTCGAAGACCACGGGCGTGCCGTCGGCGAGCGCCGCGGCGTTGCCGCCCCAGAGGTCGCCGTGCAGGAGCGAGGGCACCGGCGCGTGGGTGCGGAAGAAGGCGTCGCAGTCGGTGAGCAGCCGCTCGCCGCGGTCGATCATCTTCGAGGGGTATCGGTTCGCCATGGCCAGGCGCAGCTGCGCGTGGATGCGCGCCTCCCGCCAGAACGAGAGCCAGTCCGCCCGCCAGCCGTTCGCCTGGCGCGAGGCGCCGATGAAGTTGTCCTTCGCCCAGCCGAACTTCGCTTGCGGGAGGCGGTGCTGCGCGGCGAGTGCGGTGCCCAGCTTCGCGCCGGAGGCCGCGGCGAGCGGCGCGAGGTCCAGCCACTCGAGGATGAGCCACGCCGTCTCGCCGTCGTCGCCGCGGGCGATCGTCGCCGGCACGCGCACGGCGCCCGCCTCGCGGATCGCGGCAAGCCCTTCGGCTTCCGCCGCGAGCATCGGTTCGCGCTCGATCTCGGCGAGCTTCGCGAAGTGCTTCGTCTTTCCGCCGGCGTCCTCGCCCTCGAGGCGAAGCGCGGTGTGGATGCAGCCGCCCGCGACGGGCTCCGTGCGATGGAGCGTCCAGTCGGCCCGCGCCGCCTCCATCACCGCGCCCTCGAGCGCGGCGCGCAGTTCCGGCGTCATCGGATCTATGCCGCGGCGCGAAGCCGCGCGAAGGCGCGGTCGAGGTCGGCCAGGAGATCGGCCGGGTCCTCGAGGCCGATGTGCAGGCGGATCAGCGGGCCGCCTTCCCAGGGCCGGACCTTCCTGCCGTGGCGCAGGTTCGCGGGGATGACGAGGCTCTCGAAGCCGCCCCAGCTGTAGCCGATGCCGAAAAATTCGCAGTGGTCCACGAAGGCGGCCACCTGCGCGGGCGAGCACGGCTGCAACTCGACGCCGAAGAGCCCCGAGGCGCCCGTGAAGTCGCGCTTCCACAACGCGTGCCCGGGGTCGCCCGCGAGCCCGGGATGCAGGACGCGCTTCACCTCGGCGCGCCCGGCAAGCTCGTGCGCGATCGCGAGCGCGGCCTCCCCCTGGCGCTCCAGCCTCAGGGCGAGCGTCCTCATGCCGCGCACCATGAGGAAGAGGTCGTCCGGGCTCGCGGTCTGGCCCAAGTCGCGCGAGGTCGCGTGCAGCATCGGCCAGGCGCGCTCATTGGCCACCACCGCGCCCACGATCACGTCGGAATGCCCGCCCAGGTACTTGGTCGCCGGCTGCACCACGAGGTCCACGCCGTGCTCCATCACCGGGCAGTAGAGCCCCGTGGCCCACGCGTTGTCGGCGATCACGAAGGCGCCCTTCGCGTGCGCCGCCTTCGCGATGGCCGGGATGTCCTGCACCTCGAAGGTGAGCGAGCCGGGGCTCTCCACGTACACCACCGTCGTCTCCGGGCGCATCAGCGCGGCCACGTCCTCGCCGCTCGCGAGCGGGTCGTAGTACGTGGTCGCCACGCCGAACTTGGCGAGCGTGTGGTCGCAGAAATGCCGCGTGGGCCCGTACACGGAATCGACCATGAGCACGTGGTCGCCCGCCTTCACCGCGGCCATGATCGCCACCGCCACGGCGGCGAGCCCGGAGGGCACGGTCACCGCGCGGTGGCCGCCCTCGAGCGCGCAGACGAGTTCCTCGAAGGCGTTTCGCTGCGGCATGTTCACGATGCCGTAGGTGGCGATTCTCTCGCCCGCGTCGAAGCGCTTCTGCGTTTCCGCCAGCGCCGCGAGGCTGTCGAAGAGCACCGTGGAGGCCCGCGCCACCGGCAGGTTCACGGTCTCGGGCGGCGTCGCGGCGTGGCGCCCCGCGTGGATGAGCTTCGTGGACTTCTTCAAGCGTCGGCGCCTTCGCGCTCCATCTCGCGGCGGATCTTCACCGCCTCCGCGCTCTCGTCGATGGCCACGTCGGACCACGACACGGGCTTGCCGGCGGCGACATCCTTCGTGAGCTTCACCCGGTGCGCGAGGCCGATGGGAAGCCCCCCCGCCTTGAGGGAGTCCGCCGCGGGCATGAGCTTGCCGTATACCGTGAAGCCGCCCTCGCCGTCGAGCATCTCGCCGGCCTTCAGGTCGCGCTTGGCCGTGGCCACGCAATCGCCGCGGAATCCCGTGGCCGCGCCGGTGGCCTCGCCGCGCACCGCCACGCTCGCCACGCTGATGCCCAGTTCCAGCCCGATCAGGTGGCTCGGCTTGTACATCGCGGCGTACTCGCCCGTGGAGTCGGTGACGATCCCGTATTCCTGGAAGCAGCGGCGAACGTACTCGTGGCCGGCGGCGAAGGTCACGTACACGCCCCAGCGCAGGTCGCGGAAGACCGGCCGGCCGTCGCGTTCCACGCTCGAGATCACCTCCACCTGGCCGCGGTGATGCAGGTGCCCGCCGTCGGCTTTCGGGCGCAGCACGCGCGCGAGGTCGTCCACGCCGCAGGGCGGAAATTCCAGCCCCCCGGGCGCGGGACGAAGGCCCGTGGCATTGGCCACCGCCGCCATCTCGATGGCGCTCTTCGTGCCGTCGAGGAAGGAATTGAACATCTGCGCGTTGAAGTCGCCCTTGGCGACCGTCTCGGCGCTGAAGCCGTAGTGTCCCCACACCGTTTCCGGCGTGGAGGCGTGGTAGGCGGGCAGGTACTTGGTGCCCTTGCCGGCGGCGATCACCTCGAAGCCCGCGGCCCTCGCCCAGTCCACCTGCTCGCAGATGAGCGCGGGCTGGTCGCCGTAGGCGAGCGAGTAGACGATGCCGGCCTGCCTCGCCATGCGCGCGAGGATCGGCCCGGCCAGCGCGTCGGCCTCCACGTTCACCATCACGATGTGCTTGCC
>DAORTX010000174.1:0-1412 GCA_035432885.1 Usitatibacteraceae bacterium
GCCGTGGCGCCTGGGCGTGCACCGCATCTACACGGACCTCTCGCAGCCCTGGACCGTCGGCTTCAAGCGCCACCCCGTGATGCGCGGATTCTGGAAGTACCTCGACATCGACGTTCCCGTTCTCGCGACGGCGGCCCGGTAGCCGCCGTGACGCGCGGCCACCCCTTCGAGAGCTTCTCCGCGGCTGCCGCGGTGCTCGCCTCCGCGGTGCTCGCCTTCGCCCTGCCGGCGGCGGCCGCGCCGCAGAAGGTGCTGCGCGTCCCGTTCGTCATCGCGGAAACCAACTTCGATCCGGCGTTCACCTCGGATCTGTATTCCAACACCGTCATCGACGAGATCTTCGAGGCCCCGCTCACCTACGACATGCTCGCGCGGCCCTACCGGCTCAAGCCGCAGACGCTCGAGGCGATGCCGGAGATCACCGAGGGGGGGCGTGTCTACACCTTGCGGCTGAAGAAGGGAATCTACTTCGCGGACGACCCGGCCTTCGGCGGCAAGCGGCGCGAACTCGAAGCGAAGGACTACGACTTCACCATCAAGCGCCTCATCGACCCCCATGGCCGTTCGCCCAACGCCTGGCTGGTCGCCGGCAGGATCGACGGGATCGACGAGGCGGCCGAGGCCGCCAAGAAGGCGGGCAAGCTCGACTACGACCGGCCCATCCGCGGCATCGAGATGGTGGACCGGCATACGCTGCGCATCCGGCTCGCGAAACCCGACTACAACTTCCTCTACATCCTCGCCATGGGCACGTTCGGCGCGCAGGCGAGGGAAGTGGTCGAGCGCTACGGCGCGGACATCGGCGCCCATCCCGTGGGAACGGGGCCTTTCCTGCTGAAGGAATGGAAGCGCTCGTCGAAGATCGTCCTGGAAAGAAACCCGGGTTACCGGGAGGAGTACTACGAGGCCGCGCCCCCCGCCGACGACCCCGTATCGCAGCGCCTGTACCGGGAGATGAAAGGCAAGCGCATCCCGCAGCTGGACCGCGTGGAGATCGCGGTGATCGAGGAGTCGCAGCCACGCTGGCTCGCCTTCCTCAACGGCGAGCTGGACTGGGTGAACCTGCCCTATGAATTCAAGAGCATGGCGCTGCCGAATGGGCAGGTCGCGCCGTGGCTCGCGAAGAAGGGCGTGAAGTTCATCCCGGGCATCGACATCGACGTGACGTACATGTACTGGAACCTGAAGGATCCGGTCTGGGGCGGGTACTCGCCGGAGCGGATCGCCCTTCGCCGCGCCGTGGGACTCGCCTACGACGTCGACGAGGAGATCCACCTCCTTCGCAACGGCGCCGCGATCGAGGCGCGCTCGCCGCTGCCGCCCGGCGTCCTCGGCTACGACCCCGATTTCTACGTGGGACGGGCCTACGACCCCGCGCGCGCCAAGGCGCTGCTGGACATGTTCGGCTACGT
>DAORTX010000174.1:1512-5195 GCA_035432885.1 Usitatibacteraceae bacterium
CCGTGGAAGTCCTTCACCCACCGAAAGCGCCTGCAGATGATCCAGCCGTGGGTGCTCGGCTGGCGAAAGCACGCCTTCATCCACGATGCCTATCGCTATGTCGACATCGATCTCGACCTGAAGGCGAAGTACCTCAAGTGAGCCGGGCATGACGATCTTCCGCGAGGCGCCGCGGCCGGCCGGAAGCGGGGAATGCGCCGGGCTGCCGACGAACCCGGGCGGGCGGCGCTTCTCCTCTATAATCCGCGATTTGCCCGATTCCGGAGCCCGCGCTTGAAACACCGCCTCGCCGTCGCCATCGCCTGCCTCGCCTTCGCGCTCGTCGCCGGCGGACCGGCGGGCGCGGCGATGGAGCGAAAGGTGCTGCGCATCTCGTTCCGCACGGCCGAGACGGGGTTCGATCCGCAGAGGGTCTTCGACCGCTACTCGGTGGGGATCTGCGAAAATCTCTTCGAGCCGCTCCTCACCTACGACTACCTCGCCCGCCCGGTGCGCCTGGTGCCGCTCACCGCCGAGGCGATTCCGGAGCCCGAGGAAGGCGGCACGCGCTACACGTTCCGGATCCGCCCCGGCATCCATTTCGCCGACGACCCCGTCTTCCTGGGGAAAAGGCGCGAACTCGTCGCGGCCGACATCGCGTATTCCATCAAGCGCTTCCGCGACCCGAAATACGCGAGCCCCTACGAGTGGCTCTTCGAGCACAAGTTGGTCGGCCTGGACGAGATCGCCGAGGCCGCGAAGAAGACGGGTCGCTTCGACTACGACGCGAAGGTCGCCGGCCTCGAGGTGCGCGACCGCTACACCATCAGCTTCAAGCTGAACGAGCCCGACTTCAACTTCCTCTACGTGCTCGCCATGCCCAACGTGGTGCCGGTGGCGCGCGAGGTGATCGAGGCCTATGGCGACGACACGATGGCGCACCCGGTCGGCACGGGCCCCTTCGTCCTGAAGGAGTGGGTGCGGCGCTCCAAGATCGTGCTCGAGCGCAATCCCGGGCACCGCGGCTACGAACTCGACGCGCGCTGGGCCGATCCGGCCGACGAGTGGGACCGGCGGGCGATCGAGGCGTTGAACGGCAAGCGCCTGCCGCTCCTCGATCGCGTGGAGATCTACCCGATCGAGGAGGAGCAGCCGCGCTTCCTCGCGTTCGTGAACCACGAGCACGACCTGCTGGACGAGATGCCGGTCGAGTTCATCGACCAGGTGCTGCCCAACGGAGCGCTCGCGCCGACCTTCGCGAAGCAGGGCGTCAGGGTCTTTCGCGAGGAGCAGCCCGAGATCACCTACGACGTCTTCAACCTGGAGGACCCGGTCGTGGGCGGCTACGGGCCGGAGCGCGTGGCGCTTCGCCGCGCCATGGTCCTGGGCCACGACCGCGCCCAGGAGATCGCGATCGTGCGCAAGGGCCAGGCGATCCCCGCCCAGAGCCCCGTGCCCCCGGGCGTCGTCGGCTACGACCCCGCGTTTCGCGCCCCCCAGCAGGACTACGACCCGCCCCGGGCCAAGGCCTTGCTCGACATGTTCGGCTACGCGGACCGGGATGGCGACGGCTGGCGCGACGATCCCGAGGGCCGGCCCCTGCGGATCCGCTACCTGTACAGCGCCGGCAGCCAGTCGGCGCGGCAGTTGGCCGAGCTGTGGTCGAAGTCCATGGCCGCCATCGGGATACGCCTGGAGGCGAAAGCCGTGCAGTTCGCCGACCAGCTCCAGGACAAGCGCGTCGGGAAGTTCCAGGTGGCCGGATCGGCCTGGATCGCCGACTACCCCGATGCGCAGAACTTCCTGCAGCTGCTCTACGGCCCGAACACGAACCAGTCGAACGAGTCCCGGTTCAGGCTCCCCGGGTACGACCGGCTCTACAGGCGCTCGCTCGGCGTGCCCGCGGGTCCCGCGAGGAACGACCTCTACCGCGAGATGAACCGGCAGATCCTCGCCTACGCGCCGTGGCGCCTCGGCGTGCACCGGGTCTTCAACCACCTCATGTTCCCCTGGGTGAAGGCGTACAAGAAGCATCCGATCCTCTACACCAACTTCAAGTACCTCGACATCGACGTCGCTGCCCAGCAGGCGGTGATGAAATGAACGCGGACGCCGCCCTTTTCCCCTTCGTGGCGAAAAGGGCGGCGTCCGCATTCGGCAAGTCGATAACGCAAGGAGAAGCCGCGTGACCGCCTACGTAATCCGACGCCTGTGGCAGATGATCCCGACGCTCGCCGGCGTGATCCTGCTCATCTTCTTCCTGTTCAACTGGGTGGGGGGCGACCCCGCGCAGGTGCTGGCGGGCAAGATCTCCAACCCCGAGCAGATCGCCAACATCCGCAAGCAGCTGGGCGTGGACCAGCCGTACTGGTACCAGCTCTGGGTGTTCGTGCAGCAGGTCTTCACCTTCGACTTCGGCCGCAGCTGGTCCACCAACGAGGAGGTCTCGCGCATCCTCCTCACGCGCGTGGGCCCGACGCTCACGATCATGGTGCCGGTTCTGCTTATCGAGACGGTGCTCGCCGTCGTCTTCGCGATCATGGTCGCCTACGTGCGCGGCAGCCTCACCGACCGCACGATCATGGTGATCTGCACCACCGCCATGTCGATCAGCTTCCTCGTCTACATCATCTTCGGGCAGTGGCTGTTCGGCTTCATCCTCGGCTGGTTCCCGGTGCAGGGCTGGAGCGAGAGCTACTGGAGGAACCTCACCACCTACGCGCCGCTGCCCATCATGCTCGCGATCTTCGTGGGCCTCGCCCCGCAGCTGCGCCTGTACCGCTCCTTCTTCCTCGAGGAGATCAACCAGGACTACGTGCGCACCGCTCGCGCCAAGGGCCTGCCGGAGAAGCAGGTGATGCTGAAGCACGTGCTGAGGAACGCGATGATCCCGATCCTCACGAACGTGGGCATCTACCTGCCGAGCCTCTTCGTGGGCTCCTTCCTGCTCGAGGTCTTCTTCTCGATCCCCGGGCTGGGCCGGGAGATCGTGACGGCGGTGAACCGCAGCGACTTCCCCGTGATCAAGGCGGTGACCGTGTACCTCGCGGTGCTCACCATGTTCGTGAACCTGCTGGTCGACGTGATGTACAAGTTCGTCGATCCGCGCGTGTCGTTCAAATAGGGGCCCGCCATGAGCGCCGTACTGCCGAACAATTCCCTCCCCGCCATGCACGAATCCCCGGGCCTGTGGACGCTCGCGTGGCGCCGCCTCCTGGGCGATCGCGTGGGCGTGATCTGTCTCGCGATCGTCGCGACCTACCTCGCGATGATCCTCGCCTCCTTCGCCGGCCTCATCGCCGGGGACTGGAACAAGGAGAAGGGGGTCTCCTACGCCAATCCCGCGTTCCTCGCCGGGGCCGAGAACCTGGAGGCCAAGGAAGTCACCAACAAGGACGCGGTCACGCAGTCGAAGCCGGTGGACCTGTCGGACATCGACCCGCTGGCGCCCCGCTACCAGGAATGGGAGGAGCGCGCGGCGAAGATCGCCGTGACCGAGGTCAAGCGCTCCGAGACCCTCACCTTCGGCGGCGACAAGTGGGGCCGCGACGTGCTCAAGAAGGCGGTGAAGGGCGCGGAGATCTCGATCTTCGTGGGCCTGTCCGCGGCCCTGTGCGCGACCTTCATCGGCACCCTGCTGGGCGCGCTCGCCGGCTACTGGGGCGGCCGGGTGAACGACTTCCTCGAGTGGTTCTACAACATCT
>DAORTX010000175.1:0-5165 GCA_035432885.1 Usitatibacteraceae bacterium
GCTTCGTGACGGGCCTGAAGCGCCTGGCCAAGGACAACGACATGATGGTCGACCTCATGGGGCAGCTCGAGGCGTCCTACCGGACCAAGAAAGGGTACTGGAAGGGCGGAACCGTGAGCATTTTCGGCTACGGCGGGGGCATCATCCCGCGCTTCACCGAGCTGAAGGATGACTCCGGCAAGCCGCAGTTCCCCGACGCCGCCGAGTTCCACACGCTTCGCGTGATGCCGCCTCCCGGCATGCACTACGACACCACCATCCTCAGGAAGCTCTGCGACACCTGGGAGCGCCACGCTTCCGGCCTCATCGCCTTCCACGGCCAGAGCGGCGACATCATGTTCCAGGGCGTGCGCTCGGACAAGGTGCAGGACGCCTTCGACGAGATCAATGAACTGGGCTTCGACCTGGGCGGCGCGGGCCCGGCCGTGCGCACCTCGATGTCCTGCGTCGGCGCCTCGCGTTGCGAGCAGTCCTGCTACGACGAGGGTGCCGCGCACCGCACGGTCCTCAACAACTTCCTGGACGACATCCACCGCCCGTCGCTGCCGTACAAGTTCAAGTTCAAGTTCTCCGGCTGCCCGAACGACTGCATGAACTCCATCCAGCGCTCGGACATGGCGGTGATCGGCACGTGGCGCGACAACATCCGCACCGACGAGAAGCTCGCGCGCGCCTATTTCGCGAAGCAGGGCCTGACCAACCTCGTGAACGACGTGGTGAGCCGCTGCCCGACGAAGGCGATCCAGCTGGTCGACGCCGACAAGATGCCGAAAGGCCCGACGATTTCGGCGGTGAAGGTCTCCGACACCCAGGCGATCGCGATCGAGAACCGCGACTGCGTGCGCTGCATGCACTGCATCAACGTGATCACCGGCGGCCTCGCCCCCGGCAAGGACAAGGGTGCGACGATCCTCGTGGGCGGCAAGCGCACCCTGAAGATCGGCGACCTGATGGGCACCGTGGTGGTGCCGTTCATGAAGCTCGAGACCGACGAGGACCGCGAGAAGCTGGTCGAGCTGGGCCGGACGATCGTCGATTTCTTCGCCGAGAACGCCCTGGAGCACGAGCGCATCGGCGAGACGATCGAGCGCATCGGCCTGGTGAACTTCATCGAGGGCGTGGGCCTCGAGTTCGACGCGAACATGGTTTCCACGCCCCGCACGAATCCCTACGTCCGCGCCGACGGCTGGGACGACGAGGTCGCGAAGATCAAGGCGAAGCAGCAAGCCGCCTGAGCCCGCGCCCCGAACCCGCCAACGACCGAACTTCCGGAGTCCACGACATGGCAACCGCTACCGCCACCCCGCGCCGCGCGATCGAGTCGGGCGTGCCCGACAACAAGCAGTACATGCACCCGACGCTGCTCAAGAACTACGGCAACTGGAAGTACCACGACCGGCCGCGGCCGGGCGTGCTGCACCACGTCTCCCACTCGGGCGACGAGGTGTGGAGCGTTCGCGCCGGCACGCAGCGCCAGATGGACGTCCACACCATCAGGAAGCTCTGCGACCTGGCCGACCAGTTCGCCGAGGGACACGTGCGCTTCACCATCCGCTCGAACATCGAGTTCATGGTGGCCGACGAGAAGAAGGTCGCCCCGCTCATCGAGGCGCTCACGAAGAACGGCTTCCCGGTCGGCGGCACGGGCAACTCGGTCACGATGATCGCGCATACCCAGGGGTGGCTGCACTGCGACATCCCCGGCACCGACGCCTCCGGCGCGGTGAAGGCGCTCATGGACGACCTGCACCACGAGTTCATCCGCGAGGACATGCCCAATCGCGTGCACATGTCGACCTCGTGCTGCGAGATCAACTGCGGCGGGCAGGCGGACATCGCGATCATCATCCAGCACACCAAGCCGCCGAAGATCAACCACGACCTCGTGGCCAACGTCTGCGAGCGCCCGGCCGTCGTCGCGCGCTGCCCGGTGGCGGCCATCCGGCCGGCGCTGGTGAACGGCAAGCCCTCGCTGGAGGTCGACGAGAAGAAGTGCATCTGCTGCGGCGCCTGCTACCCGCCTTGCCCGCCGATGCAGATCAACGATCCGGAGTTCTCCAAGTTCGCCATCTGGGTCGGCGGCAAGAACTCGAATGCCCGCGGCAAGCCCACCTTCATGAAGATGGTGGCCTCGGGGATTCCCAACAATCCCCCGCGCTGGCCGGAGGTGTCCGAGATCGTGAAGAAGATCCTCTACACCTACAAGGACGATGCGCGCCCCTGGGAGCGTCTCTCGGATTGGGTCGAGCGCATCGGCTGGCCGCGCTTCTTCGAAAAGACCGGGCTGCCGTTCACGAAATACCTGATCGACGACTGGCGTGGCGCGCGTTCCAGCCTCAATGCCTCGGCGCACATCCGCTTCTAGAAAGGGCGCTCATGACACGGCGAATGTTTTGCTCCGGGGCGGGAATGAGCGCGGCTGCCGACACGACGTTGTCGGTAGTTCGCGATTTGCCGAAAAGAGGCAGCCCGACGTGAAAATCGGCGTCATGGTGAACGAGGGGCCCTACCAGCGGCAGTCGAGCGACAGCGCCTATCTCTTCTGCAAGGCCGCGCTGGAAGCCGGCCACGAGATCGAGCGCGTGTTCTTCTACCACGACGGGGTGAACAACGCGACCAAGCTCACGGAGCCGCCGCAGGACGACCGCAACGTGGTCGCGCGCTGGGCGAAGCTCGCGCAGGACCACGGCGTGGATCTCGTGGTGTGCGTGGCCGCGGCACTGAGGCGCGGCATCGTGGACCAGAACCTCGCGCAGGGCTTTCGCATCTCCGGTCTGGGCCAGCTGGTGGAATCGGCCATCCAGTCCGACCGCATGGTGGTTTTCGGGGACTAGCGACATGGACTCGGACTTTCGAAGAATGGAGCGGGCAATGGCGCACCGGCCGACTCGAGCCCGCATTTCGTTCGGGCACAGGACATAGGAGGCCGCGACATGGGCGAGGCCGGCACCGTCAAGAAATTCCTGTTCGTGAACCGCAAGGCTCCCTACGGCAGCGTCTACGCGCTGGAGGGGCTGGAGGTGGTTCTCATCAGCGCCGCCTTCGACCAGGACGTGAGCCTCGCCTTCCTCGACGACGGGGTCTACCAGCTCGCCAAGGGGCAGAACACGAAGGCGATCGAGACCAAGAACTTCTCGCCGACCTATCGCGCGCTCGAGGGGTACGATATCGAGAAGCTCTACGTCGAGCGCGAGTCCCTCGAGGCCCGCGGACTCGCCGAGGAGGATCTCCTCGTCGACGTGAAGGTCCTGGATGCCGCGCAGATGGCGGCGATGATGGACGAGATGGACGTGATGATCAGCTTCTGAGGACAGGGCCCGAACCGATGCTGCACATCGTCAACAGATCACCCGGGGAGCGCTCGACGCTCGAGAGCTGCCTCGCCCACGCCCGGCCGGGACACGCGGTCCTGCTCATCGAGGACGCGGTCTACGCGGCCACGAAGGGGCACGTCGCGGCCGCGCGGCTCGGTGCGGCGATCGCCGCGGACGTGAAGGTCTACGTGCTCGCGCCCGATCTCGAGGCGAGAGCCAGGGCCGGCGCCATCCTGGACGGCGTCGTCCCGGTCGACTACCGGGGCTTCGTCGACCTCGTGACGCAGAATCCCCGCGTGCAGTCCTGGCTGTAGCGCGGACGAAGAAACAGAAGCCAAAGCCAAACTCGACAAGGAGAAGACGATGAGCAGCATCGAAGTCAATGGAAAGTCCTACGAAACCGACGAGGAAGGCTACCTGGTCAATCTCTCGGAGTGGAACGAGGATCTCGCCGGCGAGATCGCCAAGGCCGAGAAGATCGAGATGTCCCAGAACCACTGGGAGGTCGTGAACTTCCTGCGCGAGTACTACAACGAATACCAGATCGCTCCCGCCGTGCGCGTGCTCACGAAGGCGATCGGCAAGAAGCTCGGCCCCGAGAAGGGCAGCAACCAGTATCTCTACGAGCTCTTCCCGTACGGCCCCGCCAAGCAGGCCTGCAAGATCGCGGGACTGCCGAAGCCGACCGGCTGCGTCTGACCCCCACAGGGCGCGGGCTCCGGCCCACGCCCGCCGCGACTGCCTCCCGATGGCCGCCATCCTCGCCGGGCTCTACTACGCCGCCGCCGCGATCCTCGTGGCGGGCCTCGCGTGGCGCATCCGGCAGTACGCGGGAACGCCCGCGCCGCTGAAGATCCCGACCACGCCCGCGCCGACCACGGGAAGCGGGGTGGCGCTTCGGCTGGTTCGCGAAGTGGTCTTCTTCGAAAGCCTGTTCAAGGCGAACCTCTGGACCTGGCTCCTCGGCTGGATGTTCCATGCCGGGCTCGCCCTGGTCCTCGCGCGCCACCTTCGCTACGCCACCGACCCGGTGTGGGCCTGGGTGGCATGGATCCAGCCCTTCGGCGTCTACGCGGGTTTCGCGATGCTCGCGGGCCTGGCGGGCCTCTGGGCGCGCCGCTTCCTCGTGGACCGCATCCGCTACATCTCGACGCCTTCCGATCACCTGATGCTGGCGCTCCTGGTGGCCATCGCGGCGAGCGGGCTCGCCATGAAGTACGTGGCGCACGTCGATATCGTCGCGGTGAAGTCGTTCATCCGCGGCCTGATGGTCTTCGAGGTGCGCCCCCTGCCCGCGGACCCGATCCTCGCCGTCCACCTCCTACTCGTGGCCGCGTTGATGATCGTCTTCCCGTTCTCGAAGCTCCTGCATGCGCCGGGGCTCTTCTTCAGCCCGGGCCGCAACCAGATCGACAACCCGCGCGAGAAGCGCCACCTGGCCGAGTGGGCGGCGCGGCTGGAGGCCGACCGCTAGCCATGGCCGACGTCACCGCCCCCGCGCTCCGCGAGTACCCCGTCGCACCGGCCCTCCTGCCCGATGCCATGGCCGGCTCGAAGCCGTACACGGCCAACGAAAAGATGCAGGAGGCGCTGGGCTTCCCCGGAAGCCTCGTCGACGACTGGCACGACAAGGCCATCGGCAAGATGGGCGAACTGCTGGGCAAGCACCGCTCGCTTCGCGTCTACCTCGACTCCTGCGTGCACTGCGGCGCCTGCTCGGACAAGTGCCACTACTTCCTCGGCACGGGAGACCCGAAGAACATGCCGGTCGCCCGCCAGGACCTCCTGCGCAGCGTCTACCGGCGCCATTTCACGCTGCCCGGGAAGCTCTTCCCGAAGCTGGTCGGCGCG
>DAORTX010000176.1:0-5107 GCA_035432885.1 Usitatibacteraceae bacterium
GCGTCCTTGACGCCCCCCCCAATCGCCGCTACCGTCATCGATGATCCCGGCGCCGCGAGAAACCGGGGCAAGAGCACTCCGCGATCACGCATGAGGGAAAACTCCATGAAGATCTTCCAAAGGCTGTTCCGGGCCGGCACCCGCGTGGGCGCCGCATTCGCAGCGTCGGCATTCGTCCTGGCGGGCGCCTTGCCCGCGATGGCGGCCGAAACGGTAAACGTCTACTCGATCTGGCCCGAGAACTGGGCCCGGCCGATGTTCGAGGAATTCGAGAAGGCCACGGGCATCAAGGTGAATTTCGTCCGCTTCTCCTCCGGCGAGGCGCTGGCCCGCGTCATCGCCGAGAAGAACAACCCCCGCGTCGATGTCCTCTTCGGCGGGCCCGTCGAGACCCACTCCGCGGGCATCAAGGAAGGCATCTTCGAGGCCTACAAGCCGCCGACCTACGACAAGCTCGCCCCGCGCTTCCGCCACGCCGACGGGCAATGGGTCGCCATCGCCGACGACCCCCTGGTCTTCATGACCAACGCCAAGTTCCTCAAGGAAAACGGCTTGAAGCCCCCCGCCTCCTGGAACGACCTCCTGAACCCGGCCTACAAGAACATGCTGCAGATGGCCGATGCGCGCACCTCGGGCACCGCCGTCACGCGGATCTTCTCCGTGCTGGAAGTCAACGGCCGCGACGAGAACAAGGCCTTCGAGTACCTGAAGAAGCTGCGCCCCAACGTGCAGATCTACACCAAGAGCGGCGGCGGCGGCACGCTCCCCGTGGGGCTCGGGCAGGCGGGCGGCGGCATCTTCTTCATCGTCGATGCGCTGGACACCAAGGCCAAGGGCTACGACGTGGTGATCAGCTTCCCGAAGGAAGGCATCGGCACGGCGGCGGAAGCGATCGCGCTGGTGAAGGGTGCGAAGAACCCCGCGGCGGGGAAGAAGCTCATCGACTGGGCGAGTTCGCCGGCGATGCAGTCGCTCTTCGCCAAGCACAAGATCAACTTCCTGCCCGCGCACCCGGACGTGGCACCGGAGGCGAGCCTCGCCGAAGTGCTGAAGGACGCGAAGATCTTCCCGATCGATGCCGAGTACGCGGGCGCCAACCGCAAGCGCGTGGTGGAGCGCTGGATCGCCGAAGTCCTGAATCCGTGACCTGATCCGCCGTGGCGAGCGTGGCAGCCGGCGGGGGCGCGCTGCGCGCCTGGGCCCGTGTCCGCCAGGACCCGGCGCTCTCTCTCGCCGTGCTGTCGCTGTGGCTGCTGCTCGCGCTGTTCGTGGTCTTTCCGCTGGCGATGCTGTTCCTGCGGATCTTCTGGGACGGCGCGACCTTTTCCTTCGCCGGCATCGGCGCCGTGCTGGGCGACCGGCACCAGATCCGCGCCTTCTGGAACAGCCTCCTGCTGGGCACGCTCGTGGGCCTTCTCGGCACGGCGATGGGTTTTCTCTTCGCCTTCACCGTGGCGAGGAGCCGGCTGCCGCGCTGGCTCCTCACCCTGATCGACGCGGCCGTGCTGCTGCCGCTGGTTTCGCCGCCCTTCACCACGGCGATCGCGATGATCTTCTCCTTCGGCCCGAAGGGGCTCATCACCTACGAGCTTCTCGGCATCAAGGGGGCGACCGTCTACGGGATGAGCAGCACGCTCTTTTCGGAAGCGCTCACCTACTTTCCCATCGCTTACCTGGCGCTGCGCCCGATCCTCGCCGCGATCGATTCCAACATCGAGGGGATGGCGATGAGCCTGGGCGCTTCCCGGTGGCGCGTCTTTCGCACCGTGACGATGCCGCTTTGCATCCCGGGGCTCGCGAATTCCTTCCTGCTGCTCTTCGCCGCGTCGCTCGCCGATTTCGCCACGCCCCTGATCCTCGCGGGCAACAGCTTTCCGGTGCTGCCGACGCAGGCGTTCCTGCAGATCACCGGGATGTTCGACCTGCGGGGCGGCGCCGTGCTTTCCTTCGCGCTGCTGGTCCCGGCGATCGTGGTGTTCGTCTTGCAGCGCTACTGGGTGAGCCAGCGCTTCTACGTGACCGTCACCGGCAAGGGCGCGGGGCAGGCGCCCTTCGACAGCGTGGCCCCGGGCGTGCGCTGGCTCCTCGTCGCGGGCTGCGCGGCGGTGACGCTCACCATCGTCTATTTGTATGCGCTGCTGCTCTACGCCTCGCTCGTCGAGGCCCTGGGGGCGAACCATGCGTTCACCCTTCGCCACTACAAGGTCATCTTCACCGAAGGCTGGAAGGCGATCCACGACACGCTGATCATCGCCGGCGTCGGCATGCCGCTCGGCGGCCTCTACGGCGTGCTCCTGGGCTACCTCGTGGTGCGCAAGGCCTTCATCGGGCGCCGCTCGATGGAAGTGGTCTCGATGATCAACTACGCGCTGCCCGGCACCATCGTCGGCATCGCCTACCTGATCGCCTTCAACGATCCGCCGTTCGAGCTGGCGGGCACCGCGCTCGTGATCATCGCCTGCTACATCTTCCGCTACGGGCCGACGGGCATCCGCACCACGATCGCGCTCCTGCAGCAGATCGACCGCAGCCTCGAGGAGGCTTCCCAGGGTTTGGGGGCGGCGAGCGGCACGACGTTTCGCCGCGTCACGCTTCCGCTGATCGTGCCCGCTTTCTTCGCCGGGCTGGGAGTCGTCTTCATCCGCTCGATGACGGCGATCAGCGCGACGATATTCCTGGTCTCCATCAGCTGGACGCTCATCACGGTGAAGATCCTGGAGAACATCACGGAGCTCTCGCTGGGGCCGGCCGCGGCGTTCTCGGTGTTCGTGATCGCGGTCGTCTTCATCGTGATCGCGGCCATCAGCCGCCTGCTTCGCTTTTTCCGCGCGCCGGGGGCGGCGCCGGTGACGAGTCTCCTGGGAGGATGAACGGCGTGAGGACCGAAGCGGTGGGTGTGAAAGTCGAAGGCGTCTCGAAGCGCTACGAGCACCGCGTGAAGGGCGAGGTGTACGCCGCCCGCGACGTGACGCTCGATGTCGCGGCCGGCGAATTCGTGACGCTTCTCGGGCCCTCGGGCTGCGGGAAGACCACGACCCTTCGGATGATTGCCGGATTTGAACGCCCCGACGGCGGGCGGATCCGCATCGGCGGCGAGGACGTCACCGACCAGCTCGCCAACGAGCGCAACATCGGCTTCGTGTTCCAGAACTACGCGCTCTTCCCGCACCTGTCGATCTTCGAGAACG
Source organism: Usitatibacteraceae bacterium (assembly GCA_035432885.1). GTDB lineage: Bacteria > Pseudomonadota > Gammaproteobacteria > Burkholderiales > Usitatibacteraceae > FEB-7. The sequence continues at coordinate 3,189 of DAORTX010000176.1, forward strand.
TGGCCTACGGGCTTCGCGTGCGAAACGACCCGGCGCCCGCGGTGGCGAAAGCGGTGAGCGAGGTGCTCGAACTCGTGGGTCTCGCGGGCTACGAGCAGCAGTTCTCGAACCAGCTCTCGGGCGGCGAGCAGCAGCGGGTGGCCCTTGCGCGCGCCATCGTGATCCGGCCGCGGGTGCTTCTCTTCGACGAGCCGCTCTCCAACCTGGACGCCAAGCTTCGCGTGCAGATGCGACACGAGATCCGCGATCTCCAGCGCCGGCTTGCCATCACCACCGTCTACGTCACCCACGACCAGGAAGAGGCGATGGCGGTCTCGGACCGGATCGCGGTGATGAACCAGGGCTCCATCGTGCAGGAAGGCAGCGCGGAGGATCTCTACTTCCGGCCGGCGACTCCCTTCGTCGCGCAGTTCATCGGGCGGGTGAACCTCGTGGCAGGGAAGGTCGAGGCGATCGGCGGCGGCACGGCGGACATCACGGTGCTGGGAAAGCGCATCGCGATCGCGAATCCTCCTGCGGGGGTTCGTGCCGGAGACGGCGTGAAGCTCGTGCTGCGACCGGAGGCGATCGATCTTCGTCCCGCGGAGGGGTTCGGGCATTTGCCCAAGGGTGTCGTCGCGGGCCGCATGTTTCTCGGCGAGAAGATCGAATACCTTGTTCGCTGCGAGGGCGAGATGCTGCAGGTGGTGCGCTACGACGCCGGCCCGCGCGCGATCCTGAAGGAGGGGGCGGCGGTCGCGGTGGACTTCACGGAACGCGAGATTCCCTTGCTCGCGGGGGAGAAGGCGTGACGCGATCCGGCATTGCTGCCATTGTCCGCGGCCTAGGCGCCGTCGTTGCGCTCGGCGCGTTCGCGAATGTCCTCGCTGCCGAGGGCGCGCGCGAGGTCCACGGCAGCAGCGACGCTTTCGAGACCGATGGCGTGGCGGTGGCGTGGGCGGTGCTTCGCGGAACCACGGAGGCGAACACGATGGTGGTGCTGCGCGTCCGTCGAGACGAGTCGAAGTATCCCGCCTTCTCGGTGACGGGCACCGATCCCTTCGGCGGCCAGTCGCGCGTGATCCTGGAGCGGGCGAATTCCGCGGGCGCCGTCGACGTTCGCACGCCCCGCAGCCGCTTCGGGGATTTCCCGCGCACCGACGTGAAGCTCTACGCGAGCGCGAAACCGGCCGCGGCCGACTCGCCCGCGCTGGTCGTGTACTACCTGGGTCTTCCCGACACGACGCCGGAGTTTTCGGACGAAGCCGCGCTCATCGCGTCGCTGGAGAGCCGCCTCGCGCGATTGCGCGCAACCCGCCAAGGAAGATCGCCATGAACCGCGAGGAGATGATTCGCCTGCTCGACCATTCCGTCCTGAAGCCCGAGGCGCTGGAGAAGGACATCCGCGCGGGAGGCGACGTGGTGCGGGGTTGGGGCGGCGGGTACTACTGCGTGCAGCCCTGCTGGGTGCCGCTGGCTGCCGAGCTGCTCGCCGGAACCGGCGTGGGCGTGGTGAGCGTGGTCGGCTTTCCGCACGGCTGCGATCAGGGCGAGGTCAAGGCGCGCGCGGCGGCGCTGGCGGTGTCGCAAGGGGCGACCGAGATCGACATGGTGATGAACATCGGCGCGCTCCGCAGCGGGCACGCGGCCGTGACGATGGCCGACATGGCTGCGGTGGTGCAGGCGGTCCCGGGCATTCCGGTGAAGGTGATCATCGAATCCGCGGCGCTCACCGAGGCGGAGATCGTTCTCGCGTGCCGGCTCGGTGTCGAGGCGGGCGTGGCGTTCGTGAAGACCTCGACGGGCTTTCACCCCGCCGGCGGCGCGACCGTGGAGGCCGTTCGCCTCATGCGCAAGACCGTCGGCCCGTCCCTCGGCGTGAAGGCCTCCGGCGGCATCCGCAGCCTGGGCGACACGATGCGGATGATCGAGGCCGGCGC
>DAORTX010000177.1:0-5066 GCA_035432885.1 Usitatibacteraceae bacterium
CCACGCCGAAGTTGTAGGTGGGCACGCCGTCGCCGCGCAGGAGCACGAGGTCGTCCAGCTCGTCGTTGGACACCGTCACCGGCCCCTTCACGAGGTCGTTCCAGGTGACCGCGCCGTCGAGCGGGTTCCTGAAGCGGATCACGGCGGGGCGCCCGCCAGGCGGGGTTTCCACGGAATCGCGCCAGCGCCGGTCGTAGCGCGGCTTCTCCCCGCGGGCGACCTGCGCCTCGCGCATGGCGTCCAGCTCCTCCTTCGTGCAGTAGCAGCGGTAGGCCTTGCCCTCGCGCAGCAGCCGCTCGGCCGCCTCCCGGTAACGCGCCAGGCGCTGCATCTGGAAGAAGGGTCCCTCGTCCCAGTCGATGCCGAGCCACGAGAGCCCGTCGAGGATCGCCTGCACGGACTGCTGCGTGGAGCGCTCCTGGTCGGTGTCCTCCACGCGCAGGATGAACTTCCCGCCGTGGCGCCGGGCGAAGGCCCAGCAGAAGAGCGCCGTGCGGGCGCCGCCGATGTGGAGGTAGCCCGTGGGGCTGGGGGCGAAGCGGGTGCGGATCATGGCGGGAAGCGGGACGAGGGATCGCCATTGTAGACGGCCCGGCCGAAGGGCCGCACGCCGCGGGGACTCTCCCCGGAGGCGCGAATGGAGGTAAAGTGTAACGGTCTTAGTTACATCCCCGGGAGCCTCCGATGCAGGCCGAAGACCGCGAAGCCCGCGCGTCCGAGCGAAACGCCTTCCTGTTCCTCACCGTGGTGATGGCCCCGGTCGTGGCCGTGCTCGTGGTCTCCGGCTACGGCTTCGCCGTCTGGATCTGGCAGCTCTTCGCCGGGCCACCGACCGGATGAGCGCGCCCTCTCCTGCCCGCCGGGCGTTCCTGCGCGGCGCTCCGGCCGGGCGCGGCGCGGGCATCCGCATCGGGGAGGCCTGCCTCGCCGCGCGCGGCATCGTCTGCCACAGCTGCCGGGACGCCTGCGGCGAGGCGGCGATCGCCTTCTCGTGGGGGCCCGGCGGGGTTCCGCGCCCGCTCGTCGACGCGGGCCGATGCACCTCCTGCGGCGATTGCGTCCCGGCCTGCCCGGCCGGCGCGATCGCGGCTCCGGGAGCGGGCGCGTGAGCGGCATCCACCTCGCGAGCTGCGTCGGGCGCTGCCACCCGGAAGCGCTGGACGGCGTGGTCCACGCGATCTCCGGCGCCGGGCTCGCCGAGGTTTCCCGCGCCGACCCGGGCGGCCGGCTGGTGCTGCTCGTGGAGCGCGGGAGCTCCCGCGAAGTGCTCGCCGCCATCGAGGCGCTGCGCGCGGTGCCGGGGCTCGTGTCGCTGCAGCTCGCCTACCAGCATTCCGAGGACCTGCCGGAAACCTGAGGAGCCACCATGAACCTGGACCGTCGCGACTTCATCCGCCAGACCGCGATCGCGGTCGCCGCCTCCGCGGCCGGGCTGCCGGCCGAGGGGCAGTCGAACGTGATCACCGATTCCGCCGCCGCGGGCACCAAGTGGCACAAGGCCCCCTGCCGCTTCTGCGGCACGGGTTGCGGCGTGACCGTTGCCGTCAAGGACAACCGCATCGTCGCCACCCACGGCGACCCGCAGGCCGAGGTGAACCGCGGGCTCAACTGCGTCAAGGGCTACTTCCTGTCCAAGGTGCTCTACGGCGAGGACCGCCTCACGCGCCCGCTGCTGCGCATGAAGGACGGGCGCTTCGACAAGAACGGCGAGTTCGCGCCCGTCTCCTGGGACAAGGCCTTCGAGGTGATGGCCGAGAAGTGCCGCGCCGCCCTGCGCCGCGGAGGGCCCTCCGCGGTGGGCATGTTCGGCTCGGGGCAGTGGACGATCTGGGAGGGCTACGCCGCCAACAAGCTCCTCAAGGCGGGACTGCGCTCCAACAACATCGACCCCAACGCGCGCCATTGCATGGCGTCGGCCGTCATGGGCTTCATGCGCACCTTCGGCATGGACGAGCCGATGGGCTGCTACGACGACATCGAGGCCGCCGACGCCTTCGTGCTGTGGGGCTCGAACATGGCCGAGATGCACCCCATCCTCTGGTCGCGGGTGACGGACCGGCGGCTGTCGACGAAGGGGGTGAAGGTGGCCGTGCTCTCCGTCTTCGAGCACCGCAGCTTCGACCTCGCCGACCTGCCCATCGTGTTCAAGCCGCAGGCGGACCTCGCCATCCTCAACTTCATCGCCCGGCATGTGATCGAGACGGGCCGCGTGAACCGCGACTTCGTCGACCGCCATTGCGCCTTCAAGCGCGGCACGGAGGACATCGGCTACGGGCTGAGGCCCGCGCACCCGCTGGAAAGGAAGGCGAGGAACGCCGCGCGCGCCAACGAGATGTCGCCCATGACGTTCGAGGAGTTCCGGGCCTACGTGAAGCCGTACACGGCCGAGCACGCCTCGCGCCTGTCGGGGGTGCCGGTGGCCAGGCTCGTGGCGCTCGCCGAGCTCTATGCCGACCCGAAGGTGAAGGTGGTGTCGTTCTGGACCATGGGCTTCAACCAGCACACCCGCGGCGTGTGGGCCAACAACCTCGTCTACAACCTGCACCTGCTCACCGGCAAGATCTCGACCCCCGGCAACTCCCCGTTCTCCCTCACCGGCCAGCCCTCGGCGTGCGGAACGGCCCGCGAGGTGGGCACATTCTCGCACCGCCTGCCCGCCGACATGCTGGTGGCGAACCCGAAGCACCGCGCCGAGGCCGAGCGCATCTGGAAGCTGCCACCCGGCACGATCCAGCCCGATCCCGGCTACCACGCGGTCCTGCAGAGCCGCATGCTGCGCGACGGCAAGCTCAACTTCTACTGGGTGCAGGTGAACAACAACCTGCAGGCCGCGGCCAACTTCAACGAGGAGGGATTGCCCGGCTTCCGCCACCCGGACAACTTCATCGTCGTCTCCGACGCCTACCCGACCATCACCGCGCAGGCCGCGGACCTGGTGCTGCCCGCGGCGATGTGGGTGGAAAAGGAGGGCGCGTACGGCAACGCGGAACGGCGCACGCAGTTCTGGCACCAGCTCGTGCGCGCGCCGGGCGAGGCGCGCTCGGACCTGTGGCAGTTGCTGGAGTTCTCGAAGCGGCTCAAGGTGGACGAGACGTGGCCGCGCGACCTGCTCGCGAAGAAGCCGGAGTACCGCGGCAAGACGCTCTTCGAGGTGCTCTTCCGCAACGGTCAGGTCGACCGGTTCCCCGCGGGGGAGGTCGAATCCGGCTACGACAACGACGAGACGAAGGCCTTCGGCTTCTACGTGCAGAAGGGGCTCTTCGAGGAGTACGCGGCCTTCGGGCGCGGCCACGCCCACGACCTCGCCCCTTTCGACGACTACCACCGCGCCCGGGGGCTGCGCTGGCCGGTGGTGAAGGGCCGCGAGACGCGCTGGCGCTACCGCGAGGGGAGCGACCCCTACGCGAAGGCCGGCAGCGGCTTCGACTTCTACGGCAACCCCGACCACCGCGCCTACATCATCGCGCTGCCCTGGGAGCCGCCGCCGGAATCCCCGGACAAGGAGTATCCGTACTGGCTCGTGACCGGCCGGGTGCTGGAGCACTGGCACTCCGGATCGATGACGGGCCGCATCCCGGAACTGCAGCGCGCCTTCCCCAACGCCGTGGTGTTCATGCACCCCGACGACGCCCAGGCGCTCGGCGTGCGCCGCGGCACCGAGGTGCGCGTGGTCTCGCGGCGCGGCGAGATCCGAACGCGCGTGGAGACCCGCGGGCGCAACCGTATGCCGCGCGGGCTCGTCTTCGTGCCGTGGTTCGACGCCTCGCAGCTCGTGAACAAGGTCACGCTCGACGCGACCGACCCCATCTCGAAGCAGACCGACTTCAAGAAGTGCGCCGTGCGGATCGTGCCCGTGGCGCCGGGAGGCAAGGCATGAAGCCGGGCGTCCTCCCTCTCGCCGCGCTCGTCCTCTCCGGCTGGTGCGCGCTCGCGGCCGCGCAGCCCGCGCCCGCGCTGGCCAACGGGCTGCGCGGGCCCGCCCCGCTCGACACGGAGGCCTCGCCGCCGCCCTTCCCGAAGATCGTGAACGACGACCAGCGCAGGACCCGCGCCTACCCGATGCAGCCGCCGCTCATCCCCCACCAGATCGACAACTACCAGCTCGACCTGTCGTTCAACAAGTGCATGAGCTGCCACGGGCGCGACCGCACGGGCGAAAGCCAGGCGCCGATGGTGAGCGTCACGCACTACCAGGACCGCGACGGCACCATGCGCAACGAGATCTCGCCGCGCCGCTACTTCTGCACGCAGTGCCACGTCGTGCAGACCGACGCGAAGCTGCCGGTGCGCAACGACTTCCGCGACTTCTACGGCGTCGCGGGCGCGAGGAAGGGGGCGCGATGATCGCCGCGGCCCGCGCGCGGCTCGCCGGCTGGTGGCGCGTCGTCTCCTCGCCGAGCCGGTTCCACAGCCTGGGCTTCCTCACCGTCGGCGGGTTCCTCGCCGGCATCGTCTTCTGGGGCGGCTTCAACACCGCGCTCGAGCTCACGAACACCGAGCGCTTCTGCGTCTCCTGCCACGAGATGCGCGACAACGTGTTCGAGGAGCTCAAGCCCACCATCCACTACGCCAACCGCTCCGGCGTGCGCGCGACCTGCCCCGATTGCCACGTGCCCCACGACTGGACGGACAAGATCGCCCGCAAGATGCAGGCATCCAAGGAGGTATGGGGCAAGATCTTCGGCAGCATCGACACGCGCGAGAAGTTCGTGGCCAAGCGCCTGGAGCTCGCGCAGCACGAGTGGGCGCGCCTCAAGGCGAACAACTCGCTCGAGTGCCGCAACTGCCACGACTTCGCCTCCATGGACTTCACGCGGCAGAGCCAGCGCGCCCAGGGCCAGCACTCGACGGCGCTCGCCGCCGGCGAGAAGACGTGCATCGACTGCCACAAGGGGATCGCGCACCGGCTCCCGGACATGGGCCGGGCGCCGCCGGCGCCGGGAGGCGTTTGACCACGGGTCCGGCGACATGCGAGAATTCGTGGTTTTCGTGGCCCGCGAGGCCATTGATGCGGGCGATTAGCTCAGCGGTAGAGCACTCCCTTCACACGGGAGGGGTCACTGGTT
>DAORTX010000178.1:0-5044 GCA_035432885.1 Usitatibacteraceae bacterium
GCCACGAGTAGCCGATCACGTCGTTCACCTGCTCCTCGCGGCAGGCGCGCACGCACCGGGTGCACTGGATGCACGCGTCGAGATCGACCGACATCGCCGGGTGCGAGGCGTCGGCGGCGGGCTGGCGGCGCGCGGCGAAGCGCGGCTTGCCGATGCCCAGCCGCTCGCTCCACTGGCGAAGCTCGTTTCCACCGGGCTTGAGATCCGCGGCGGGAGCGTCGCTCTTCAGGAGCTCGAGAACCAGCTTCTGCGAGTGCACGGCGCGCGCGGAGACGCTCGAGACCTCCATGTCCTTCGCGGGATTCCTGCAGCAGGACGGCGCCAGCACGCGCTCGCCCTGGATCTCCACCATGCAGGCACGGCAGTTGCCGTCGGGGCGCAGGCCCTCCCGGTAGCAGAGGTGCGGGATCTCCACGCCGTGGCGCGCCGCCGCCTGGAGGATGGTCTCGCCCTCGAAGGCGGAGACGGTCTCGCCGTTCAGCTTGAAGTCGATGACGGCCGCCTTCCCGACGGGTTCGTTCATCTTCATGTCAGACCTCGTGGGGGAAATGCTTGATCACGCAGCGGATCGGGTTGGGTGCGGCCTGCCCGAGGCCGCAGATGGAAGCATCGGCCATTGCCTGGGAAAGCTCCTCGAGCAGCGGCGCATCCCATTTCGGCGCCTCCATGAGGACCGCGGCCTTCGCGGTTCCCACGCGGCAGGGCGTGCACTGGCCGCAGGACTCGTCCTCGAAGAAACGCATCATGTTGAGCGCGGCGTCGCGCGCCTTGTCCTGGTTCGAAAGCACGATCACCGCGGCCGAACCGATGAAGCAGCCGTGCGGCTGGAGCGTGTCGAAGTCGAGCGGGATGTCGCCCATCGACGCGGGAAGGATCCCGCCCGAGGCGCCGCCCGGCAGGTAGGCGTAGAACCCGTGGCCCTCCAGCATGCCGCCGCAGTATTCGGCGATGAGCTCCTTCACGGTGATGCCGGCCGGCGCCACGTGCACGCCGGGCTTCTTCACGCGGCCCGAGACGGAAAAGGACCTGAGCCCCTTTCGTCCGTGGCGGCCCTGGGAGGCGAACCAGTCGGCTCCCTTCTCCAGGATCTCGCGCACCCAGTGAAGCGTCTCGAAGTTGTGCTCCAGCGTCGGCCGGCCGAAGACGCCCACCTGCGCGACATAGGGCGGGCGCAGCCGCGGCATGCCGCGCTTGCCTTCGATCGACTCGATCATCGCGGACTCCTCCCCGCAGATGTAGGCGCCCGCGCCGCGGCGAAGGTGGATCTCCGGAAGCGGTCCCGGCGGATCGGCCTGGAGTGCCGCGATCTCGCGCTCGAGCGCTTCGCGGCAGGCATGGTATTCGTCGCGAAGGTAGATCCAGATCTTGCCGATGCCGACCGCCCAGGCCGCCACCAGCATGCCTTCGAGGAAGCGGTGCGGATCGCGCTCGAGGAAATGGCGGTCCTTGAACGTGCCCGGCTCGCCCTCGTCGATGTTGACGGCCATGTAGCGCGGACCGGCTTCGGCGCGCACGATCCGCCACTTGCGCCCCGTCGGAAAGCCCGCGCCGCCGAGCCCGCGCAGCCCGGCATCTTCCATCGTCTTCAGGACCGTCTCGAGGTCGCGCTTGCCGGCGAGGCACTCCGCGAGGAGCGCGTAGCCGCCGGACTTGCGGTAGTCGGCGTAGCCGATGTGGGAAGTCTTCGGGGCTGTCGTGTCGCCCGCCTTCACCGCCGCAGTGACGCCCTCCACGCTCGCGTGGCCGAAGGCGTTCCGGCCGACGCACACCGCCGGCGCCTCGGCGCAGCGGCCGATGCAGGGCGCGCCGACCACGCGAACCTTCGGGCCGAGGGTTTTCGCGAGCCTCTCGAGAAGATCGTGCGCGCCGGCCATCTTGCAGGACAGCGTTTCGCAGACGCGAACGGTGATCGCCGGCGGTGCCGACTCGCCTTCCTTCACCACGTCGAAGTGGTGGTAGAAGGTCGCGACCTCGAAGACCTCCGCCTGGGAGAGCTTCATCGCCTCGGCGAGGGCGGCGAGATGGGCGGCGGCGAGGCTGCCGAAGCGGTCCTGGACCTTGTGCAGGTTCTCGACCAGGTACTCGGGGGCGCACGGCGCCTGCCCGAGCAGCGCGGCGATTTCCTCCCGGGCGACGGGGTCGACGGCGCGGCCCTTCGGCGTGGGGCGGGCCTTGCGGATCTTCGCCATCGGAATGGCGACGCGGTCGTTCATGGCGTGCTCTTGGTGGTCGTCGCGGGGCCGGCTTGGCTGGCGGCCCGGGGTGGCGTGGCCTCGCTCGGGGGCGAGGGCCGGGTATCAGGCCATTAGACTACTGAAAGCAGGGGGGGTTTGGGCTTGACCCGAGTCAAGGGGCAGGACAGCCCGGGGCACACCGGGCCTGCTCTAGAATGCGCCTCATGTGCCGCGCCCTCCTCTACTTCGGCGAGCCCGTCCTCCTGGACAACCTCCTCTACCAGCCCGATTCCGCGCTGGTGCGGCAGAGCTACATGCCGAAGATGCTGCACATGCTGAACCTCGCGGGATTCGGCATGCGCGCCTGGGACCCGGGCTCGCGCGAGCCCGGCAAGCCCTGGTCCTACGGATCGACGGGGCTGCCGGTCTTCGACCGCAACCTGAAGAGCCTCGCGGAGAAGGTCGAGGCCAGCGTGGTCCTCGCCCACGTGCGCGGCGTGGCCTACAGCACCGCGGTGGACATCTCGCTCGCGAACGTCCATCCCTTCCAGTTTCCCGGCTCGCCGGTCGTGATGGCGCACAACGGCGATCTGGCGCGCTTCGCGGATCTCCGGCCCGCCCTCGCCGCCCACGTGCCGGCATCCCTCGCGCGGCACGTGCGCGGAACCACCGACAGCGAATGGATCTACGCCCTCATCCTCGCCGGGCTGCGCGATCCGTTCGCCCCGCCTTCCGGCGAGGAACTGGTGGAAGCCGTCGCCCGGGCGCTCGCCATCATCCGCCGCGAGCGCGCCGCACTCGGGATCGACGTTTCCTCCGCGGCGAATCTCTTCGTCACCGACGGCACCCAGATCGTGGCGGCGCGCTACTGCTTCGACTTCGGCCGCTATCCGACCGACGATCCCGCGCGCCTGCACGAGTCGAACCTGCGCTTCGTGAGCCTGTGGTACACCCTGGGCCGCGACTACGGCCTGCACGACGGCGAATGGAAGATGGTCGGCGGGGCCAAGGCCGCCGATTCGATCCTCGTGGCCTCCGAGCCGCTCACGCGCGACGTGGCGTCCTGGGTGGAAGTTCCCGAGTACGCGATCCTGCACGCGGCGATTCGCGACGGCCGGCCCGAAGTCGCTCTTCGCCATCTCGACTGACTCCTCGCAACGCGCATTCGCGCTTCGTTCGGCCGTCCGGCACGGGACTGCATCAGGCCGGCGCCGGCGCCTTCTCCGTCCAGAACTGTGCCGCGCCGGCTGCCTCGAGCAGCTCGGCTTCGCCGTGCCGTTCCGCCAGCCTGGCGTGGGTCGCCAGTCGCGTGAGCGCGCGGTTCGTGCGCCCGAGCGAAACGAGCATGCTCCTTTGCACCGCGGCGCGAACGCGCGACCCCGAAGCCCCTTCCCCGAAGTAGAGTCCGCGAAATTGCTCCGCCGGGATCTCGAGGATCGTGGAATCCTCGCGCACCCAGGCGTGGGAGCCGTGCGTCGTGCCGAGCAGCACGCCCATGAAACCCAGGGGCCTGCCGGGGCCCAGGACAGCCACGCGGCGCTCCTGGCCGCTCACCGGACGCAGCACTTCCACCGCGCCGCGCGCGACGATGAACACCGCCTCGGCGGGGCTGCCGGGCGCGTGCAGCATCGCGCCGCGCGGCGCCTCGAGGATGTGCGCGGCGGAAACGACCTCGTCGATCTCGTTCGCGGGGAAGTGATCGAAGAAGGCGAGGCGCGGCAGGAAGGCCGGGAGATCGAACGCCGCCCGGCGCGAGCGCGTGACGCCCTCGAGCGGGCCCGCGCCCGCCGCCCGCATGGGGCGGTCTTCCGGCGAGGGAAGCGCTGCCAGCCGCTGGTTCAGCGCCCTGAGGCGCTCCGCGAGAACGAGCGTCACCGCGTGCTGCAGTTCCCGCGCGGCACGCTGGCGCTGCAGGACGACGGCGCGGAAATCCTCGAAGGCGAGAAACCAGCCGTCCACGTTCGCCGTCGCCACGACCGTGGCGGTGCAGGTGCCGGCCTCCACGAGCGCCATTTCGCCGAAGATGTCGCCCGCACCGAGGCGCGCGACCACGATGCACTCTCCCCCCGGCGCGAACACGCGCGCTTCGGCGGCGCCCTCGCGCAGGACGAAAGCGCCGCGGGCGATTTCGCCGTGGCGAACGAGCGTGGTGCCCCTCAGGAAGGAGACCGGGCGCGCCGCGGCGAGCAGCAGATCCTTCGCCTCGGGCGCCAGCGCCTGCAGGAATGGCTGCTTCATGCCCTTCCCCCGATCCTCTCCCCGGGGGAGAGGCGACCGCCTAGAGAACCGACTTGAGGAGCTTGCCCATCTCGGCGGGGTTCTTCGTCACCTTGATGCCGCAGGCTTCCATCACCGCGAGCTTCTCCTGCGCCGTGCCCTTGCCGCCGGAGATGATCGCGCCCGCGTGGCCCATGCGCTTGCCGGGCGGGGCGGTGACGCCTGCGATGAAGCCCACCACCGGCTTCTTCATGTTCGCCTTCACCCACTGGGCTGCGTTCTCCTCGTCCGATCCGCCGATCTCGCCGATCATGATGACGGCATCGGTGTCGGGGTCGTCGTTGAAGAGCCGCAGGAGATCGATGTGCTTCAGGCCGTTCACCGGGTCGCCGCCGAGGCCGACGGCGGAGGACTGCCCGAGCCCCAAAGTGGTGAGTTGCCCGACCGCCTCGTAGGTGAGCGTGCCCGAGCGCGAGACGACGCCGATCCGCCCCTTCTTGTGGATGTGGCCGGGCATGATCCCGATCTTGATCTCCTCGGGCGTGATGGTGCCCGGGCAGTTGGGGCCGAGCAGGAGCGTGTTCTTGCCCCGCATCCTGTCGCGCGTGCGGATCATGTCGCGCACCGGGATGCCCTCGGTGATGCAGATCACG
>DAORTX010000179.1:0-5011 GCA_035432885.1 Usitatibacteraceae bacterium
ACGCGCTGAACCACATCGGCAAGAAGGCGGTGATCTGCCTGCGCGAGCCCTCGCTGGGGCCGGTGTTCGGCATGAAGGGCGGGGCGGCGGGCGGCGGCTACGCCCAGGTGGTCCCGATGGAGGACATCAACCTGCACTTCACCGGCGACTTCAATGCGATCGCGCTCGCCAACAACCTGCTCGCGGCGATGATCGACAATCACATCAACCACGGCAACGAGTTGGGCTTCGACGTGCGCCGCATCGCCTGGAAGCGGGTGATGGACATGAACGACCGGGCGCTGCGCGAGATCACCGTGTCCCTCGGGGGGCCGGCCAACGGCTTCCCGCGCGAGGATGGCTTCGACATCGTGGTGGCCTCCGAGGTGATGGCCATCTTCTGCCTGGCCACCTCCGTCAAGGACCTGAAGGAGCGGCTGGGCAACATCGTGTGCGGCTACACGAAGGACCAGAAGCCGATCCTCGCGAAGGAACTCAAGACCCACGGCGCGATGGCCGCCCTCCTCAAGGACGCGCTCGCCCCCAACCTCGTGCAGACGCTCGAGCACTCGCCCGCCTTCATCCACGGCGGCCCGTTTGCCAACATCGCCCACGGCTGCAACTCGGTGCTCGCCACGCGGACGGCGCTCAAGCTCGGCGACTACGTCGTGACGGAGGCCGGCTTCGGCGCGGACCTCGGCGCTGAGAAGTTCATCGACATCAAGTGCCGCAAGGCGGGCCTGAGGCCCTCGGCCGTGGTCCTCGTGGCCACCATCCGCGCCCTCAAGTTCCACGGCGGCATCGACGTGAAGGAGCTGGGCAAGCCCAACCTCGCCGCGCTCGAGAAGGGCATCACCAACATCGAGCGGCACGTGAACAACATCCGCAACAACTACGGCCTGCCCTGCGTGGTGTCGATCAACCACCGCACCGAGGACACCGACGCGGAGGTGAAGCTTCTCATGGACAAGCTCGCCCACCACGGCGCCAAGGTGGTGCTGGCGCGCCACTGGGCCGACGGCGGCAAGGGCGCGGCCGACGTCGCGCGCGAGGTCGTGGCGATGTGCGAGCAGCCCAACGACTTCAAGTACGTCTACGAGGAGTCGCTCCCCCTCTGGGACAAGATGAAGGCCATCGCCACCAAGATCTACGGCGCCTCCGACATCACCGCCGATTCCAAGGTGCGCGGCCAGATCAAGAAGCTCCAGGAGTCGGGCTACGGCCACTACCCGGTGTGCGTGGCGAAGACGCAGTACTCGTTCTCCACCGACCCGCAGCTGCGCGGCGCGCCCTCCGGCCACGTGGTCAACATCCGGGAGGTGCGGCTGGCGGCGGGCGCCGAGTTCGTCGTCATGGTCTGCGGCGACATCATGACGATGCCGGGCCTGCCGAAGGTGCCCTCCGCCTGCTCCATCGACGTGAACGATGACGGCAAGATCGTCGGGCTGTTCTGAGCGTCACCCTGATGGGCGACCGGAGGCGGAGGCGTAGATGACAGCGAACATCATTGATGGAAACGCAGTGGCGAAAGAGGTGCGCTCGCGGTGGCGCGGGCGCGCCGAGACGTTGGCGGTCAGCGGCATCGTGCCAGGACTAGCCGTTGTTCTCGTGGGCGACGACCCTGCTTCACGAGTGTATGTCGGCCGCAAGACCAAGGCCTGCAAGGAGATCGGCATACACTCGGAGGTTCACGAGTTTTCCGCAGATGCTCCCGAAGAAGTGGTACTGGGCCGTATCGGGCAGCTGAACTCGAATCCCTCGATCCATGGAATCCTTGTTCAGCTGCCGGTCCCGGCGCACATCAACACACGGCGCCTGATCGAGGCGATCGACGTTCGCAAGGATGTCGACGGATTCAATCTCTACAATGTCGGTGCGCTTGTGGCCGACAGCACGGTCTTTCCCCCATGCACCCCCTACGGGGTGCTGTGCCTCCTTGAGCATACGCGGGTTCCTATCGCAGGGCAGAATGTCGTCGTCGTCGGAGCGAGCAACATCGTGGGCAAGCCCATGGCGATGATGCTCATGAAGCGGGAAGCGACGGTAAGCATCACTCACATTCGGACCCGCGACCTCGCCCAGTACACGATTCTCGCGGATATCCTCGTTGTCGCGGCAGGAAAGCCCAACCTCATCACGGCCCCGATGGTGCGTACTGGCGCCGTGGTCATCGACGTGGGGATCAACCGCCTGGAGGACGGTCGGCTGGTAGGGGACGTCGATTTCGAGGGAGTGCGGCAGAAGGCATCCCACATCACGCCTGTGCCTGGCGGGGTGGGGCCTATGACGGTCACGATGCTGCTCGTGAACACTATTCAAGCGGCCGCGCGCACTTGCGGCATCGAATTTGAGGCGTGATGGTCGGTTTATCCCGCAGTTTGATGCTTCTTGCCACATTCACCGCAACGCGGCAGGCGGTGGCGGCACGCCTTCGGACTCGGAGCGATAGTTGATGTCGTTGCGCAGCACGCCGATCGAGGCTGCAGGGCGCGGGCCCGTTGGACGTGTATCGAAGGCGACGATATGCGTTCTGTCGGTGCTCGCGATGGTCGCATTTGCGGGAAATTCCCTTCTGTGCCGTATCGCACTCAAGGACACATCGATTGACGCGGCTACGTTCACTACGTTGAGATTGACCTCGGGAACCGCGGTACTCCTTCTCTTCGCGCGCTGCCGGGCGTCAGGAGCCGTGGTGCAGGGCGATTGGATGGGCGCCCTCGTCTTGGTGACCTACGCGTTCGCTTTTTCGTTTGCCTACGAGAAGTTGACCGCAGGCACGGGAGCATTGCTGCTGTTCGGAGGCGCCCAGGCTGCGATGATTGGTTATGGCGTCTGGATTGGCGAGCGATTCCGAGGTCCACAAGTTCTCGGCATAGTGATCGCCATCGCCGGCCTCGTCGCCCTGCTGTTGCCGGGACTAGCGGCGCCACCGTACGGAGCAGCGATTCTCATGATTGGATCGGGGCTGGCGTGGGGGACGTACTCACTGCTCGGAAGGAGTCGTGGTGATCCGATTGCGACGAACGCCGGGTATTTCATTCGTGCCCTGCCTATCGCCGTCGTCGTAAGCCTGGCATGGAGTGACTACTTCTCCATCGACACGATTGGGGCCTTGTGCGCAGCTGCGTCCGGCGCAGTCACTTCGGGAGTCGGCTACATCATCTGGTATACGGTGGTTCGCGAGATCACGGCGACCAGTGCATCGACGATGCAGTTGAGCGTGCCTGCCATCACCGCGATCGCCGGAGGCGTTCTTCTGGCGGAGCCCCTGTCGTTGCGACTCATTGTCTCGTCGATCGCCACATTGGGAGGGATTGGGCTGTTCCTCTTTTCCATGCGGCGGTAGTGTTTCTCAAAGTTCCCGCTACCTTGTCGCCGCCGCCCCCGGCGCTCAAAATCGAGGCCTTCCCCAGTAGACGGTGAGTTCCAGGTACCCGGTCGGTTTAGAGACCGGCCGGGCGAAGGGATCGCCACGCGAAGACGGTACGTCACCGGCTGCGCCGGAACCGCGCCCTCAATCACGCCCGCCCGGCACTCATTTGGCAAAGGCCACGGACTGAGATTGCGAGGGCTTGACGCGGTCCGGCCCTTATCTAGAATGAGCCTGCAACCCGTTGAAGGCCGGAGTGGCGCCACCATCCCCCTTGAGAGTGGAAGCCGCCGGAATTACCCGCGGGTTGCCTACATTTTCGATGGTTGGGTGGTCGACGCAACTCGAGGAAGTCGTCTTCCCGATTTGAACGTACCTGGCCGCCTAGCTATCCTGTTCGTGCGCCCCACCCTCGACCGCCGCCGCTTCTTTGGGAAGCTGAGCATCAGCGGTTGAGATCTCGAGGCGTCGTAATTAGTAGAGTTCCCGCACTGGCGACGTTGTACACACGGAATCGACAAGAGCGCTTTAGCTAGACTTCAATCTTTTTCTTTACTCTCCGCGTAGCGAGTCCTAAGTCGCTGATTATTACACTGATGCTAGTGATCTCTGATGGTCGATTATCGGGGCATTCCCGCGTCAAGGTGCGTCGCCACCCCGCCACCACCGTTTCAGGAAGGGCCAGGCATCCGCCTGGCCCTTTTCGTTGGCCGCGACGGTCCGTTCAGGGCCGCCCGCACCGCTCCATCGGAGCGCCCACGATCGCGTCGACTTCCGCCTGCGGCAGGTACTGCGCCACGTACGCCTGGCCCGAAGCGGCCGTGACGCCGGCGGCGAACGCGCGCAGGTGGTTGCGCGACCCGCAGGTGAGCGCGGCGTACACGGTGTCGAGGTCCGCCTTCACGGTCGCCGCGGCGGCGTCCTGGTTGTCGCGGATGTCGATCTCCTCGACCAGGCCGCCGACCCGCAGCGCCTCGAGGGCGGACACGCCCGCCTTCTCGAGCAGCTCGTCGTGGAGCGCCTGCAGGTCCGGATCGCGGAACTCGCCGATGAGCGCGCCGGCCGCGGGATCGGGCAGGCGGTACTTCACCAGCATGCGCAGCAAGGCGTTCATGTGCTGCTGCTCGGCGTTCGCGATGGCGGCGAAGGGCGTATCGCCCCAGCGTTCGCCCAGGGCGAGATAGAGGTCGCGCGCGAGCTTTTCCTCCTCGCGCATGAAGGTGAGCTCGGCGGTTTCCACCGGGTTCAGGGCGACGAACGGCGCGACGGGGCGGGCGGGCCCGGCGGCCAGGGAGGGCAGGGAAGCGCCCAGGACGAGAGCGGCTACGAGTATCGGGATGCGGGTGCTTTTCGGTTGCATGTCGAATTCCTCTTTCGGTTTGTCGTGGCGTCGCGCGGAAGCACGCCTGGCCTTCGTCGCTGTCGCTCGGGCCTTGGAGGACCGCGCCGCCACGAGATCCAGCGTGAGCCCGCCGCATTTCCCGGGGGTTTCCGTGGCGCGGCAATGCGTGTCCAATTGTTTCCCTCGAACCGCGAAGACGTGCCGCCCATGCGCCTGAACGCCGATTTCTCCGAACGCATCGTCATCGACACCGCGAGCCTCGCCTGGTCCGATTCGCCCGTCCCCGGCATCCGGCGGCGGATGCTCGATCGCGACGGCGG
>DAORTX010000180.1:0-4969 GCA_035432885.1 Usitatibacteraceae bacterium
TGATCGTGGCCACGGCGAAGCGCCACTCGAAGCGGAAGGCGAGGTAGATCATGATCCCCACGCACACCATGAGGAGCGCCAGCGCCCCGTCGGTGGCGAGTTCCTTGCCCACCTGGCCGCCCACGAACTCGGTCCGCACGAGCTTGGCCGAGCCGTCGACGCTCTTCAGCACCTCGACCGCGGCCGCGCTCTGCTTCTGCATCTCCTCGTTCTGGACCTTCGGGTCCGGGCCGGCCTTCAGCGGGAGCCGGATCAGCACGTCCTGGGACGAGCCGAACTTGAGCACGTTGATGTCCTTGAAGCCCGCCGCACCCAGCGCATCGCGGATCTTCTCGGGTTGCGCGGGCTTGTCGTGCGTGACCTCCATCACCGTCCCGCCGGTGAACTCGATGGAGAAGTGCAGGCCCTTCGTGGCGAGGAAGCCCACCGCCAGCACGAACGTGATGAGCGAGATCACGTTGAACACGAGCGCGTGGCGCATGAAGGGGATCGTGCGCCGGATCTTGAAGAATTCCATCTGTCAGGTCCTTGTCGAAGCGTCGCGGCCCGCCCTCAGGCCGGCGCCTTCTTGTGCCAGTCGGTGTTGCCGATCGAGACGCGCACGACCTTCTTGCGGCCGCCATAGACCAGGTTCACGATGCCGCGCGAGACCATCACCGCGCTGAAGATCGAGGTGAGGATGCCCAGGCAGTGCACGACCGCGAAGCCGCGCACCGGGCCGGAACCGAAGGCCAGGAGCGCCAGGCCCGCGATGAGCGTCGTGATGTTGGAGTCGAAGATGGTGTCGAAGGCCCTCTCGTAGCCGGCCTGGATCGCCATCTGCGGGCTCATGCCCGCGCGAAGCTCCTCGCGCACCCGCTCGTTGATGAGCACGTTCGCGTCGATCGCCATGCCGATCGCGAGCGCGATGGCCGCGATGCCGGGTAGCGTCAGCGTGGCCTGAAGCATCGACAGCAGCGCGATCAGGAAGAGCAGGTTCGCCGCCAGCGCCACCACGGAGATCACGCCGAAGAGCGCGTAGTAGGCGATCATGAAGAGCGCGATCGCGATGAAGCCGTAGACCACGGACTTGAAGCCCTTGGCGATATTCTCCGCGCCGAGCGAGGGGCCGACGGTGCGCTCCTCGATGATGTCCATGGGGGCGGCGAGCGCGCCGGCGCGCAGCAGGAGCGCCAGGTTCCTCGCTTCCTGGACGTCGCCGATGCCCGAGATCTGGAAGCGGTTGCCGAATTCCTCCTGGATCACGGGCCAGGTCAGCACGACGGTGGAATTGCGCTCCACCAGCATCATGCCCATGCGCTTCTTCAGGTTCTCGCGGGTGGTCTGGCGCATGATGCGCCCGCCCGTGTCGTCCAGCTGCATGGACACGACGGGCCGGTTGTCGCGCTGGTCGAAACCGGGCTGGGCATCCTTGATCCGGTCGCCCGTGATGACCACCGTCTTCTTCACGAGCACCGTGCTGCCCTCGGAATCGAGGTACTTGTCGGTGCCGAAGGGCGCGGGCTGGTCCTTGTACGCGATGAAGGCCCCCTGCCCCGGGCCGGACGCGTGCTCCTCGGAAACCAGGCGCACTTCCAGGGTCGCGGTGCGCCCGAGGATCTCCTTGGCGCGCCCGGGGTCCTGCACGCCCGCGAGCTGCACCATGATGCGGTCGCCGCCCTGCTGCTGGATGATGGGCTCGGCCACGCCCAGCTCGTTCACGCGGTTGCGAAGCGTCTGGATGTTCTGCTGCAGCGCGAGTTCCTGCTCCTTCTTCACGATCTCGGGACGGATCGTGGCGATGATGACCGACTCCTCGCCGCCGTCCTGCTCCCGGAGCGTGAGGTCGGGCATCTCCTTTTCGATCAGCGCCTGCGCGGCGATGCGCTGGTCGCGCTCGCGAAAGCGCATCGTCACCCGGTCGCCCTCGCGGGAAAGGCCGGAGTAGTAGATCTTCTTGTCGCGCAGCAGGCTCCTCACGTCGCCCAGGTAGCGCTCGACCGACTTGTTGGCGGCCGCCCGCATGTCGACCTGCAGCAGGAAGTGCACGCCGCCGCGAAGGTCGAGGCCCAGGTACATGGGCTTCGCGCCCAGCGCCTGCAGCCACCCGGGCGTGGCCGACTGGAGGTTCAGCGCCACCACGTAGCCCGGCCCGACCTTGGCCTGGATGATGTCGCGCGCCTTGATCTGGGTGTCGGTGTCGGCGAAGCGGAAATTCGCCTGCCCGTCGTTCGCGTCGACGCCGGCCAGCGCGATGCCCGCGCCCTTGATCGCCGCCTCGAGCTGGGCGCGCAGCGCGGCGTCCACCTTCACCGAGGCTTTCGCGCCGGAGACCTGGACCACCGGCGACTCGACGAACAGGTTCGGCGTGGCATAGACGATGCTCACCAGCAGCGCGACCGCGATGATGGCGTACTTCCAGATCGGGTACTTGTTCATTCGGGCCGGTTCGCTACGACGCGTCCTTGAGGGTGCCCTTGGGCAGGAGCTGGTTCACCGCCTGCTTCTGGACCTGGACCACGACGTTCTCGGCCACTTCGAGACTCACGTAGTTGTCGTTGATCTTCGTGATCTTGCCGACGATGCCGACGGCGACCACTTCGTCGCCCTTCTGCAGTCCCTCGAGCATCGTCTTGTGCTCCTTCGCCTTCTTCATCTGCGGCCGGATCATGAGGAAGTACAGGATCACGAACATCAGGATGATGGGCAGCAGGCTCATCAATGTGTCGCCCTGCGCGGGCGAGCCGGCGGCCTGGGCGTATGCGGTTCCGATCATTGGGGGGTCTCCGGGCGGAATGTCTTGATGCGGCAAGGGTTTAGCCTGCCGGAAAAGCACGTGATTCTAACATGCGAAGGGGCATCATTCGACCCGACGTGGGGCCGGAATGCGCCGGATCAAGCCCGCCGCGGGCCTCTCGAGGAGGCGACGACGGCGGGGATGGAGGCGACGCTACCCTTCATCCCCCTCCGCCGAGCGGTCGCGGCGGAAGCGCTCGCGGAAGCCGGCGAAGGTGCCCGTGGCGATGGCCTCCCGCATCTCCCCCATGAGCGCCTGGTAGTAGAAGAGGTTGTGGAGCGTATTCAGCCGCGCGCCCAGGATCTCGTTCGTGCGGTGCAGGTGGTGGAGGTAGGCGCGCGTGAACTGCCGGCAGGCGGGGCAGCCGCAGGTCTCGTCGAGGGGCCGGGTGTCGGCGCGGTGGCGCGCGTTCTTGATCTTCACGTCGCCGAAGCGCGTGAAGAGCCAGCCGTTCCTCGCGTTTCTCGTGGGCAGCACGCAATCAAAGAGGTCGACGCCGGCCGAGACCGCCTCGACGAGGTCCTCCGGCGTGCCCACGCCCATGAGGTACCGGGGACGGCCGGCCGGAAGCTTCGGCGCCGTGTGGGCGAGTATCCGCAACATGTCCTCCTTGGGCTCGCCCACGGACAGGCCGCCGATCGCGTACCCGTCGAAGCCGATCGCCTCGAGCGCCTCGCGCGAGGCGTCCCGCAGGTCCTCGTGCATGCCGCCCTGCACGATGCCGAAGAGCGCGTTCGGGTTGCCTTCGTGCGCCGCCTTCGAGCGCGCCGCCCAGCGAAGCGAGAGCCCCATGGACGCCGCCGCTTCGTCGCGCGTGGCGGGGTAGGCCGTGCACTCGTCGAAGATCATCACGACGTCGGCATCGAGCACCCGCTGGATGCGCATCGATTCCTCCGGCGTGAGGAAGAGCTTGTCGCCGTTCACCGGCGACTGGAAGGCCACGCCCTCCTCGCTCACCTTGCGAAGCGGCCCCAGGCTGAAGACCTGGAAGCCGCCGGAATCGGTGAGGATGGGCTTGTCCCAGCCCATGAAGCGGTGCAGGCCGCCGTGCGCGGCGATCACCTCGAGGCCGGGCCGCAGGAACAGGTGGAAGGTGTTGCCGAGCACGATGTCCGCGCCGACCTCCACCAGCTCCGCGGGCGACATGGCCTTCACCGTGCCGTAGGTTCCCACGGGCATGAAGGCGGGCGTGCGCACCGTGCCGTGGGCCAGCGTGAGCGCCCCGCGGCGCGCGGCGCCGTCCGTGGCGGCGAGGTCGAACTTCACGAGCGCCAGTGCGGCGGGTAGGTCTTCTCGAACCAGGGCAGCGCCTCGATGCGCGCGGCCCACTGCGCGATGGCGGGCGGGAGAATGCCGTCCAGCTTCGATTCGGGCTTCTTCGCGCCGATGCGCTTCACGTAGGCGATGTCCGGATAGAGGACGAAATCGGCTGCCGTCGGCGAGTCGCCCGCGAGAAAGTCGCCGCGAAGCTCGCGGCCGAAGTAATCGAGTTCGGCGACGAGCTTCGCGCGCGCCTCCGCGAGCCGGGCGGCGTCCGGGGCGGCGCCCTCGGGCTTCTTCTGGTAGAGCTCCTCGTAGACCGGCGTGAGGCCCTTGCCGTCGAGATCCTCCTCGTCCTCGCGGATGAGGCGGCGGATGCGCGCCCGGTCCTGCACCGTGCCCGGATACAGGCGCGCCTTGCCCTTGCCGAAGCGCTCGTCCAGGTACTCGAGGATGGCGAGCGACTCCCACACCACGAAGCCCTCGTCCACGATCGTGGGCACGCGGTGCCTCGGGTTGATCGCCACGAAGGCGGGCTTCAAGTGGTCCTTCTCCGAGAACGAGAGCACCTTCAGTTCATAGGGAACGCCCAGGTGTTCGAGTGCCAGCCACACGCGCCACGAGTAGGGCGAGCCGTGGCCGTGATAGAAGTCGAGTGCCATGGAATTCTCCGGGTTCGCGCCGCGCGGGCGCCGCAATGAGAAGGGCCGGCGGGGGAAGACCGCCGGCCCGCAAGTCTACTTCCTCGCGCTCAGAGCAGCGGGACGATGAGCAGCGCCACGATGTTGATGATCTTGATGAGCGGGTTCACCGCGGGGCCGGCCGTGTCCTTGTAGGGGTCGCCCACGGTGTCGCCCGTCACCGCGGCCTTGTGGGCATCCGAGCCCTTGCCGCCGTGGTGGCCGTCCTCGATGTACTTCTTGGCGTTGTCCC
>DAORTX010000181.1:0-4847 GCA_035432885.1 Usitatibacteraceae bacterium
CGATGTCGATCTACGACAACATCGCCTTCGGCGTGCGCCTCTTCGAGCGCCTGCCGAAGGGCCAGATGGACGAGCGCGTGGAATGGGCGCTGCAGAAGGCGGCGCTCTGGTCGGAGGTGAAGGACAAGCTGAACCAGAGCGGGGCGAGCCTCTCCGGCGGCCAGCAGCAGCGCCTGTGCATCGCTCGCGGCGTCGCCGTGAAGCCGGAAGTGCTGCTCCTCGACGAACCCTGTTCCGCGCTGGACCCGATCTCGACCGCGAGGATCGAGGAGCTGATCGAGGAACTCAAGGACGACTACACCGTCGTCATCGTCACCCACAACATGCAGCAGGCCGCGCGCTGTTCCGACTACACGGCCTACATGTACCTGGGCGACCTCGTGGAGTTCGGCGAGACCGACCAGATATTCCTGAAGCCCCGGGAGCAGGCGACCGAGGACTACATCACCGGGCGCTTCGGCTGAGCAAGGCCCCCGCCGTCCGCCTCAGGCGAATCGCGGAACGAGGACCAGGACCCAGACGGCCCCGAGCAGCACCAGGGTGACCAGGACCGCGGCGCTGCCCAGGTCCTTGGCGCGCTTCGAGAGCGAGTGCCTGTCGAGCGAGATCCGGTCGATGGCCGCCTCGACGCTGGAGTTGAGAAGCTCCACCACCAGCACCAGGAGCACCGCGCCCACCAGGAGCGCCCGCTCCATGCCCGGGACCGGCAGCGCAAGGGCCACGGGCAGGAGCACGGCCGCGAGCGCGACCTCCTGGCGGAAGGCGCTTTCGTGGCGCCAGGCATCGCCCAGGCCGGCCATCGAATTGATGGAGGCCTGGATGATCCGCGCCGCGCCGGACTTGCCCTTGAACGGGCTTTCGGCCGTCGGCGCGACGCGGCGGTCAGCGGGCGACGGGCCGTCCATGCTCGATCGAGACCGCGTGCTTCGCCTGACGACCGCGAATGGGCACGAGATGGGAGAGGAACTGGCGGGTGCATTTCTCCCAGGAGAATCGCTCGGCGTAGCGGCGCACCTCGGCCCGATCCAGGTTGAGGGCCGTCAGCGCGGCCGTGGCAAGGTCCTCGTTCAGGATGCCCGCCGACGGGTCCTTCACGACGTCGATGGGCCCGCGCACCGGGAAGGCCGCCACGGGCGTGCCGCAGGCCATGGCCTCCAGCAGCACGAGCCCGAAGGTGTCGGTGCGGCTCGGAAAGACGAAGACGTCGGAGCGCTGGTAGTGGCTCGCGAGTTCCTTGCCCGACTGGGTGCCGGTGAAGACCGCGTCGGGAAAGCGCTTCCGGAGCCGGGCGAGCTCCGGGCCGTCGCCCACGACCACCTTGGTGCCCGGCAGGTCGAGCCGCAGGAACGCGGGCAGGTTCTTCTCGATCGCGACGCGGCCGACGCAGGTGAAGACCGGGCGCGGGTATTCCTCGAACCTCGCCTCGTCCGGGTGGAAGAGCTCGAGGTCCACGCCGCGTGACCAGTCGGCGACGTTCTCGAATCCGCGCTGTTCCAGCAGGTCGCGGATGGCGCCGGTACCCACGAGCACGGCGGACGAGGGCCGGTGGAACCGGCGCAGCCAGGCGTAGGTCCAGGCGAGCGGAACGCCGAACCGCGGCCGCACGTATTCGGGAAAGCACGTGTGGTAGGCGGTCGTGAAGGGCAGCCCCCGGGCCACGCAGTAGTCGCGGGCGGCGATCCCCAGCGGCCCTTCGGTCGCGATGTGCACGGCGTCCGGGTGGGTCTCCCGGAACCGGCGCGCCACGCCGCGCCCGGGAAGGACCGCCAGCGGGATTTCGGGATAGGTGGGCATGGGAATGGTGCGGAAGCCTTCCGGCGAGAGGACGAGCACCTCGTGCCCCCAGCGCTCGAGACAGGCGATCGTGTTGCGGATCGTCACCACCACGCCATTCACCTGCGGCGCCCAGGCGTCAGTCACCAGCAAGATGCGCATAGGCCTCCTCCCTTGGAAAAAGCGTTGTCCGTCGCTTGAGCGCCTCGATCGCACGCCAGTCGATGATGCGAAGCTCGCCGCAGTCCATCTCGACCAGCGCCGTGAGGCTCTCCACCCAGTCGCCGTCGTTGCAGTAGAGGACGCCGCCGATGTCGCGGATCTCGGCCTTGTGGATGTGGCCGCAGACGACGCCGTCGAAGTTCCGGCGCCTCGCCTCGTTCGCGAGGGCCTCCTCGAAGTCCGTCACGTAGGAGACCGCATTCTTCACGCGCGCCTTGAGGAACTGCGACAGCGACCAGTAGGAAAGGCCCAGCCTCGCGGTCGTGTGGTTGAACCACTGGTTCAGCTTGAGCGCCAACCCGTAGAGCTGGTCGCCGAGGTGCGCAAGCCAGCGCGCGCGCTGCACGACGGCGTCGAAGAGGTCGCCGTGGGTCACGAGCAGGCGCCGGCCATCCGCCGTGCGGTGCTCGGCCTCGTCGCGAATCTCGATGCCGCCCAGGGCCACGCCGAGGAAATGGCGCAGGGCCTCGTCGTGGTTGCCCGCGATGTAGGTGACGCGCGTCCCCTTTCGGGCCTTGCGCAGCAGCTTCTGGACGACGTCGTTGTGGCTCTGGTGCCAGTACCAGCGTCGCTTGAGCTGCCAGCCATCGACGATGTCGCCGACCAGGTAAAGGTAGCGGCTTTCCGTGTTGCGCAGGAACTCGAGCAGGTGGGCGGCCTGGCAGCCGGGCGTGCCGAGGTGCAGGTCGGAGATGAAGATGGAGCGAAAGCGCAGGGCGGAAGGACTCTCCTCGTCGCGCGGAAGGCCTTCGAGGACCTCCGGGCGGCGAGGAAACCGTCGATGGTCTTCCGCGCCCTCCGTCATGGACGGCCATTGTCGCCGGCGCATGCGTAAGGCGTGCGACGCTCGCGTGACGAAAATGTGTCGGCGGCCCGCGCGGCGCGAAGCCCCCGGCCTTCATCGGCGCGTCATCTCGCGGAGCTAGGCTGCTCGCCGATCCCCCCGACACTTCACTCGAGGATGCGAGCCATGGTGCATGCGAAGACTCCGCCCGACGACGCCGACGCGGGCCCGGCACCCGGGGCCGGGCGAGAGCGCCCGCAGCGACCGTGGTGGCGCAATGCAGAAGACGAAGGCGAGCCCGACGTCGATCCCGGCGCCCAGGAGATCGACGTTCGCGCCATGGCGCCAGAGTACGCCGCGCGCGAAGACCTCTTCGAGGCCGTGCGCAGGATCAAGGACCGCTTGCTGCGCGCGAGCCGCGATGCTGAAGCCTGACGCGACCGGCATCGCGGCCATGCCGGCGCTGGAACAGGTCATCGAATCGCGGTTTCCGGAATTCGGAATCCGGCGGGGCCCGCTCGCCAGGCCCGCGCTCGCGATCCTGAGGAAGATGCTGCGGGAGGCCGAAGTCAATGCCTTCCTCGCCGGGGCCGCGGGGCTCGAGGGGATCGAGTTCATCGATCGCATCCTCGAGCACTTCAACTTCAGCTACAGCGTGCTCGGCCGCGAGATCGAGAACATCCCCGCGGAGGGCCGCGTGGTCATCGTCGCGAACCATCCCCTGGGGCTCCTGGACGGCGCGGCGCTCCTGAAGCTCGTGAGCGAGGTGCGTCCCGACGTTCGCATCGTCGCGAACGACGTCCTGATGCAGATCCGGGCGCTTGCCCCCGTGCTGCTGCCGATCGTGAACCTCGGCGGCGGCTGCAACCGCGGCAACGTCCAGGCGATCCACGACGCCCTCGCGAACGACGAGGCGGTCATCATTTTTCCGAGCGGGGAGGTGTCGCGCGCGGGGCCGCTCGGCATCCGCGACGGACGCTGGCATGCCGGATTCCTGCGTTTCGCCGGGCAGGCCCGGGCGCCACTGCTGCCGGTGCACCTCGACGGGCGCAACTCCGCCCTGTTCTATTCGATGTCGACGGTGTTCAAGCCGCTTTCGACGCTCATGCTGGTCGGCGAGGCGATGCGCCAGCGCGACAGGACGCTCCCGGTGAGGATCGGCGAACTCATCGCCTGGCGGGAGATCGCCGCGCTCGACGCGACCCGCGAAGGCAAGATCCGGCGCATCACGAGCCAGCTCTACGGCCTGCCTCGCAACCGGACCGCGAGCCTTCGCACGGAAAAGCCGGTCGCCCGCCCGGAAGCGCGCCTTGCCGTCCGGGAAGAGCTGCGCTCGGCCGAGCGCCTCGGGCAGACGGGCGACGGCAAGGACATTTTCCTGTTCGAGGGTCGCGCCAATTCCGCGGTGATGCGCGAGCTGGGGCGGCTGCGCGAGATCGCCTTCCGCCGGGCCGGCGAGGGCACGGGCAGGCGCCGCGATCTCGACGCCTTCGATGCCTACTACCGGCAGGTGGTCCTCTGGGACGAGTCGGCGCTGCAGATCGTGGGCGCCTACCGCCTCGGGGAGGCGGCCTCCATCGTCGCCGCGCGAGGACTCGAGGGTCTCTACACGCACGGCCTTTTCGCGCTCGAGGAGGGCTTTCGCCGAATCCTGCCGCGCTCGCTCGAGCTGGGCCGCAGCTTCGTGCAGCCGCGCTACCAGGGACTGCGCGCGCTCGAGTACCTCTGGTACGGGATCGGCGCCTACGTCGCGACCCGTCCGTCGGTGCGCTACCTCTTCGGGCCGGTGAGCATCAGCGCGCAGTACCCCGCGCAGGCGCGCGGCCTGCTCGTGCACTTCTATCGGCTGTATTTCGGAGATTCGCAGGGGCTTGCCACCGCGCGGGTTCGCTACGCGGTCCCGCCGGCCGAAGAGGCGACGCATCGCGCCTTCTTCGCGGGGGACGACTATCCGCGCGACTTCCGGGCGCTCAAGCACCGCCTGGGCGAGCTGGGCGTTGGCGTTCCCACGCTCTACAAGCAGTACACGGAGCTGTGCGAGCCCGGCGGCGCGCGCTTCCTCGGCTTC
>DAORTX010000182.1:0-4834 GCA_035432885.1 Usitatibacteraceae bacterium
TCTGGACGTCGATCGAGCGGTCGTAGATGTCGTCGTGCAGCCGGCTCGATTCGAGCAGCTGGTCGCGGGAGAGCACGCGCTGGGGCGCGCGCAGGAAAGCGACGAGGAGCGCGTACTCGCTGTTGGTGAGCTCGACGCTCTCGCCCTCGGGGGATTTCAGTCGCCGCAGCCCCGTGTTCAGCTCCCAGCCGGCGAAACGGTAGGCGCGCGCGTCCTCGACGCGGCGCGCGGCGCGCTTGACCTCGGTGCGGCGCAGCACCGCCTTGATGCGGGCGAGGAGCTCGCGCGGGCTGAAGGGCTTGGTCACGTAGTCGTCGGCGCCCAGCTCGAGGCCCATCACGCGGTCGACTTCCTCCTTGCGGCTGCCGGTGAGGATGATGATCGGGATGTCGAGCTTCTCGCGCAGGCGCCGCGCGATGCCGAGCCCGTCCTCGTCGGGAAGCTTGAGATCCAGGATCACGAGGTCCACCACTTCCGCGCCGAGCACCCGGTCCATCGCGGCGCCGGATTCGACGGTGGAGACCTTGAGGTCATGCTCGACCAGGTAGTCGCTCACCAGTTCCCTGATGGCGGGGTCATCGTCGACGACGAGGATATGCGCTTCCAAAGGCGTTTCCGGGCAGGGCGTCGGGTGGGAAGGGGCCATTTTACGCCCGGAGCCCGTAGAATCGCTCGCTCCAGGGACATTTTCCGTGACGACCGCCGCCGAATCGATTTCCGCCGATCCGCCCGGACCCGCCGCGCCGCAGCGGGAGGCGGCCTTCCTCGCGGCCTTCGCGATCGCCTATCTGGCGCTCGCGGCCTATGCGGCGGCGCTTCCGGCGCAGGCGCAGTTCCCGCTCCTCATCTGGCCCGCCGACGGCCTCGCCCTGGGTGCCTTCCTCGTCTCGCCGCGCTCGCGGTGGGTGGCGCTGTCGGGCATCGCGTTCGCGGCCACCCTCGCCGTGGCGTTGCCGGCCACCGGCGGGCCCGTCGAGGTGGCCGTGCTCACCGCGCTCATGAACGCGGCGACGCCGGCGATCGTCGCGGCGGGACTCCTGCGCCTGGCGGGCGGGCGCGTCCACATCGGCACGCTCGAAGGGCTCACGGCCTTCCTGGTGAACCTGGTGCCGCTGACCGGCGTCGTGTCGCTCGCCGACGCGGCCCTCGCGTGGGGGCACCTCGGCGTGGATTTCCGCGCCTACTGGACGGTGAGCTTCGTCTCCGACTTCCTCGGCATGATCGTCATGGCGCCCCTGGTGCTCGCCTGGAGCCGCGGCAGCTGGGCCGACGTGGTGGAGCCGCTTCGCGGCCGCATCGCGGAGGCGGTCGTGCTCTTCGCGGGGCTGGTCGTGGCCACCCACGTGGTCTTTCGCACGCCGGCGGCGGCGGCGGCCTACCTCGCGCCGCTCGCCTACCTCTGCTCGCCTTTCCTCATCTGGGCCGCGCTGCGCTTCGGGCTGCGCGCGGCCACGCTCGGGCTCGCGGCCCTCGGCCTCATTTCCTACTGGCACACGGCGAGCGGCCTGGGGCCCTTCGCGATCGGGGGCGCCGACGACTGGACCTCGCTCCTCTACCTGCAGGGTTTCCTCGCCACCGCGGTGGTGACGACGCTCTTCGCCGCGGCGCTGCTCGCCGAGCGCGAGGCGGCGGCCCAGTCGACGGAGGCCTGGCGGCGGCGCTACGAGGCGGCCATCCGCGCGAGCGGAAACCTCCTCTACGAGCTCGATCCCGCCTCGGGAACCGTCCTCTGGGACGGCGACACGCGCGCGGTGCTGGGCGCGCCCGCCGAGGAGATCGCGACGACGGCGCTGTGGGCCGACCGCGTGCACGACGAGGACCGCCAACGCGTCGCGGGCGTGATCGGGCAGCTCCTGTCCGGCGAGATCTCGCACATCGCGATCGAGTACCGGATGCGGCGCGACGAGGAGACCTGGATCTCGGTCGGCGTGAACGGCTACGCGATCGAGGACCCGACGCGCCGCAAGGGCGGGCGGCGGCGGATCATCGGCTTCGTGAGCGACGTCTCCCTGCGCGTGCGCGCCGAGGAGGAGCGCCAGGCGCTCGCCGCGCAGTTGCGCCAGGCCGAGAAGATGGAGGCCGTCGGGCGCCTCGCGGGCGGCATCGCCCACGACTTCAACAACATCCTCGGCGCGATCCTGGGCTACGGCGAGCTCGCGCAGGCGAAGGCGCAGGCCGACCCGCAGCTCAAGCGCTACGTGGACACGATCGTGAACGCCGGCAACCGCGCCAAGGCGCTCGTGGCGCAGATCCTCGCCTACAGCCGGGCGGAGTCCGGCGTCACCGAGCCGGTGATCCTGGGCCCGGTGCTCGCCGAGGTCCGCGACCTGCTGCGCGGTTCTTCGTCCGCGCAGGTCGAGGTGCGCCTGGAGGCGCCGGCGGAGGAGATGGTCGTGATGGGCGATCCCACGCGGCTGCACCAGCTCGTCATGAACCTCGCCTCGAACGCGATTCAGGCGATGGCCGACGGCGGCGTGCTCGCCCTCACGCTCTCCCGGCGCGTCCTCGAGCAGCCGGTGCGCACGCGGCTCGCGGAGGTCGCGCCCGGCGAATGGGCGGTGCTCGAGGTGAAGGACACCGGCGGCGGCATCGCGCCGGAGGTGATCGACCGCATCTTCGAGCCCTTCTTCACCACCAAGCCCGCGGGACGGGGCACGGGGCTGGGTCTCGCCCTCGTGCACTCCATCGTGCGCGAGCACGGCGGCGCGATCGACGTGGAGAGCGAGCCGGGGCGGGGCACGACCTTCACGGTGTGGCTGCCCCGGATCGAGGCCGAGCAGGGCGCGCCGGCCGAGGAGGCGCCGGCCGTGCCGGGGCGCGGCCAGGCCGTGCTCGCGGTCGACGACGAACCGGAGGTGCTCGCCGCGCTCGAGGAGATGCTCGCCGCGCTGGGCTACGAGCCGTGCGGCTACACCGACAGCCGGGCGGCGCTCGAGGCCTTCCGCGCGGAGCCGCAGCGCTTCGAGGCCGTCATCAGCGACGAGGTGATGCCGGGCCTTGCCGGCACCCAGCTCGCCGTGGAGCTGCGCGGCCTGAATCCCGCGATTCCCATCGTCATCGCGACCGGGTATGGCGGCGCCGGTTTCGAGACCCGCGTCCACGCCGCCGGGGTGAACCGGGTGCTGAAGAAGCCCTACCGCATGCAGCAGATCGCCGAGGCCCTGCGCGGTTTCTTCGGTCCGTCCTGATTCGGCCGGGTCCTTCCGGGCGCGGGCCGCTACTTGACGATCTCCAGGTGGTCCAGACCGCTGCCCAGGTCGCGGTTCTTCGCGTTCTTGCTCTCGAGCTTGATCTTCAGGCGCAGGTCGTTCACGGAGTCGGCGTTGCGCAGCGCATCCTCGTAGCTGATGAGGTCCTGCTCGAAGAGGTCGAAGAGCGCCTGGTCGAAGGTCTGCATGCCCAGCTCGCGCGAGCGGCTCATCAGCTCCTTCATCTCGTGCACCTCGCCCTTGAAGATGAGGTCCGACATGAGCGGCGAGTTGAGCATGATCTCGATGGCGGCCACGCGGCCCTTGGTGCCCTTCTTCGGGATGAGGCGCTGCGAGATGATGGCCTTCAGGTTGAGCGAGAGGTCCATGAGGAGCTGCGCGCGGCGCTCCTCGGGGAAGAAGTTGATGATGCGGTCCAGCGCCTGGTTGGTCGAGTTCGCGTGCAGCGTCGACATGGCCAGGTGGCCCGTCTCGGCGAAGGCGATGCCGTATTCCATCGTCTCGCGCTCGCGGATCTCGCCGATGAGGATCACGTCGGGGGCCTGGCGCAGCGTGTTCTTGAGGGCGTTGAACCAGTTGTCGGTGTCGACCCCCACCTCGCGCTGCGTGATGATGCAGTTCCGGTGCTCGTGCACGTACTCGACCGGGTCCTCGATGGTGATGATGTGGCCGTAGCTGTTCTCGTTGCGGTGCCCGATCATCGCGGCGAGGGAAGTCGA
The DNA here is from genome assembly GCA_035432885.1 of Usitatibacteraceae bacterium. Classification (GTDB taxonomy): domain Bacteria; phylum Pseudomonadota; class Gammaproteobacteria; order Burkholderiales; family Usitatibacteraceae; genus FEB-7. Next base: position 3,929 of record DAORTX010000182.1, read on the forward strand.
CTTCCCCGAGCCCGTGCCGCCCACGAAGATCACCAGGCCGCGCTTGGTCATGGCCACGTCCTTCAGCACCGCGGGCAGGCCCAGCTCGTCGAACTTCGGGATCGTCGTGGTGATGGTGCGAAGCACCAGCCCGACGCGGCCCTGCTGCACGAAGGCGTTCACGCGGAAGCGCCCGACGCCCGAGGGCGAGATCGCGAAGTTGCACTCGTTGGTCGCCTCGAACTCGGCGGCCTGCTTGTCGGTCATGATCGACCGGGCGAGTTCCTGGGTGTGGATCGGCGTCATGCTCTGCTGGGAGACCGGCGTCACCTTGCCGTCGACCTTCATCGCCGGCGGAAACCCCGCGGTGATGAAGAGGTCGGAGCCCTTGCGCGCCACGAGGGCGCGCAGCAGGTCGTGCATGAACTTGAGTGACTGTTCGCGTTCCATGGGGCCTCCCGGCTTCTCAGCCGACGAATGCGTCCTTGTTGGCGGCTTTCATGCGCGCCTCGGGGATCGAGATCAGGTTTCGCTTCACGAGATCCTGGAGGTTCTGGTCGAGCGTCTGCATGCCGATCGACTGCCCCGTCTGGATCGCCGAGTACATCTGCGCCACCTTCGCCTCGCGGATGAGGTTCCGGATGGCGGGCGTGCCGATCATGATCTCGTGCGCCGCCACGCGCCCGGTGCCGTCCTTGGTCTTGCAGAGCGTCTGCGAGATCACCGCGCGCAGCGACTCCGAGAGCATCGCGCGGATCATCTCCTTCTCGGCCGCCGGGAAGACGTCGATCACGCGGTCCACGGTCTTCGCCGCCGACGAGGTGTGCAGCGTGCCGAACACGAGGTGGCCGGTCTCCGCCGCGGTCATCGCGAGGCGGATGGTCTCGAGGTCGCGCATCTCGCCCACGAGGATGATGTCCGGGTCCT
>DAORTX010000183.1:0-4811 GCA_035432885.1 Usitatibacteraceae bacterium
TCGACGACCTTGCCGTAGAGCGCCAGCTGCTGCTTCCAGAATCGGTCCAGTTCCTCGCTCGTCGAGCCCACGCCCTCGGCACCCAATTCCTTGAACTTGGCGATCGTGGCCGGGTCGCGCACGACCTTGGCGCAGGCCGCCGAGAGCCTGTCGATGATCGCCTTCGGCGTGCCGCCCGGCGCGTAGATGCCGTTCCAGAACGGGATGTCGAAATCGGCCAGCCCGGCCTCCTTGAGCGTGGGCACGTCGGGCAGGGCGAACGAGCGCTTCGTCGTCGTGACGGCGAGCGCGCGGACTTGCCCCGTCGAGACGCGGCCGACAGAGGAGGGCACGGCCTCGAACATGACGTGGATGCGCCCCGCGAGGAGATCGGCCGTGGCCGCGCCCGTGCCCTTGTACGGGACGTGCGTCATGTCCACGCCCGCCTGCATCTTGAACAGTTCGCCCGCGAGGTGGATGCCCGTCCCCACGCCCGAGGAGCCGTACGCGTACTTGCCGGGGTTCGCCTTCACCAGCGCGATGAACTCCCGGATGTTCGCCGCCGGCACCTGCGGGTTGGCCACCATCGCGAGCGGGTACTGCGAGATGAGGGAAATCGGCGCGAATCCGGCGACGGGGTCGTACCGCAGGTTCGTGTAGGCCTTCGCGATCACGACCGCCGAGGACACCGAGTGGAAGATGAGCGTGTAGCCGTCCGGGGCGGCGCGCGCCACGTGCTGCGAGGCGATGATGCCGCCCGCGCCCGGCATGTTCTCCACGACCACCTGCTGGCCCAGTTCCTCGGAAAGCTTCTGCGCGGTGAAGCGCACGATCGTGTCGAAGCCCGAGCCCGGCGCGAAGGGCATGATCATCCTGATGGGCTTCGCGGGGTAGGCGGGCGCTTGCGCCTGCGCACCCAGGCTCGCCGCCGCCAGCATCGCGGCGCCCGCGATCACCCGCATCCAGCGGGGGGAAATCCACTGCAGATTCATTCGCGTCTCCTGGTTCGTTTCAGTGTCCGGCGTGGAGGGTCCCGTCGGCAAGCGCCCGGATTTCCTGCTTCAGCTGCGCGCGCGCGGCCCGGCAGCTCTCGCGCCGTGCGGCATTCGCGATGCGGGAGTCCCGAAGGCGCGCCCGGGCGTTCGCGAGCAGTTCGGCCATCGGTTCCGGCGCCGGCCCGCCCGGCACCTTCCGGATGGCGACGCTGTGCGTCGGGTCGAGGCACTCCGCCACGAGCTCCGCCGGCAGGTCGAGCCCCCGGCCCAGCTCCGCGCGGGCAGCCTCGTCGATCATTCCAGCGGTGACCTGGTCGGCGCGCATCCCGCGCGACAACGCTGCGCGCACGACGGCGCCCACCACGTGGTGCGACTCGCGGAAGGACACGCCGGTGTGGCGCACGATCGCATCGGCCAGGTCGGTGACCGTGGAGAAGTCTTCGGCGGCCCGCCGCCGCATGAGTTCGCGAGCGGGCTCGGCGCTGCGCAGCACGAGGGCGAGGAGCTTCAGGGCCGACAGCGACTCGTCGCCCGCCTCCCAGAGGCTGCGCATGCTCTCCCGGCTGGTGTCGCCCGCGTGGGTGAAGTGGGTCCCGCGGATCGTGGCTGCGGCCGCCGTGAACAGGCCGAGCAGGTGGCCGCCCTTGCCCTTCAGGTACTCGAGGACGACCGGGTTCTTCTTCTGCGGCATGATGCTCGAGGTGCCCGCCATGCTGTCGGGGAATTCCAGCAACCCGAACTCCGCCGTCGCCCAGACGTAGAAGTCCTGCGCGAAGCGGCTCCAGCCGACCCCGCCGATGGCGATGGCCGAGAGGATTTCCAACGCGAAGTCGCGCGAGGCAACCGCGTCCAGCGCGTGGCCGACCGGCCCGGGAAAGCCGAGGAGGCTTGCCGTGCGGCCGCGGTCGAGGGGAAACGATGTCCCGGCCAGCGCCCCGGCGCCCAGCGGGCACAGGTCCGTTCCCTCCCAGGCTCGCGACAGGCGACCCGCATCGCGAGAGACCGACTCGGCCACGCCCGCGAGGTAGAACCCGTAGGTGATGGGCTGGGCCGGTTGCAGGTGCGTGTATCCGGGCATCACCGCGTCGGCGTGGCGCCCGGCGCCATCCAGCGCGGCTTCCTCGACCGCGGCCAGGGCATCGGCCAGGTCCATGAGGAGATCCCTCGCGCGAATGCGGTCGTGCGTCGCAAGGATGTCGTTGCGGCTGCGGCCCGCGTGCAGCCGGCCGCCGTCCGGCCCGGCCAGCGCGATGATTCTCGCCTCGTAATTGAAGTAGGCGTCTTCCCGCGCGGGATCCAGTTCGAAGGCGGCAGGGCCTTCCTCCTCGATTCTCACCAGCGCCTGGGCGATGCGGCGGGCCGGCCCCTCGGCGACCAGGCCCTTGTCCCGCAGCATCAGCAGGTGCGCCTGGTTGATGTCGGTGAGCGCGGCGAAGCCGCGGCCGAAGTCGCGTGCGAGGCGCGGGGCGTAGATGAGGTCGCAGACCTCCGGGGCCGTGCCCCCGGCCAGGCGGCGGCCGACCTTGGAGCGCTGCTCCGAGTCGGTCACTTCCAGACCTCGCGAAGGACGCGCAGGAAGTTGGCGCCGAGGATCTTCTCGATCGTCTCCGGCCGGTAGCCGCGGCGCAGGAAGCCCTCCACGAGGTCCGTGAGGTGGGATTTCCGGCTGAACCCCGGAACGCGCCGCGTCGAGTACTGGGCGCCCTTCGTGATCTCCGGGTAGTACCAGGGCGTCGGCCAGTTCACCTTCGTCTTGCCGTCGAACATGTCGGACGCGACCGTGACGTGGTCCTCGCCGATCAGCTTGATCGCGTAGTCGAAGTGGTCGATGAAGTCGTCGAGGGTCGGCGTGCGGTCGATGCGGATGAACGGCGCGTACGGCGTGATCCCGATCGTGCCGCCGGTCCGCGCGACGGCGAGCATCATCTCGTCGGTCACGCAGCGCGGGTTGTCGGCGATGGCGCGCACCGCGGTGTGCGAGACGACGATGGGCTTGGCCGAGTGGCGGGCGGCGTCGAGCGTCGTCTGGATGCCCACGTGGGAGCAGTCGACGAGCATGCCGACGCGGTTGCAGTCGCGCACGACCTGGATGCCGTAGTGCGTGAGGCCGCGGTTCTCGGGCTCCAGGCAGCCGTCGCCGATGAAGTTCCTCTCCATGTAGGTGAGCTGCAGGACGCGCAGGCCCAGCTTGTGCAGCAGGCGCACGCGCTTGCGGTCCTGCTCGAGGCAACTGCCGCTTTGCAGGCCGAAGAAGACGCCGAGCTGGCCCTGGCGCTTCGCCTCGAGGAGGTCCGCGACCGTCTCCACGTGGCGGACCTTCGGGCTGATCTCGAAGTAGAGGAAGTTCTCGTAGATCGCCGCGAGCACCTCCTCCCAGGTGGCGTTGTATGTCGGCTCGGACACGAGGCAGGCGTTCATGGCGGTCCACCCGTAGCCGAGGACCTGCTCCTCGTAGGTGCCCTCGTCGACGTGCGGGGTGGGGTGGACGATGGCGCCGCCGAGCGTGTCGATGACGAGGGACTTGTCGATGATCTCGCGGGCCTTCGTGCGAAGGTCGTTCATGCCTGCTCCAGGGGTCGGTCGGGTCCGGGCGCCGGCCGGGGGCCGGGCGCACTCGACAATAGTTTTTTGCCGACCTCCGTGTAAAACACTATTATCTTTGCATGTCCAAAGTTTTTCTTATGGAAGGCAACGGGCCGGCGTGACGCTCAAGCAGCTGCGCTACTTCCTGGCGGTCGTCCAGGCGGACCTCAACATCTCGCGGGCGGCACGCGACCTGCACGTGTCGCAGGTGGCCGTGAGCGTGCAGGTCCACATGCTCGAGGAGGAGCTCTCCGCCCCCTTGTTCCTTCGCCGCGGCAACCGCATCACGGCACTGACGGAGACCGGCAACACGGTGCGGGGCATCGCGGAGCGCATGGCCCGGGACGCCGACACCATCCGGCGCGTCGGCCGCGACTGCACCGAAGAGGCGGAGGGCAGCCTTTCGATCGCGGCGACGCACACGCAGACCTGCTACGTGCTCCCGAAGATCATCACGGAGTTCACGCGGCGCCATCCGCGGGTGCAGATCGCGATCCGCCAGGGCACGCCGACGGATTGCGCCGAGTGGGTGGCCGCGGGCAAGGCCGACCTTTGCCTCACCACCGACATCATCGAGGGCTCGCGCGATCTTGCGCTGATCCACTGCTTCACGTGGCACCGGTTCATCGTGATCCCCGCGGGGCATCCGCTCGGGCGCAGGCGCCGGGTGACGCTGGAGGACGTGGTGAAGTACCCCATCATCACCTACGGGTCGATCCTCGACCCGACCTCCAAGCTCGGGCGCGCGTTCGCGAGCCGGGGGCTCAAGCCCCGGATCCTCCTCACGACCCACGACACCGACGCGATGAAGATCTACGTGAGGCTGGGGCTGGGCATCGGGGTGATCTCGTCGCTCGTCGTGGCCCAGGGTGTCGCGGGCCTCGAGGTCATCGACGCGCGGCACCTGTTCGAGTCGGGAAGCACCGTGATCGGCTTCCGGCGCGACGATTACATCGCGCGCCACATGAAGGACTTCATCGACCTGTTCGCGGCGAAGGCCGGGGTCGCGGGCTAGCTAGCGCCGCTTCCGCCTCCCGAGCGCGAACCCGATCCCCACCGGCAGCACCGCCACCGCGGAGGCGGTGAGCGTCCACGCCGTGCCGATCGCCTGCGCCAGTTGCCCGGCGACCGCGACGCCCCCCGACTGCCCGAGGAAGAAGATGCCGGCGAAGAGTGCCACCGCCGTCCCGCGCCGCGTGGGCGCCATCTGCGTGGCGTTGGTCTGCAGCGTGTTGTGCAGCATGTAGAAGCCCA
>DAORTX010000184.1:0-4804 GCA_035432885.1 Usitatibacteraceae bacterium
CGCGCCACCACTTCATCTCGGTCACCAAGAGCGGGCACGTCGCGGTGTTCAAGACCGCCGGCAACGAGGACTGCCACGTGATCCTGCGCGGCGGGCGCTCGCCCAACTACGACGCGGCGAGCGTGGAGTCGGCCTGCCGCGAGCTCGCCGCGGCCGGCCTCGCCCAGCACCTCATGGTCGATTTCTCCCACGCGAACGCATCCAAGCAATACCAGAAGCAGGTCGAGGTGGCCGCCGACGTGGCCGGGCAGGTGGCCCGCGGCGATTCGCGCATCGTCGGCGTGATGATCGAGAGCCATCTCAATCCGGGCCGCCAGGACCTGGTGCGCGGCCATCGGCTCGAGTACGGCGTCTCCATCACGGACGCCTGCCTCGGATTCGACGACACCGTGGGCGTGCTGGACACGCTGGCCGAGGCGGTGCGCCAGCGCCGCGTCGCGCCCGAAGGAGCGGAGCCATGACCCAGCAGGCGAGGAAGGGACCGGGAGCGGCCCCCGGCCGCGCGCGCGAAGGCGACAGCCCGGTCGCGGTGAGCGTCATCGGCCGCACCGACGACCTGCGGATCACGGCGGTGCGGGCGCTCATCGCCCCGCAGCTCCTGGTCGAGCAGCTTCCCGTCGACGCGGCCGCGCTCGCGGCGGTGGGCGACGCGCGCCAGGCGATTCACCGCATCCTGCACGGCGCGGAGGACCGGCTGCTGGTCGTCGCCGGGCCGTGTTCCATCCATGACCACGACGCCGCGCTCGAGTACGCGAGGCGCCTCGCGGCCGAGGCGCGGCGCCTGGAGGCCGAGCTCCTGGTCGTGATGCGCGTGTACTTCGAGAAGCCGCGCACCACGGTCGGCTGGAAGGGCTTCATCAACGATCCGCACCTGGACGGCAGCTTCGCGATGAACGAGGGGCTGCGGCTCGCGAGGAAGCTCCTGCTGGACGTGAACCGCCTGGGACTCGCCTGCGGCACGGAATTCCTCGACCTGCTGTCGCCGCAGTACATCTCGGACCTCATCGCCTGGGGCGCGATCGGCGCGCGCACGACGGAATCGCAGTCGCACCGGCAGCTCGCCTCGGGGCTTTCGTGCCCGGTGGGCTTCAAGAACGGCACCGACGGGTCCGTGAAGGTGGCAGTCGACGCCCTGCGCGCGGCCGCCGCGCCCCACGCCTTCATGGGCATGACCAAGACCGGGCAGGCGGCCATCTTCGAGACCGCCGGCAACGAGGACTGCCACGTGATCCTGCGCGGCGGGAAGACGCCGAACTACGACGCGGCGAGCATCGAGGCCGCCTCGCGCGAACTGGCGGCCGCGGGGCAGGCGCCGCGCCTCATGGTGGATTTCTCCCACGCCAACTGCTCGAAGGAGTACCAGCGGCAGGTGGCGGTCGGCGCCGACGTGGCCGGGCAACTGGCCGCGGGCGAGGACCGGATCATGGGCGTGATGGTGGAGAGCAACCTGAACCCGGGACGCCAGGACCTCGTCGCCGGGCAGGCGCTGGCCCATGGCGTGTCGATCACCGATGCGTGCATCGGGTGGGACGACACCGTGCGGCTCCTCGACACGCTCGCCGAGGGCGTGCGGTCGCGCCGGCTCGCCCGCGCGGACTAGCGCCGCTCCCCGTGACCAGGACCGACGAGTTCCGCATCCTCGGGCGCCGACCCGGCAACGAGGAGTCCATCGCCTTCGCCTGCCGGGGCGTGGCCATCGACCAGGACTCCTTCCACGTGGTGGCGGGCCTGAACGCCGTGGACACGCGCGAGTACGTCGAGCGGACGTTCGCCGCGCTGAAGGCGGCGGGGCAGGCCTGCGCGCGCATGGGCGCCTACAAGCCGCGAACCAGCCCCTATTCCTTCCAGGGCTACGGCAAGCAGTGCCTGCCTTACGTCTTCGAGCTGGCCGGCAAGTACGGCATCCGCGTGATCTCCATGGAGGTCACGCACGACGAGCACGTGGACGAGATCCGCGAGGCCCTGCGCGCCACGGGGGAACCCACGGGCGTGATGCTGCAGATCGGCACCCGGAACACGCAGAATTTCGAGCTCCTGAAGACGGTGGGCAGCCAGCGCGACTTTCCGATCCTCCTGAAGCGCGGTTTCGGCATCACGCTGCACGAGTCGCTCCTCGCCGCCGAGTACGTGGCGAGCGGCGGCAACCGCGACATCGTGTTCTGCCTGCGCGGCATGAAGACCAATTTCGGCGACCCGCACAGGAACCTCGTCGACTTCGGCCACGTGCCGACGGTGAAGCGCCTCACGCGGATGCCCGTCTGCGTGGACCCATCCCATTCCGTGGGCATCCGGGGCGCCTCTCCCGATGGCGTTCCCGACATCTTCCACGTGGCCGCGCAGGGCGTCGTCGCGGGCGCGAACATGGTCCTCGTCGACATGCACCCGGAACCGAGGCGCGCGCTGGTGGATGCCGCGCAGGCGATCACGCTGGAGGAACTGCCGTGGTTCCTCGAGGACATGGCGATCGCCCGCGAGGCGTGGCTCGCCCGCCGCGAACTCGCCCGGCGCCAGAACGGCGCGTGAGCGGTTTCGCTCGCGTCCTGTTTTTCGCGGTCCTGGCCGCGGCCACGCTCGCGGCACGCGCGGAAATCGTCCTGGTCGACGACCTCGGCCGGCGCGTGGTGCTGCCCGGGCCCGCTCGCCGCATCGCCGCGCTCGCCCCTTCGATCGCCGAGGCGGTCTTCGCCGTCGGCGCCGGCGCGCGCGTGGTCGGCGTGAGCGCCTGGAGCGACTATCCGCCGGCCGCCGCGCGCCTGCCCGTGGTCTCGACCGCCTTCGCCATCGACCTGGAAGCGCTCGCCCGGCTCTCGCCGGACCTTGTCATCGCCTGGAAGGATTCCTTTCGCCCGGCGGACATCCCCCGGCTCGAGGCGCTCGGCGCCCGCGTGTTCGTGGTCGAGTCGCGCACGATCGCCGGGATCGCGAGACTGCTCGAGGTGACGGCGGCGCTCGCGGGCGGGGACGCCGGACCCGCCCTGGGCGACTACCGGGCGCGCCTCGCGGCCCTTCGCGCAAGGTATGCGGGCAAGCCCAGGCTGCGCCTGTTTCTCGAGATCTCGCACCGCCCGCTCATGACCATCGCCGGCCGGCATTTCATGGGCGAGGCGCTGGAAATCTGCGGGGCCGCGAACGCCTTCGGCGACCTGGCGGACGTGGCCCCGCGGGTCTCGTGGGAGGAACTCTTCGCGCGCGATCCCGACGCCCTCGTGGGCACCGGGGGAGAGGGCGGGGAAGGCGCGTTCCGGCAGGCCTGGGCCGCACGCGCGGGCCTGGGAGCGGTGCGACGCGGGCAGCTCGCTTTCGTGACGTCGCGGTCCCTGGGGCGACCGTCGCCGCGCGTGGTCGAGGGGATCAAGGCGCTTTGCGAGGCGGTGGACGCCCTGCGGCAATCCGCGAAGTGACCGGTTGCTAGGCGCGCCGCGCCCGGGCTATCGCGCCCGAGCAGAGCACCTTGCCCGTCGGCTGGCCCGTCGGGGATCCGCCGGGCGGCTCGCGGGAGACGGCGAAAGCGACCCCGTCGTGAAGCAGCTCGTCGAGACCGGCCCGGCGCACCTCGCCGTCGCGGTCGCCGGCCAGCACGCCCAGCGAACGCGGCTTGCCGTCCTTCGGGATCACCCAGAGCTCCAGGTCGTTCGCCTTCATGGCGACCCACGGCTTCACCATGCGGATCGTGAGCAGTCCCTCGCGCGGCTGCTCGACCACGATGCGCGGCACCTGCTCCGGCGTGGAAAGCACCGCGACCAGCACCGGTTCCGGCGCGACCGGCGCACGCTGGCCGAGGGTGAAGGCGAGGAGCGCGATCGAGGCCGCGGCGAAGCCCGCGCCCACGAAACGCCAGAAGGCGAGGTTCGACCAGAGGCCCGCGGCGCGTCCTTCGCGCGCGCCCGCGATGCGGGCCTCGATGGCGCGCCAGACGCGAGACGGCGGGGCCACGGGCGCGACGGCTTCCGAGAGGGGCGTGAGAAACGCCTCCCAGAGTCCGCGGATGCGCGCGAGTTCCCGGTCGCCGGCGGCCATCGCCTCGAAGCGCCGGCGCGCCCGCCCGCGCAGGGTGCCGAGCACGAATTCGGCAGCCAGGGCGTGCTTCAGGTCGGCAGGGAGGTTTCTCATGTCACGGGCCGTCAGCGCCCGCCACGCCGGCGCGGGCGAGGCAGTCCTTCAGCTTCGCGAGGCCGCGTCGGATGTGCGTCTTCACCGTGCCGAGCGGCCGCCGCAGGTGCCGGGCCAGTTCCGAGTGCGACAGGCCGTGGAAGAACGCGAGCGCGATCGACTGGCGCTGGTCGCCCTCGAGTTCGCCCAGGCATTCGCCGATCGCATGCCGGTCGGCGGCGCGTTCGGCGTCCCGGGCGGGCGCCGCCGAGCGATCCACCAGCGTCGAGGCGAGCGCCTCGTCCACGTCCTCCACCTCGCGCGAGCCGCGGCGCAGCACGTCGAGGCTGCGGTTCCTCACGATGGCCGCCATCCACGTGAGCGGCGCGCTCTTCGCCGGCGAATAGCCCGACGCGTGGTGCCAGATCGAGACGAAACCGTCCTGCAAGACTTCCTCCGCGAGTTGGCGTTCCCTCACGATACGCAGCGACACGGCGAACAGTTTCGCGCTCGTGGCGCCGTAGAGCTCCGCGAAGGCCTTGCGGTCGCCCAGGGCCGAAGCGGCGAGCAGCGCGGCGAGTCGGTCGGCGGCATCGGCGGGCGTGGACATGGCGGAGATTCTATCGAGGAAGGGTTCGGGAAGGGGTGGCGTGAGCGTTTCCGTCTCTCGATGGGTAGGAATTCGGGGGCTGGCGTGTGTTGCCTGCCCCCGAAT
>DAORTX010000185.1:0-4755 GCA_035432885.1 Usitatibacteraceae bacterium
AGGCGGGCGACGAGGTGTGGTTCGCGGTCTGGAGCGCGAAGAACCAGGAATCCGCGCTGGTCGTGGTCGATGACAAGACGCTCAAGCTGAAGGCGGTCATCAAGGACCCGCGTCTCATCACGCCCACGGGACACTTCAACCTCTACAATACCCAGCACGACGTCTATTGAAGGGTTGTTCGATGCACCTCCCTGATGGCCGGCGTTCCCACGCCGGCTTTTTTTTTCTTGTTCTCGCGGCCCTGTTCCCGGTCGCGGCTCAGGGAGCTTCGCTCGACGCGGCCTCGGCCAACGGCCGGTATCGCGTTGCCGCCGATGACGCCACGGGAGAGCTTGTCGTGTTCGCGGGCGCCGGGGGCCGTGAGCTCAGGCGCATTCCCCTGGTCGATCGCAGTCGCCGCGCCGGCCGCCTCGCGTGGATCATCGACCTGCCCCGCCGGGAGAGCTTTCTCGCGGGATTCGAGTCCCTGCCCGAGGCCTGGGAATTGCCCTATGGCGACCACGCCGAGCCCGTCTACGGCGGGCTCGTCCACGACTACCGAATGGGCGAAGGCATCGCCGAGCGCGGTCCGCTGCCCGTTCGGCGAATCCCGCTTGAAAGGCCCCTTCCCCGCCCCACGCCGGACGAGAGGCAAGTCCACGTCTCCTGGGCCGACCCTGCCATTCCAGGCAAGCTGAACGTGTTGAATCTCGACGTGCGCCGTCTCGTGGCGCAAGTCGATGCTCCTGCCTCCGCCGGGGCCCGCCTGGCGGGCACCCGCAGGCCGATCCCGGCCGAAAAGCTCGACCCTGTCCAAGTCGTCGCGGCCGCCAGTCGCGTCGAGGAAGCCATCGACACGGTGGCGGCGACCGTGAGCGTCATCGGTCGGGAGGCGCTGTTTCGCGACGTGGCGGGGAATCTTCGCGACATGCTGCGATACGAGCCGGGCGTTTCCATCGAGAACGGCGCCACGCGCTTCGGGCTCGGGAACCTCAATATCCGCGGTCTTGACGGCAATCGCGTCCAGATGACCGTCGACGGCATCCGGCTGCCGGAAAGCTACCGCGTCGGCAGTTTCTCGAGCGCTTCGCGCAATGCGCTTGGACTGGGTCTCCTCAAGCAGGTGGAAATCGTGCGCGGCCCGGCATCGGCGATCCATGGCTCCGATGCGCTGGCCGGCGTGGTCGCCTTCACCACCCTCGACCCGGCGGCGTACCTGGGCGGCGGAAAAACCGTTGGCGGAGAGGCCTTTGCGGCCTACACGGGCGCCGACCGCGGCACGGCTCGCGGCGCTGCCCTGGCGCTGGAAGCCGCGGGGAGCCGGTTGCTGGTCGGGATGGAACGAACCGACGGTCGAGAATCGGAAAACCTGGGACGCACGGGAGGAACCGGCGCGAGCCGCACCGAACCCAACCCGCAGGACACGCGTTCCGAAAGCCAGCTCCTGAAATGGGTCGCGTCGACGACATCGGGTTGGCGATACACGCTGACGGCCGATCGCTACGCGCGGGACGCAAGGACCGACGTCCTGTCGCTCAACCCGCAGTCATCGAGGACGGTGAGCCTTTTCGGCGACGACCGCGCCCGGCGCAGCCGCTACAGCGCCGAGGCCGTGGGCTACGGCGTGGGCCCGTTCGCGCGCTTGGCGCTTACGGCCTATTCCCAGGAATCGCTCACGCAGCAGGACACGCAGGAGACGCGTGCCAACACCACGGCAGCCTGCCTGTCCTCCCCCGGCGCGATCCGCTGCCTGCGCGAACCGCGCTTTCGCTACGAGGCGAAGGAGCAGGGCGCGATCGCCATCGGGGAATCGGAGCCGCGCTGGTTCGGCCTCGATCATCGCCTCGTGGTCGGCGCGGAATTCTCGCGCACGCGCGCCTCGGAACTGCGCGACGGGCGCCAGACAGACCTCGGTTCTGGCGCGGTGACGAATGTGGTCGGCGGCGAGCCGCTTCCGACACGCGATTTCCCGGTCACGGACACGGATCGCTTCGGCGCGTTCGCGCAGGACGCCTTCGTCGCGATGGACCCGCGGCTTACCTGGATACCCGGGCTCCGGTTCGACGCATTCCGCGTCCGTCCTCGCCCCGACCCCCTGTTCGTCACCGGCAATTCCGACCGTCCCGTCGCTTCGCTCTCCGACGAAGCGGCATCGCCCAAGCTGGGCGTTCTCTTCCGGGCAAGCGATGCGCTCACGATCAATGGCCAGCTCGCCACGGGCTTCAGGGCGCCGCCTGCCGCCGACCTGAACATCGGCCTCACGAGCCTGCCCTCGGGCTACACCGTGATACCCAACCCGGCGCTGAAGGCCGAGACTTCTCGCGGCGCGGAGATCGGCGCCCGCCTGGGTGCCGGCGCCGTCGAGGCCATGGCGACCGTGTTCTACACGCGCTATTCGGACCTGATCCTGTCGCGGGCGGCGCTGCCCTGCCCGTCCGATCCGCGATGCGTGACGGGCGCCACCGGGACATTCCAGTCGCAGAACGTGTCGTCGGCCCGAATCTACGGCCTGGAGGCGAAGGCGGCCTGGCGCTTCGCGAAGGGCTGGACGGCGCGCGCCGCGCTTTCGGTCCCGCGCGGGGACGACATCGGCAAGGACGTGCCCCTCAATGCCATCGATCCGGCGCGGTTCGTGGCGGGCGTGGGCTATGAAGGCGCATCCTGGGGCGTTGCCTTGCACGCCACGCACGCGAGGCAGCAGACGAGAGTGGACCGCTCGGCCGGCATCAACTTCGTGCCGCCGGCCTTCACCACCGCCGACCTGACGGCCTGGGTGAAGCCCGGCGCCAGCCTGGAGATCGCCGCCGGCGTGTTCAACATCACGGATCGCAAATACTGGCTGTGGCCGGACGTGAGGGGGCTCACGAACGTATCGGCCGGATTCGACCGCTATACGCAGCCCGGCCGGACCTTCGGGATCAATGGCCGCTGGCGCTTTTGATGGCGGCGGGGAGACGGGGTTAGACTCGCCCGGTCATCCCATCTCTCGAGGAGCCGGCATGAACAAGCGTGTCGCAGCCTGCATCGTCCTGCTGCTTGCCCCCGTCGCCGTCGCGGCGACCGATCTCGCCCAGGGCGGCAAGCTCGTCGAGGCGAGCAAGTGCGAGGCCTGCCACCGGGGCAAGGTCCCCGGCCCCGTCGGGGCGATCTACCTTCGAAAGGACCGCCTCGTGTCGAGCTGGGCCAAGCTCAAGTCGCAGGTGGCGCAGTGCAACACGGCACTCAACATCGGCCTCTTCCCGGAGGACGAGGAGAACATCGCCGCGTTCCTCAACGCGACCTACTACCGGTTTCCGGTCAGGTAGCCGCTAGCGGGGGTAGGCCGAGGAAACCCGCGATCGAAGCTCGCGGGGAAGTTCGGGATAGCGCCCGGGACCGAACGAGCGGCAGGCGCCGCCACGATTCGCGTCCGAGCACAGGATCCACGTGCCGCTCTCGACGATCACCGAATCGGCGCGATCATTGAACCCGATCCGCACCAGGTCCGGCGTCGAGGACCCGATCCAAATCGAACGACCGCCGAACTGCCCGTGCTCGAAGAGGCGGATACGCGGCGAACCCTGGCTCTGCCGGCCGCGCCCCTGCGCCATCGATCCGGCGTCCACGGGACGCGCGGAGGAATAGCGGTCGTCCTGGCCGGCGGGCAGCGAGGGGTAGCGGCCGGGGCCGTAGATCCGGCATTCGCCGCGAAACGCCGCATCGGTGCAGAACTGCCATGTCCCGCGCTGGACGATGATGGATGCGACGGCATCGTTGAACCCGAGCGGGCCGAAATCGGGCACCTCCCCGCGGAGCGTGCGAAGCGGCCCATCGAAGTCGCGCCGGTCGAAAAGCGACACCTCGGCGTCGTTGGCCTCCTCCCATCGACCGGACCCGGCCGCGCCCGCCACGGGACGGGCCGATGAGTAGGCATCGTCCTGCCCTCCCGGAATCGACGGATACCTCCCAGGCCCGTAGGTTCGGCAATTGCCGCGATAGTTCGCGTCCGTGCACAGTTCCCACGTTCCCCTCTCGACCACGATCGAGGCGGCGGCGTCGTTGATGCCCAGTCGCTCGAAGTTCGGCGTCGCGGCGGTCAGCGTGCGAAGCGGTCCCGAGAAGTCGCGGCGGTCGAACAACAGGATCTCCGCCTCACCCGAGCCCCTCCTCCCGCCATCGTCTGCCGCTTCGCGACTGGCGGAGGCGACGGCACGAACCGAGGCAATCCGGTACTCGTCGCCTTCGAGCGAGGGATATTCGCCCGGCCCGTAAGTCCGGCATCGGCCGCGGAAATGGGCCTGCGTGCAGACTTCCCACAGGCCGCCATGGACCGACATCGACGCCGCGCGGCCGTGCAAGCCCATGTCGCCGAGATCGGACGCTTGCTGCGTGACGGTGATTCCGCGTCCGCGGTACTGCGGGTTCTCGTAGAGAACGATTCGGTCGGCGGATGCCGCCGGAATCGCCGCTGCGGAAAACGCGGCGATGGCCGCCAGCGCGGCAGGAATGCGCATCAAAGTCACCATCCGGAATTGACGTGCGCCGATCATACCCGAGGCGCGGGTGCCACCGGGGCGAAGCGCCGGGCGCGACCGCCTAGTTGAACGCCTCTGCCCGCTTCATCAGTTCCTCGAGGCCCGGCTCGTCCGGATTTCGCGGCTTGCCGGGGTGGATGATCGCCACCTGGCAGGTCTCCGCGGCCTCCACGAGCTGGCGGAACGTCCCGGCGTTGGCGTCCTTGATGTAGGCCTGCTTGTTCTCGTTGTAGACGAACATCTCCGGGTTGATGAGCTGGCA
>DAORTX010000186.1:0-4730 GCA_035432885.1 Usitatibacteraceae bacterium
GTGGCGATGAAGAGATCGCCCGTCGCCTTGAAGTAGTGGTGCACGAGGTGCGCGATGACCTCGGTGTCGGTCTGCGACTCGAACGCGTAGCCCAGGCCTTTCAGCCGCTCGCGCTGCTCCTCGTGGTTCTCGATGATGCCGTTGTGCACGACGGCGATCTCGTTGGAGGAGACGTGGGGATGCGCGTTGGGTTCGGTGACCCCGCCGTGGGTGGCCCAGCGGGTGTGCGCGATGCCCACGATGCCCGAGAGCTTCTCGGCCGCCACGGCCGCTTCCATCTCCGCCACGCGGCCGACGCGGCGCACGCGGCGGATGTGGCCGTCGAGAATGGCGATGCCCGCCGAATCGTAGCCGCGGTATTCCAGGCGCTTCAGTCCCTCCGTGAGGATGGGGACCACGTTCCGGTTGGCGATGGCGCCGACGATGCCGCACATGGCGCGGATTTTCTCACGAAAAACGAAGCCCTCCGCGGCGGTGCCGGGGAGGGCTCAAAGCAGGCGTCGTGATCTTGGCCTCACATCGCTTGCCGATGCCGGGATGAGGAGGAGACCCGAACATCTGGTACCCACTCTACGGGGTCGGGGCGATTCCCGCGGCGGCTTGGTCCACACGGGAACTGCCGAAAATCGGACAAATACCCCTCTCAGGGGCCTCCCGATGCCCTGGGGGGGCGTCCCAGGAGGCGGCTCGCGACCACGGCGGCCAGGAGCGTGGCCAGCACGGCCGCCGCCGGGGCGTACCAGCCATGCCACAGGGCCAGCAGCGAGAGGGCGCCGCCGCCGCCTGCCGCAAGGGCGCCGACGGCGGGCGCCACGGGGGCCGCAACCAGGGCCACGAGCGCCGCCGCAGCGATCACGAGCAGCATCGCGGGCAGCGGCGCCTCGCGGATGGGGGTCCCATGAAGGAGCGTTCGCACCGTCTGCGCATGGGCGAGCACCGCCGCCGGCTCGGACGTGGGCGGCTCCCATCCCGCGAGGGACAGGGGCTGGCGCACGCGGTCACCGGGACCCATCACCGGCGCCACGAAGACGATGCGTGCGCGAAAGAGCCTCGCCAGCGCCGCATCGTCGCCGATGTCGAGGAGCCTGCGCACGGGAAGGTAGCGATAGGCCGGTCCCAGGGCGTAGTCGATGAGCCCCGGCTCGCAGCGCCCGTCGAGCACCTCGCAGAGCCAGCCCGCGGTCGTGGGCCATTTGCCCTGCTGCGTGGGCAGCGCGAGCACCACCTGGCGAACGACGCCGTCCTCGTCGCGAGGCAGCAGCGTGAACGCGAGCGAACGCACGTCCACGCCGCGCAGCAGGCCGTCGTGGATCGGCACCACTTCCCGGCGCGCATCGACGGTGATGCCGATCGCCAGCGGCGCGGCGGCCTGGGCCATGGAAAGCGCGGTGGCGAGCGCGTCGTCCAGGCCCGGGGCAGCGGCCTCCAGGCTCCCCCGCGGCAATGGCGCAAGCAGGGCGATGGCGCGCGGGCGACCACGGGCGATCCTTGCCAGCGTGTCCGGGAGCTTGCGAAGGGCCGGGCCCACGGGATCGACGTCGGGCGATACGGCGGCGCCATCGTCGAGCCCCACCACCAGGATGTCGTCCGGGGACTCCTTGGGGCCGAGGACCCGCAGGATCCCGAATCCCGCATCGAGCATCGCCAGGCTCGCGCGAGCGCCCCAGGGCGAAAGATGGAAGCCGAGGCCCGCGAGCGCCAGTGCGGCAGCGACGAGGAATGCCGCGAGGGACGACGTTCGCGCGGGTGCCGCGGGGGTTCGGGCCATGGATTGCATCTTAACGGGCCGGGACGTGGATGCTAGACTCGTCCCACTCCCGAATCTCCGAGACGTGCCCGAGGATGACCGGCGACCCCCCCAGCGCAGTCCAGTTGGCCGCGATCAGCGACGGGTTCGTGCGCGAGCTGGCCGCCCTCGGAAGCCTTCGCGCCTACCCGAAGAACACCGTCTTCATCACCGAAGGCGACTCGAGCGACGCCGTCTTCGTGATCCTGTCGGGGAAAGTGAAGGCCTTCGTCTCCGACGCGGAGGGCCACGAGCTGATCCTCAACACCCAGGGCCCCGGCGACTACGTGGGCGAGATGGCGCTGGACGGCAAGCCGCGCTCGGCCTCCGTGGTGACGCTGGAACCGTCGACCTTTTCCGTCGTGCAGCGCGAGCCGCTGCGCGGCGCGATCCGCAAGAACCCCGACTTCGCCCTCGACATGATCGGCAAGGTGATCGAGCGGGCGCGCGAGGCCACGGACAACGTGAAGAACCTCGCGCTCCTGGACGTCTACGGGCGCGTGGCGAGGCTGCTGCTCAACATGGCGGTGGAATCCGAGGCCGACGGGAAGCTGCGCATTCCCGACAAGATCACGCAGCAGGAGATCGCCGAGCGCGTGGGCGCGTCCCGCGACATGGTGAGCCGCATCTTCCGCGACCTCACCGTGGGGGGCTACATCTCGGTCGATAACCGCATCGTCACGATCAACAAGAAACCGCCGGCGAAGTGGTGAGCGGCGGCTACTTCTTCTTCCGCGGCCGCTTCCAGCCGGGTTTCACGACCTGCTTCTTCTCGGTGACCGAAAGCTCCCCCGCGGGCGCGTCGCGCGTGATCGTGGCGCCGGCGCCGATGGTGGCGCCCTTGCCGATGGTCACCGGCGCGACCAGCTGCACGTCGGAGCCGATGTGCACGTCGTCGCCGATCACCGTGCGGTGCTTCGCCGCGCCGTCGTAGTTGCAGGTGATCGTGCCGGCGCCGATGTTCACGTCCCGGCCCACGGTGGCATCGCCCACGTAGGCGAGGTGATTGGCCTTGCTCCGGGGGCCGAAGGTGCTCGCCTTCACCTCGACGAAGTTGCCGACGTGCACCTCATCGGCGAGTTCGGTGCCGGGGCGCAGGCGCGCGTAGGGACCGATGCGCGCGTTCTCGCCCACGCTCGATTCCTCGAGCAGGGAAAACGGAAGGATCCGGGTGCCGGCGCCCACGGTCACGTCGCGCAGGATGCAGTTCGCGCCGATGCTCACGCCGTCGGCCAGCGAGACCTTGCCCTCGAAGATGCAGTTCACGTCGATCGAGACATCGCGCCCGCAGGCGAGCTCGCCGCGAACGTCGATGCGCGCGGGATCGGCGAGCGTCACGCCGGCGTCGAGAAGGGCCTGGGCACGGTCCATCTGGTAGAGCCTTTCGAGGTGGGCCAGCTCGCGCTTCGAGTTCACGCCGAGGCATTCGGCGGCCGATTGCGGGCGCCGCACCGCCACCGGAAAACCCTCGCGAACGGCGGCCGCCACGATGTCGGTCAGATAATACTCGCCCTGCCCGTTGTCGTTCGTGAGCCCGGCGAGCCAGGCCTTCAGCTTCGCGAAGGGCGCGGCCACGATTCCCGTGTTCACCTCGCGGATGGCGCGCTCGTCCTCGGTGGCGTCGCG
The DNA here is from genome assembly GCA_035432885.1 of Usitatibacteraceae bacterium. Classification (GTDB taxonomy): domain Bacteria; phylum Pseudomonadota; class Gammaproteobacteria; order Burkholderiales; family Usitatibacteraceae; genus FEB-7. The sequence goes on from DAORTX010000186.1 coordinate 3,413, forward strand.
TTCCTCGACGATCTTCGCCACGCGGCCCGCGGCGTCGCGCACGATCCTGCCGTAGCCCTTCGGCTCGTCCACCTCCTGCGTGAGAACGGCGAGCTGGTTTTCCGCGGCGGCGTCGACGAGCGAGCGCAGCGTCCCCGAGGCGATGCGCGGCACGTCGCCGTAGAGGACCAGCACCACGCCCGCTTCCTCGAGCTTCGGCAGCGCCTGCAGGACGGCGTGGCCGGTGCCGAGCTGGCGGTCCTGGACCGCCCACGCCACGTCGGGCGCGTCGAGACGCTCGGCGACGGCCTGCGCGCCGTGGCCGATCACGACCGCGAGGCGCGCGGGCGCAAGCAGGCGCGCGCAGTCGAGCACGTGCTGCAGCATCGGCCGGCCGGCCAGCGCATGCAGCACCTTGGGCACGCGCGAGTGCATGCGCTTGCCGATGCCGGCGGCGAGGACGACGACCTGGAGGGATTGGGTGGTCATGCGGGAAGGGCGTGGCGGGAAAGGGGGCAAATAAAAAGGGCAGGATCCAGAGATCCTGCCCGAATGTGTTGCGCCTCTAAATCAAGGAGTTTCGTGATCTCCCCCCTCAACCCAGGCGACAAACCCGGCTCGGAGTTCGTCGCATCGGTCCTGCTTCTACGACGGTGAGACTGAACGCATTTTACCACAGGCGCGCGGGCGGGGGCGGGCGCCGCTAGCGCACCTGGCGAAGCTTCTTGATCGCCGCGAGCTGCGCCACGGATTCGGCGAGGACGGCCTGCGCCTCCGCGATTTCCATGTCGCCGGTGCGGTTGGTGATCGCCTCCTCGGCCGCGCGCTTGGCCTCGAGCGCCTTCGCCTCGTCCAGGTTCTCCGCGCGGACCGACGTGTCGGCCAGCACCGTCACCACGTCGGGCTGCACTTCCATCATGCCGCCCGAGACGTAGATGATCTCCTCGCGGTCCACGCCGGGAATCTTGATGCGCACCGTCCCCGGCTTGATGCGGGTGAGGAGCGCTGCGTGCTCCGGGAGCACCCCGAGCTCGCCCGCCTCGCCCGGCGCGACGATCATCTCCGCTTCGCCGGAGAAGATCGACTGCTCGGCGCTCACGATGTCGACATGAAGGGTCTTGGCCATGGGGGCTTACTGCAGCGTCTTGGCTTTTTCGAAGGCTTCCTCGATCGGGCCGACCATGTAGAAGGCCTGCTCGGGAAGGCTGTCGCATTCGCCCTGGACGATCATGTTGAAGCCCTTGATCGTGTCCTTGAGGGTGACGTACTTGCCCGGCGAACCGGTGAAGACTTCGGCCACGTGGAAGGGCTGCGACAGGAAGCGCTGGATCTTGCGGGC
>DAORTX010000187.1:0-4686 GCA_035432885.1 Usitatibacteraceae bacterium
CGGCTTCGCCGCGCTCGCCTGGCGGAAGCTCGCCGTGGTCGCGGCCCTGCAGCCGGAGGTCCGCTGGGACGAACCGGGACGGCGCTTCCCGCGGCTCCTCGGCATGGGTTTCGGGCAGTCGCGCATGGTGGCGCTCGAATGGAAGCCGGGCCTCATGCACGCGGCCATCTTCCTGGGCTTCCTGGCCCTGCTCGTGCGCAAGGTGAACCTCATCGCGATCGGCTACGACCCTCTCGCGGTGATCCCGGGCGCGGCAGGCGCGCTATACGCGGCGGTGAAGGAGGGCGCGGAGGTCGCCGTCTTCCTCGCGGTGCTCTATGCCTTCTGGCGGCGCTTCGTGCTGAAGCCGGCGCGGCTCGAGCCCAATCGCGAAGCCATCCTGATCCTCGTGCTCATCCTCGTCATCGTCGTCACGGACCTCCTCTTCGACGGGTTCAGGTTCGTTCGATACGCGGCCGAGGCGGGCATCGCGCACGAGCGCCGCTTCGCACCGGTGGGCTCGCTGCTCGCGACGTCGTTCGCGGGCCTGTCCCCGGAGGCGATCGGGCTCGGCCTGCACGCGAGTTACTGGACGCAGATGGTGACGGTCTTCGCGTTCCTCGTGCTGCTGCCGGCCGGGGAGCACTTCCACATCGTGACGGCGCTGCCCGCCGTGTTCCTCGCGCGCGAGACGCCGCTGAACCGCGTGCCTTCCGTCGACCTCGAGGCAATCATGGCCGACGACGCCGGCGAGGACATGCGGGTGGGCGCGAAGGTCGCCACCGACCTGCCGTGGAAGGACGCCTTCGACGCCTTCACCTGCACCGAGTGCGGCCGCTGCAAGGACTCGTGCCCGACCTTCCTCACCGGCAAGCCGCTGGCCCTCAAGTGGGTGAACGACGCGCTCAAGCACCACCTGCTGGAGAACCGCGAGGCGATCGTCGCGGGCAAGAGTAGCGAGCTTGCCGCGCTGGTGCCGGCGGTCATCAAGGAGGAGACGCTCTGGGCCTGCACCACCTGCGGCTACTGCGAGCGCGCCTGCCCCATCGGCCTGGAGCACCTCGGGCGCTTCTACCGGCTGCGCCAGCACCAGGTGATGATGGAGGGCGCCTTCCCGCCGGAGCTCAAGGCCGTCTTCGACGCCTACGAGAGCCAGTCCAACCCCTGGGGGCTGCCGGCGGACACGCGCGGGGCGTGGGCGAAGGACCTCGGCGTGCCGCTCCTCGAGAGCGCGGAGCAGGCGCGGGAGATCGACTGGCTCTTCTACGTGGGCTCGGCGCAATCCTTCGACAACCGCGCGCAGAAGACGGCGCGGGCGTTCGCGAGGATCCTGCAGGCCGCGGGCGTGCGCTTCGCGATCCTCGGGCCGAGGGAGGGCTCGACGGGCGAGTGCGTGCGCCGGGCCGGCAACGAGATGCTCTTCCAGTCGCTCGCGCAGGCGCTGCTGGAGACGCTGGGCGGGCTCGAGGTGAAGCGCATCGTCACCTGCGACCCGCACGCGTTCAACTCGCTGAAGAACGAGTACCCCGAGTTCGGCGGGAGCTTCGAGGTCGTGCACCACACGCAGCTCATCGACCGGCTCATCCGCGAGGGGAAGATCGCGCCGCGGAAGGCGGCCGAGGGCGTCATCTACCACGAGCCCTGCTACCTCGCCCGCCACAACGGCGAGTACGAGGCGCCGCGGCGCGTGATCGCGGCCGTGTCGAAGGACTCGCCCAAGGAGTTCGCGCTGGCCCGCGACAAGGCCATGTGCTGCGGCGCCGGCGGCGGGCGCATGTGGATGGAGGAGCACATCGGCAAGCGCATCAACGTGCTGCGCGCGGAACAGGCGCTGGAGAAGGCGCCGAGGGCCATCGCGACCGCATGCCCGTACTGCGCCATCATGCTGCGCGACGGCATGGCCCAGCTGGGGCGCGACGACGTGCCCACGAAGGACATCGCGGAGCTGGTGGCCGAGGCGCTGGGCGCGTAGGGCGCGTTCCCCGGTCATTCCGCCGGGGCGAAGCGCGGCACGGCCACGTCCTCCGAGAGCCTCTCGAAGGTCGCCACCACCGGCAGGTCGCAGCGCAGCCGGTCCTCGCAGCCGGCCACCACGCCGGCCACCACCATCGGGCCCTCCTCGAGCCGCACCCAGGTCACCACGTAAGGGGGAGGGAAGTCCTTGAAGTACTGGCGGTGCATCACGATCCAGGCGTGCAGCGTGCCGCGGCCGCTCGCGCGGCGGAAGCCGACGTTCGCCGACAGGCACGCCGGGCAGCGGTCCGACGGCGGGAACCACGCGTGGCCGCAGTCGCCGCAGCGGGGCAGGGCGAGCTCGCCGCGCAGGGCGTGCTCCCAGAAGCCGGCGTTGCCGGCAGTGATGGCGGGCAGGGTCGCGGGCAGGCTCATGGCTCGGCGCGGAAGAGGTGGGAGTTGACGAGTGGCGAGACGCAGGCGTACTGCACGACGCGGGCGCCGGGCACCTGGCGCTCGCCGCACTCGCCGCGGGCCTGGCGGACGGCCTCGACCTGCAGGGCGAAGCCCTGCATGTAGCCCTCCGCCGTGTGCCCGCCGGCGGTGTTCAGCGGCAGCTCGCCGTCGAGCGCGATGCGCCCGCCCTGCACCCAGCGGCCGCTCTCGCCGCGCCCGCAGAAGCCGAAGCCCTCGAGGGTGTAGAGGATCGTGGGCGTGAAATTGTCGTAGACCTGCGCGCAGTCCACGTCGGCGGGACCGAGCCCCGACTGGGCGTGCAGCTCGGCCGCCACGCGCCGGCAGCTCTCGCCGAACCAGTCGAGCGAGGCGTACTGCGGGCGCAGGTTCGCCACGTTGGCGCTCGCGAGGATGCGCACCGGCGCCTTGGCGAGCTTCCGCGCGCGCGCGAGGTCCGCGAGGATGAGGCACACGCCCCCGTCGTTGATCAGGCAGTAGTCGAGCTTGCGCAGGGGCTCCGCCACGAACGGCGAGGCGAAGTAGTCCTGCGCCGTGATGGGCTTGCGGAAGGCCGCCACCGGGTTCAGCGCGGCGTTGCGCCGGTTGTTGACGGCGAGCTCGGCGAGCGCCTCGTCGGGCGTGCCGAACTCGTGCTTGTGGCGCCGGTGCATCAGCGCCACCCAGGCGCCGGGGGACGTCATGCCGTGCATCGCGTCCCACGCCCCGGGCGCGGCGTTGTCGAACTTCCCGCCGTACTTCTCGCCCACCGAGCGGCCGTTGTTGCCGTAGAGGATGGCCACGACGCTCGCCTGTCCCGCGGCGATGGCGGTCGCGGCCTGCTGGAACGCGAGGCCCGCCATGCGGCCGGTGCCCTCGAGGCTGTAGGCCACGCGCAGGTCGGGCAGGCCGCACTCGACCGCGACCTGGCCGTAGGACGGCAGGCGCACGCATACGAGGCCGTCGACGGCCGACTTGTCGAGCCCGCCATCGGCGAGCGCGGCGCGGAAGGCGTCGAGCGCGAGCGCGTAGGCGGAGCGCGGCGTGTCGCCCACCCTGTAGAGAGCGCCGAAGTCGGTGGTGCCCACGCCGACGACGGCCACGTTTTCGTAGGGATTCACGGGGTGCGGAGCTCCGATGCTGTGCTATTTTCGGACGACGACAAACGACAGGAGATTTCGAAAGTGCTTCCCCTGCAGGACATCCGCGTGCTCGACTTCAGCACGCTGCTTCCCGGCCCGCTCGCGAGCCTCATCCTCGCCGAGGCCGGCGCCGAGGTGATCAAGGTCGAGCGGCCCGGCGGCGAGGACATGCGCGGATACCCGCCGCAGCTCGACGGCACGGGCGGCGGCTTCGCCCTGCTCAACCGCGGCAAGCGCTCCCTCGAGGTGGACCTGCGCGCTCCCGGCGCCGCGCGCCGGCTGCTGGATCTCGCGCCCTCCATCGACATCGTGCTCGAGCAGTTCCGCCCCGGCGTGATGGCGCGCCTGGGGCTCGGCTACGAGGCCTGGCGCGAGGCCAACCCGCGCATCCTCTATTGCGCGATCACGGGCTACGGGCAGGACGGGCCCCGCGCGATGGAGGCGGGCCACGACATGAACTATGCGGCGCGCGCGGGGCTGCTGGGGCTCACGGCCGGGTCCGACGGCGCGCCGGGCATCATCCCCACGCTCATCGGCGACATCGGTGGCGGCACCTATCCCGCGGTCGTGAACCTGCTGCTGGCGCTGCGCCGCCGCGACCGCACGGGCGAGGGCTGCTACATCGACGTGGCGATGACGGACAACCTCTTCACTTTCCTCTTCTGGGGCCTCGCCATGGGCCACGGCACGGGCGCCTGGCCGAAGCCGGGCGCCGAGCAGCTCACGGGCGGCTCGCCCCGCTACCGCATCTACCGCACGGCCGACGGGCGGCACCTCGCGGTGGCGCCCCTCGAGGAGAAGTTCTGGCAGGCCTTCTGCGACATCGCCGGCGTGCCGGCGGCGCTTCGCGACGACGCCCGCGACCCGGCGGCCACCATCGAGGCGGTGGCCGGGTGCGTCGCGCTGCACGATGCCGCGTGGTGGGAAGCGGCCCTCGAGGGCAAGGACACCTGCTGCGCGATCGTGCGCAGCCTCGAGGAGGCCGTGCGCGACCTGCACTTCCAGGCGCGCGGGCTCTTCGGGCGCGAGGTGACGATCCCCGGCCACGTGCTCCCGGCCCTGCCGGTGCCCGTGGTTTCCGCGCTGCGCGCCCCGGCAGCGCGCGCCGCCGCGCCGCGGGCGGGGCAGGACAACGAGGCGATCCTCGGCGGCCACTAGT
>DAORTX010000188.1:0-4563 GCA_035432885.1 Usitatibacteraceae bacterium
AGCGCCGCGCGCCGGTCCCATTCGGCCTCCGCGCGGTCGAGCGTGCCGGCCATGGCGTGATCGAGCAGGTCGAGGAAGTCGCTCTTCAGCCGCATCAGGATGGGCTGCGTTTCCGGGTCGCCCAGGCGGCAATTGAATTCCACCACGCGCGGGGCGCCGCGGGCGTCGATCATGAGGCCCGCGTAGAGAAAACCCGTGTAGGGCATGCCTTCCTGCTCCATCCCCTTCAGCGCGGGCGAGATGACTTCCCGCATGGCGCGCGCGTGCACCTCGGGCGTGACCACGGGCGCGGGCGAATAGGCGCCCATGCCGCCGGTGTTGGGGCCCCGGTCGCCGTCGAAGATCCGCTTGTGGTCCTGGGTCGAGGCGAAGGCGAGCGCGTTCTTCCCGTCCGCCATCACGATGAAGCTCGCTTCCTCGCCGGCCATGAACTCCTCGATCACCACGCGGTGGCCGGCTTCGCCCGGCGCGCCCCCGGCGAGCATGGTGTCGATGGCCGCGTGCGCCTCCTCCGGCGTCATCGCGACGACGACACCCTTGCCGGCGGCCAGCCCGTCGGCCTTGATCACGATGGGCTCATTCTTCTTCCCGGCCGGCGCATTCGCGACCACGCCGTCGACGTGCGCATGCGCCGCTCCCGCGTCCGTGAACGTCGCGTAATGCGCGGTGGGGATGCCGTGGCGCGCCATGAAGCGCTTGGCGAAGTCCTTGGACGATTCCAGCTGCGCCGCGGCCTTCGTCGGCCCGAAGATGGCCAGGCCCTCGGCGCGGAAGGCGTCCACCACGCCCGCGGCGAGCGGCGCCTCCGGCCCCACGACGGTGAGGCCCACCTGCTCGGCCTTCGCGAGCGCCACGAGTTCGGCGTTCGTGGCCGCGGCCACGTTCGCGAGCCCTTCCTCGCGCGCGGTGCCGGCGTTGCCCGGCGCCACGAGCACCTTCGAGACCCGGGGCGATTGCGCGAGCTTCCACGCCAGCGCGTGCTCGCGGCCGCCCGAGCCGATGACGAGGATCTTCACCGGTCGCCCCTCAGTGCCGGAAGTGCCGCATGCCGGTGACCACCATGGCGATGCCATGCCCGTCGGCGGCGGCGATGACCTCGTCGTCTCGCATGCTGCCGCCGGGCTGGATCACCGCCCGCGCGCCCGCCTTCGCGATCACGTCGAGGCCGTCGCGGAACGGGAAGAACGCGTCGGAGGCGGCGACGGAGCCCGCGAGCGAGAGTCCCGCGTGCTTCGCCTTGATCGCGGCGATGCGGGTGGAATCGACCCGGCTCATCTGCCCCGCGCCCACGCCGAGCGTCATGCCGCCGCCGCAGAAGACGATGGCGTTCGACTTCACGAACTTGGCCACGCGGAAGGCGAAGACGAGGTCGTTCATCTCGGCCTCGCTGGGCTTTCGCTTCGTCACGACGCGAAGCGTGGAGACGTCGAACGCATCCGGGGTCTGCACGAGGAGCCCGCCGCCCACGCGCTTCATGTCGAGGCGGTTGAGATCCCGGGCCGCCGCGATCGCGAGCAGGCGCACGTTCTGCCTGGCGGCGAACACCTTCTTCGCGGCTTCCTCGTAGGCCGGCGCGATGACGACTTCCACGAACTGCTTCGAGACCGCCTCCGCCGTGGGCCCGTCCACGGGGCGGTTGAAGGCGATGATGCCGCCGAAGGCCGACGTGGGATCGGTGAGGAAGGCCCTCCCGTAGGCTTCGAGCGGCGACGGCGCGATGGCCACTCCGCAGGGGTTCGCGTGCTTCACGATCACGCACACCGGCACGTCGAAGGTCCGGCAGCATTCCCACGCCGCATCCGCGTCCGCGATGTTGTTGTAGGAGAGCTCCTTGCCCTGGAGCTGGCGAAACCGCGACAGCGTGCCCTCGGCCGGATCGCGCTCGGTGTAGAACGCGGCCGACTGGTGCGGGTTCTCGCCGTAGCGAAGCGTCTGCGCGAGCCGGTACTGCAGGTTCAGGCGGTCCGGGAATTCCCGGGCGGCGCCCGACTCGCTCCTCGCCGTGAGCCAGGAGGAGATCATCCCGTCGTATTCCGCGGTGTGGCTGTAGGCCTTGGCGGCGAGCGCGTAGCGGTCGGCGAAGGCGAGCTTGCCGCCGCCGGCCGCGAGCTTCCTCGCGAGCGCCGCGTAATCCGCGGGGTCCGTGACGACCGCGACGAAGGCGTGGTTCTTGGCTGCGGCGCGCACCATCGCCGGGCCGCCGATGTCGATGTTCTCGACGGCATCCTCCATCGTGCAGCCCGGCTTCGCCACGGTGCGCGCGAAGGGGTAGAGGTTCACCACCACGAGGTCGATGGGCGGGATGCCGTGGTCCTTCATGGCCGCCAGGTGCTCGGGGAGGTCGCGGCGGGCGAGGATGCCGCCGTGCACCTTCGGGTGCAGCGTCTTCACGCGCCCGTCCATCATCTCGGGAAAGCCCGTGTAGTCGCCGACCTCGATCACGGCGAGCCCGCTCGCGGCGAGGAGCTTCGCGGTGCCGCCGGTGGAGAGCAGCTCGACGCCCTGCGCGGCGAGCGCCCCGGCGAACTCGACCACGCCGGCCTTGTCGGAGACGCTGAGGAGCGCCCGCCGGATTCGAATCTGATCGTGTTTCATCGCCCGTCCTTCGGTGCGCAGGACGAACGGCTCAGTCGATGCCGTGTTCCTGCAGTTTCTTGCGGAGCGTGTTGCGGTTGATCCCGAGGAGCTCGGCCGCGCGGGTCTGGTTGCCCTGCGCCTGGAGCATGACGACTTCCAGGAGAGGCTTCTCGACGCAGTTGACGACCATGTTGTAGACGCCGCAGGTCTTCTCGCCGTCGAGATCCTTGAAGTACTGCTTCATCATCTTGCGCACCGTCGAGGACAGCTCGTTCTCGCGTTCCGCGGCTTCCGCCCTGGCGGCGGCTCGGGCATGGGTTCTAGGCTGCAAGGGCCACCTCATCATCGTATTCGAGGCGCTCGGAGCGCTCGGCCAGGCCGTCGAAGAAGAGACGGATGGCCGCGACCTGCTCGCCGGCGCTCTGGAGCTGGTTCATGCGGGCACGGAAGAGGGCGGAGTTCTTGAGCCCCTTCGTGTACCAGGCGATGTGCTTGCGGGCCACCTTCGCGCCGCGCTCGGCCCCGTAGAAGCCGTACAGGTCGTCCAGGTGGCCGAGGAGGACCTCGCGGATCTCCGCGGTCTGCGGCGGCGGCAGCTTCGTCCCGGTCGCGAGGTAGTGCGCGATCTCGCGGAAGATCCACGGCCGGCCCTGGGCGGCGCGGCCGATCATCACGGCGTCGGCGCCGGTGTACTCGAGCACCAGCTTCGCCTTTTCCGGCGAGTCGATGTCGCCATTGGCCATCACCGGGATCGCGATCGCGGCCTTCACGGCGCGGATGGTGTCGTATTCCGCGTCCCCCGTGTACATGCAGGCGCGCGTTCGCCCGTGCAGCGCGACCGCGGCGATGCCGTTCTGCTCGGCGATGCGGGCGATCGAAAGGGCGTTGCGGTTCTCCAGGTTCCAGCCGGTGCGGAACTTGAGCGTGACGGGGACGTCGACCGAGCGCACCACCGCCGCCACGATGCGCTCGACGAGCGCCTCGTCCTTCAGCAGCGCCGAGCCCGCGGCCACGTTGCAGATCTTCTTGGCCGGGCAGCCCATGTTGATGTCGATGACCTGGGCGCCGCCGTCGACGTTGTATTTCGCCGCCTCGGCCATCATCGCCGGGTCGGAACCGGCGATCTGGATCACCTTGGGCTCGACCTCGCCTTCATGGTTGCCGCGGCGGATCGTCTTCTCCGATCCCCACAGCAGCGAGTTCGACGCGACCATCTCCGAGACGGCCATCCCCGCGCCCATCGCCTTGCACAACTGGCGGAAAGGACGGTCCGTCACGCCGGCCATGGGCGCGACGATCAGGTTGTTCTTGAGGGAAATGGAACCGATCTTCACGGCGTTTGTAGTCGGTCTGGGAGCCGCGGAAAAGGCGCCCATTTTATACGCAGTCGCGATCCGCGACCAACTGTTATTCAATCGTTCGTTGCCGATTGGCGACGGTTTCTGCGCCAGGTCAAGCGCGCGCGTGACCAGCGCAGGGTTTCAAGAAACATGCCACCGCGCCCGCGGCGGCGAAACATCGTCTAGGCGGCGCCGAAGCCGCCGCCACCGGGGGTTTCGATCACGAAGACGTCGTCCACGCCGACCTCGGTCTCGTCGGCGAAGCCCAGGCTGGTGCGCGCGCCATCGGCGCGCTCGACCCAGTTGCGCCCGAGCGCGCCGGGCCCGCCGCCCGCCATGCCGTAGGGCGCGACCCGGCGGTGCCCCGCGAGGATCGCGGCCGTCATCGGCTCGAGGAAGCGGATGCGCCGCGTGGCACCGTTGCCGCCCGGCCACTTCCCGGGGCCGCCGCTGCCGGCCCGGATCGCGTGCGCGTCCACCCGCACGGGATAGCGCCATTCGAGGACCTCGGGGTCCGTAAGGCGCGAGTTGGTCATGTGTGCCTGCACCGTATCGGTGCCCGGAAAGCCCGGCCCCGCGCCCGTGCCGCCCGAGATCGTCTCGTAGTACTGGTAGGTGTCGTTGCCGAAGGTGAAGTTGTTCATGG
>DAORTX010000189.1:0-4525 GCA_035432885.1 Usitatibacteraceae bacterium
CCGTAGCGCGACAGCCAGACGCCGCCGAAGCCGATCGTCACGGCGCAGGCGGCAAACACGAGCCAGACGACGGGGGTGGCGACTTGCGGCACGTCAGGAACCGATGCTTCCCCGGAAACCGTCCATCGCGCGGACGAGAAGCGTGCGGATGCCCGGCTCGAAGGCGGAGTGCCCCGCGTCGGGGGCCACGTGATAGCCGGCCTCGGGCCACGCGCGGTGGAGCTCGTCCGCGGTGACGGGCGGGCACACGGCGTCGTAGCGACCCTGCACGATGACCGCCGGGATGTGGCGGACGCGATCGATGTTCGCGAGCAGGAAATCGTCCGGCAGGAAGAGGCGGTTCACGAAGTAGTGCGCCTCGATCCGCGCCAGTCCCAGCGCGACCCGGTCGGTCGCGAAATCCGCCACCAGCGCCGGATTGGGCAGGAGCGTGGAGCACGAGCCTTCGTACACGCTCCAGCGCCGCGCGGCCGGCAGGTGCACCGCGGGATCGGGGTCGACCAGTCGCCGGTGGTAGGCCGCGAGCAGGTCGCCGCGCTCCTGCGCCGGGATGAAATCCGAGAAGTCGCGCCACGCTTCCGGGAAGACGTTGCGGATGCCGTGCAGGAACCAGTCGATTTCCACCGGGCGGCCGAGGAAGATGCCGCGCAGCACGAGCGCCAGGCAGCGCCCGGGATGATGCTCGGCGTACGCGAGCGCCAGCGTCGACCCCCACGAGCCGCCGAAGACGATCCAGCGCCCGATGCCGAGATGCTCGCGCAGGCGCTCCATGTCGGCCACGAGGTCGGGCGTGGTGTTGTCCTCGAGGCTGCCCAGCGGCGTCGAGCGTCCGGCGCCGCGCTGGTCGAAGATCACGATGCGGTAGTGCGAGGGGTCGAAGAACTGGCGGTGCACGGGGCTCGCACCCGCGCCGGGTCCGCCATGGAGGAAGACGACCGGCACGCCGCCCGCGTTGCCGCTCTCCTCCCAGTAGAGGCGGTGGACGCCACCCACGGGCAGGAAGCCCCCGGCGCGGGACTCGGCGGCGGGGTAGAGCGGCAGCGCTTCGCCGTTCTTCCGGTGGGCTTCGGGGGGCATGGCCGTGAGCTTACCAGAGCCCCGCGCGGGCCCGGCGATCTTGCGCCGCATCAATCTTCGCGCCGATTGAAACCCGATACACTACGCCGCATCGCAGCATGCCAGGAGACACCGGGTGCTCTACCAGTTCTACGATTGGCAGCGCACGGCGATGCAGCCGTGGCGGGCGCTCGCGGAGGCGGCCAACGAATTCTACGGCCACCCCGTGAGCCCCGTGTCCCTCCTGCCGGGAAGCCGCAACGTCGCCGCCGCCTTCGATCTCGTCGGCCGCCTCACGCGGCGCTACGAGCGGCCGGCGTTTCGCATCGGGAAGGTTCGCGTCGGCGAGCGCGACTGCCGGGTGAAGGAGGTGTGCGAGGTCGACAAGCCCTTCTGCCGCCTGCTCCACTTCGCGAAGACCGGCGCGCCGCCGCAGCCCCGCGTGATCCTGTTCGCGCCGCTCTCGGGGCATTTCGCGACGCTGCTTCGCGACACCGTGCGAACGCTCCTGCCGGATCACGACGTGTGGATCACCGACTGGACCGACGCGAAGGAAGTGCCGCTCGCCGCCGGGCCGTTCCACTTCGACGACTACGTGGACTACGTGCGCGAGTTCCTGCGCTTCATGGGGCCGTCGGCGCACGCGATATCGGTGTGCCAGCCCACGGTGCCGGTGCTCGCGGGCGCGGCCCTCATGGCGGCCGCGGGGGAAGCGACGCCGCGCACGCTCACGATGATGGGCGGCCCGATCGACACGCGCTCGAGCCCCACGGCGGTGAACGACTTCGCCCGGCGTCGGCCGATGTCGTGGTTCGAGGCGAAGGTGGTGCAGCGCGTGCCGATGCGCTATCCGGGCTTCCTGCGCCGCGTCTATCCGGGATTCCTGCAGTTCGCCGGCTTCGTCGCCATGAATCCGGACCGGCACGTGGATTCGCACGTGCAGTACTACCAGCACCTCGTCGAAGGCGATGGCGAGAGCGCCGGGGACCATCGCCGCTTCTACGACGAGTACAACGCGGTGATGGACCTGCCGGCGGAGTACTACCTCGAGACCGTCGATCGCGTCTTCCACAAGCACCTGCTGCCGCGCGGACGGCTTCGCGTGCGCGGCGAGCGCGTGCGCCCCGAGGCGATCGTCGCCTCGGCCCTCTTCACCATCGAGGGCGGGATCGACGACATCTCCGGGCCGGGCCAGACGAAGGCCGCCCACGGGCTCTGCAAGGGCATCCCGGCGAAATCCCGGCAGCACTACCTCGCGCCCGGCGTCGGCCACTACGGCATCTTCTCCGGCCGCAAGTTCCGCGAGATGATCTATCCGCGGATCCGCGACTTCATCGCCCGCCACGAACCGTAGGAGATCCCATGGCCAAGCCCGTCACGCCGCAGGACATGTTCGACCTCTGGCAGAAGATGGTGAATCCCGGGGCCTACCCGCTGCAGAGCCTCATGTTTCCCGTGCTCGATGCGAAGGAGCTCGAGAGGAAGGTCGCGGAACTGGAGACCGTGGAGCACTGGCTCAAGGCGAACCTCAACATGCTCCAGCTCACGATCAAGTCCCTCGAGTACCAGCGCCAGATGGTCAAGGGCGGCGAGCGCATCCGCGCGGCGATGGAAGAGGGCGAGGCCGGGGCCGGCGCCGGCGAGGACCTGCCCAATCCCGCGATGTGGGCCTGGAACATGATGACCCAGGCGGGCAACGACGCGGCCGGCGCGATGGGGCGCGCCGTCGAGGCGGCGGGCGAGGCGGCCCAGGAAGCGGGCCGCGACGGCGGGGACGCGAGGCCGAAGCCGCGGAAGAAGCGCAAGCCGCGGGCCCGGCCCGGCTGAGACGGGCGGTCAGCCCTCAGTACTTGGCCTGGTTCTTGTAGAGATAGTGCATGAGCTCGGCCGACTGCATGCTCATGCGCCGCTGCAGCCCGTGCGTGAAGCGCACGATGGCGCGCATCAGGCGATAGGCGATCCACGGGTGGCGCTCGACCAGGCTCTCGAGGTCCGCGCGGTCGAGGCTGAAGATCTCCGTCTGGCCCACGGCCCGGAGCGCCGCGTAGCGCGGCGTGCCGTCGAGGAACGAGAGCTCGCCCACGAGGTCTCCCGCGGTCATCACGTGCAGGTTCTCCCATTGCCCGTCGGGGCCCGGGCGCGACACGGCGAGCGCGCCGTTCACGATCACGTGCATGTGGCTGTCGGGCTCGCCCTCGGGCGTGATCACCTGGCCGTCCTCGAGGCGATGCAGGTGGACGAGCCCCGCCACGACGTCGACGTCGCCCGCGGAGAGTTCCTTGGCGAGAACCGACTTGCCGACCAGTTCCTTCAGGCGCGGATCCATGGCCCCACCCTCCCTCGTTGGACTCGGCCTTCCATCCTACGGCCGCGACCGGGGCCGCGTTTGCGGTGCGTCAAGCGAGCGCCCGGCGGCTAGGGGCCGGGGGCGAACCGAACGACGATCTTGCCGCGGTTGTGGCCCTCGGCCATTTCGCGCTGCAGGTCCGGCACCTCGTCGGGCCGGGCCGTTCGCGTGACGGCCGACTTGAGGCGGCCGGCGTCGGCGAGCCGGACGAGCGATTCGAGGTCGGCGAGGTTCGGCCGTTCCATGACCGGAACGCATCGTTGCCTCCCGGCGAGGCGCAGCCACCACGACCGGACATAGAGCGCGGCGCCGGGCAGCGTGTTGACGTAGCACCCGTCCGGCTCGAGGAGCGCCCGGCATTCCGGAAAAGTCGAGGTGCCGGAGGCGTCGAAGACGATGTCGAATCGTTCCGGCAGGGCTCGCCAGTCCTGGTTCCGGTAGTCGATCGCGCGGTGCGGACCGAGCGTGGCCAGGAACTGCTGTCCCGCCGTGCTCGCCACGGCCGTCACCTGCGCGCCGGCGTCCTTCGCGAGCTGCACCGCGAACGAGCCCACGCCTCCCGCGGCCCCGACGACCAGCACGCGGTCGCCTTCGCCGAGTCGCGCGTCGCGCAGTCCCTGCACCGCCGTGATGCCGGCGCCGGGAAGCGACGCCGCGTCCGCGAAGGAAAGCGAAGGCGGCTTCGCCGCGGCGAGCGCCTCGGCGGCGCAGACGCGCTCGGCCACCGCGCCCTGGCGCGACTTCATCGGATTCACCATGCCCGCGACCGCGTCGCCCGGCTTCAGGCGCGTGACGCCCACGCCGGCCGCCTCGACGATTCCGGCGTAGTCGTAGCCCACGCCGCGTGGCAGCCCGCCCGAGGTCAAGAGGCGGAACTGGCCCGCGCGCAGCTTCCAGTCGAGGGGATTCAGCGCGGCGGCCAGCACGCGAACGACGATTTCGCCGCGGCCGGGCGCGGGATCGGGCAGCTCCGACCATTCGAGGACCTCGGGGCCGCCGTAGCGGCGATAGATCCATGCCTTCATCGGGTCTCCCGGGATCGCGGTCGCGGGCTAGAACGGCAGCGTTGCCGCGGGCAGCGCCTTGGCGAGGACGCGGCGAAAATCGGCCTGGATGCGCGCG
>DAORTX010000190.1:0-4469 GCA_035432885.1 Usitatibacteraceae bacterium
TCGCGGGGTCGGGTTCTCGTCGGGAGACCTGCCTCTCGCTTTAGCCGCATTTATTACGCGCCCGCAAGCTGAGTCAAATTCGGCGCGACGGGGCCATTCTAGCCGCTTGCGCCGGCCGTGGCGAGGGGCGCCTCCCCCGAGGCCGGATTCGCCGCTAGGCGTTGAGCTTTTCCATGAGGGTGATGAGCTTCTCGGGCTCGTCGGTCTTCATCACCCGCGCGACGAGCGGCGCCAGGTCGGGCAGGCTCGTCGTGAGCACGCGCTGCTTCACGGCGAGGATGCTCGCCGGGTGCATGGAGAAGTTGCGCAGGCCGAAGCCCAGCAGCAGGCGGGTGAGGTCGACGTCGCCCGCCATCTCGCCGCACACCGCCACGGGCTTCTCGTGCTGCTGGGCGGTGCGGATCACGCCCGAGATGAGGGAGAGCACCGCCGGGTGCAGCGGGTCGTAGAGGTGCGCCACCGCGTCGTCGGCGCGGTCGATGGCGAGCGTGTACTGGATCAGGTCGTTGGTGCCGATCGACAGGAAGTCGAGCTTGCGGATGAACATCGGCAGCGCGATCGCCGCCGCCGGGATCTCGATCATGCCGCCCACCGGCACGAAGGCATCGAACTTCACGCCCTCGGTCTTCAGCTCCTCCCGGGCGCGCGCCACGGCGGCCACGGCCTGGTGGAGCTCCGCGTAGGAGGAGAGCATCGGGATGAGGATCAGCGCCTTGCCGTGGCGCGAGGCTCGCAGGATCGCGCGCAACTGGGTGTTGAAGAGCGTCGGCTCGGCCAGGCAGTAGCGGATGGCGCGAAGCCCGAGGGCCGGGTTCTCGGTGTCGTGCTCCTGCCCGTCGATCGCCTTGTCGGCGCCCAGGTCGAGGGTGCGGATCGTGACCGGGCGCCCCTTCATCCCCTCGATCACCACGCGGTAGGCCTCGTACTGCTCGTCCTCGTCGGGAAGCTCGCGCCGGTTCATGAACAGGAACTCGCTGCGGAAGAGCCCGATGCCGGCCGCGCCGCTCGCCCGCACGGCGTCGAGATCCGAGGGCAGCTCGATGTTGGCGTGCAGCTGCACGCCGGTCCCGTCGAGGGTCGACGTGGGGGCGGACCTCAGGCGCTTCAACTTCTCGCGCTCGAGCCGCGCCTGGTTCTGGCGCAGGCGGTACTCGGCGAGGACCGCGCGGTCGGGGTTGACGATCAGCACGCCCTGCTTGCCGTCGACGATCAGCAGCTCGTCCTCCCGGATCATCGTGCGCGAGTGGTGCAGCGCGACGATGGCGGGGATCGCGAGCGAGCGCGCGATGATCGCCGTGTGCGAGGTGGCCCCGCCCATGTCCGTCACGAAGGCGGCGAAGGGGTGCTCGCGGAAGAGGATCACGTCGGCGGGCGAGAGGTCGCGGGCGACCAGGATCATGTCCGCGTCATGGCGGGTCGGGCGCATCGCAAGGCGGCGCTTGGTGCCCGCCAGGGCGGTGAGCACGCGCTCGGCCACCTGGCGCACGTCGGCCTCGCGCTCGCGCAGGTACTCGTCCTGGATGTCGTCGAACTGGGCCGTGAGTTCGTCCAGCTGCGCGCGCAGCGCCCATTCGGCGTTGCAGCGCTGCTCGGCGATGATCTCGCGCGGGGCCTCGGAGAACGCGGCGTCCTCGAGGAGCATCAGGTGCACGTTCACGAAGGGCGCCAGCTCCGCGGCGGCGCTGTGGCGCACGCTGTCGGCCAGCTCCTTCAGCTCGTCGCGGACTTCCTTGACGGCGCGGTCGTAGCGGCGCTGCTCGCGGCCGACGTCGTGGCTGGGGATCTCGTAGTGGTCGACCTCGGAGGACATGCCGAGGAAGAGGTGCGCGTGGCCGATGGCGATGCCGCCCGACACGCCGATGCCGTGCATCGTGAAGCACACGTTGCTCGCGGCAACGGGGGCGGGAGCGGCGCCGTCGGCGGCCATGGCGCGGGCGCTATTCGCCCTCGTCGAACTTGTCGGCGAAGAGCTTCACCAGGGCGGCCATCGCGGCCTCCTCCTCGGGACCGTCCGTCTCGATCTCCACCGTCGATCCCACGCCGGCGGCGAGCATCATCACGCCCATGATGCTCTTCGCGTTGACGCGCTTGCCGTTTCGCGAGACGTGCACGTCGCAGGGAAACCGCGCCGCGGCCTGGGTGAGCTTCGCGGAGGCGCGCGCGTGCAGGCCCAGCTTGTTCACGATGGGGACGCTCTGCTTGCGCATGGCCCCGGATGCCTCAGGCGAGCGCGGGCATGCGCGTGACGCCTTCCGTGCCGCCGGAGAGCGCCTTGGCGACCACCGTCTCGAGGCTCTCGCCGCGGTAGGTGAGGGCGCGGATCAGCATCGGCAGGTTCACGCCGGCCACGCCCTCGACCCGGCCGGGCTTCAGGAGCTTCGCCGCGATGTTGGAAGGGGTCGCGCCGTAGATGTCGGTCATCACGAGCACGCCCTGCCCCTGGTCGAGGAAGCGGATCAGGTCCTCGGCCACCGGCAGGATCTCGTCGGGGTCGTCGTGGACGGTGACGCCGACCTGGCGGACATAGAGCGGGCGCTTGCCCAGCACGTGGCTCGCGCAATGGATGAGGCTTTCGCCGAAGGCGCCGTGGGAGACGAGCAGGATGCCGATCATGGGGGTCATTTTACGGCCCGGCGGCCCTCGGGCGCCAACCGAGGCGACGGATCACCTACACCTTGCGCAGAACCAGGGTCGCGTTGGTGCCGCCGAAGCCGAAGGAATTCGACATCACCGTGGCGAGGCCCGCGTCGCGGGTCTCGGTGACGAGCGGCAGCTCGCCCACCTCCGGGTCGGGGCTGGTCACGTTCGCCGAGCCGGCGATGAACCCGCCCGCGAGCATCAGCAGGCAGTAGATCGCCTCCTGGACGCCCGCGGCGCCGAGCGAATGGCCCGACAGCGACTTGGTCGAGGAGAACGGCGGGGGGGCGCCGGCCGCGGAAAAGGTCTCGCGGATGGCGCGCAGCTCCGCGACATCGCCCACGGGCGTCGAGGTGCCGTGGGTGTTCAGGTAGTCGATCGGGCCCTGCACGGAATCGAGCGCCATCCGCATGCAGCGCACGGCGCCTTCCCCGGAGGGGGCCACCATGTCGTGGCCGTCGGATGTCGCGCCGTAGCCGACCACTTCGGCATACATCGCCGCGCCGCGCCGGCGAGCGTGCTCGTACTCCTCGAGCACCACCATGCCGCCGCCGCCGGCGATCACGAAGCCGTCGCGGTCCGCATCGTAGGCGCGCGACGCGGTCGCCGGGGCGTCGTTGCGCTTCGACGACAGCGCCCCCATGGCATCGAAGAGGCAGGAAAGGGACCAGTGCAGTTCCTCGCCGCCGCCGGCGAACATCACGTCCTGCTTGCCCAGCGCGATCTTCTCGGCGCTCTCGCCGATGCAGTGGGCGCTGGTCGCGCAGGCCGAGCCGATGCTGAAGTTGAGGCCCTTGATCTTGAAGGGCGTGGCAAGGCAGGCCGACGTCGTGCTGGTCATCGTTCGCGGCACCATGTACGGCCCGATTCGCTTGATGCCCTTGCTGCGCGCGATGTCGGCGGCCTCGACCTGGTTCGCCGGCGATCCGCCGCCGGAGCCGGTGATGAGGCCGGTGCGCGGATGGGACACCTGGTCGGGCTCGAGGCCCGCGTCGGCGATCGCGTCCTTCATCGCCACGTAGGCGTAGGCCGCGGCCGGGCCCATGAAGCGGCGCAGCTTGCGGTCGATCGCCGCCTCGAGGTCGACCACGGGCGCGCCGGCAACCTGGCTGCGAAAGCCCATGGCCGCGTACTCGGGCTGGTGCGTGATGCCCGAGCGCATCTCCCGCAGGGAGCTCGCGACGCTCGCCTTGTCGTTGCCGAGGCAGGAGACGATTCCCAGGCCGGTGATGACGACGCGCCGCATCAGAAGTTGTCCGTGGAAGTGAAGAGGCCCACCTTGAGGTCGGTGGCGACGTAGATCTCGCGGCCGTCGACCCGCACGCGGCCGTCGGCGATGCCCAGCACGAGCTTCCTCTCGATGAGGCGCTTGATCGAGAGCTCGAAGGTCACGATCCTCGCGCTCGGCAGCACCTGGCCGGCGAACTTGACCTCGCCCACGCCGAGCGCCCGGCCATGGCCCGGGTTGCCCCGCCAGACGAGGAAGAAGCCGACCAGCTGCCACAGCGCGTCCAGGCCCAGGCAGCCCGGCATCACCGGGTCGCCCTCGAAATGGCAGCCGAAGAACCAGAGGTCCGGCCTCACGTCGAGTTCGGCCACGATCCCGCCCTTGCCGGCGTGCCCGCCCGCGCTGTCGATCCGCGTGATGCGGTCGAACATCAGCATCGGGGGAAGCGGCAGGCGAGCGCCGTCCGGGCCGAACAGGCGGCCGTGGCCGCAGGCGATCAACTCATCGCGGGTGTAGGCGGATTTCTGCGTCAACGCGTCGTTCTCGCGGCGATCGGAGGGCACAGGATAACCCGACCCGGAGTCCGGGCGCTCGCCGGACTAGG
>DAORTX010000191.1:0-4431 GCA_035432885.1 Usitatibacteraceae bacterium
CGGGGTAAGATTGGCCACGGTGCGAACGACCGGGGATAAGCCTTGATGAGCGCAGTTCTCGAATACCCGCAGCGTCACGCCATCAGCGCCGAGGAATACCTGCGCATGGGCGAGACCGGCGTGTTCGCGCCGGATGCGCGTCTCGAGCTGATTGAAGGGGAGATCGTCGAGATGGCGCCCATCGGAAGCCGGCACGCCGGTACGGTCAAGATCCTCAACCGGCTCATGATCGGTCTCGTCGGCGATCGGGCCGTCGTTTCCGTGCAGGACCCTCTCGTCGTCGGCGAGAGGTCGGTGCTCCAGCCGGATCTGGCACTTCTCGAGCCACGCGCGGACAGCTACTCCGGTTCGCATCCGACTCCCGGCGACGTGCTGCTCGTGGTGGAGGTCTCGGACACCACGCTTGCATTCGACATCGGGACGAAGGTGCCGTTATATGCCCGCTTCGGCATCCCCGAAGCGTGGGTGATCGATCTGCAGGAACGCGTGGTTCGCGTCCATCGTGATCCGAGCGCGAGCGGGTACCGCACGAGCTTCACGGCCGCGGGCGAGGAAAGCGTTGCCGCCGCCGCCCTCGCCGATGTGGTCATCGCATTGCCGGCGCTCTTTCCGAAGTAGTGCGGTTCCCGCCCTGTCCGTTCACACCCGGCATCGCGAAGTCGGCGAAGCCCGCCTCTTCGCGATCGCCGCATGGCTGATGGCCATCTCGCGCCCCTCGTCACCCCGAACGGCCGCCTGCTCGTCGCCCCGGTCCGGGGCGCGCCCCCGCTCGACGGCTCGCTGCGGCTGAGACTCGAGAAGGCTTTCGCGCGCGGCGAAGGTCACGGGCTCCTGCAGCTCGGCGCGGGCGAAGCGGGGGTGGCGCTTCCCGCGGAGCTTGCCTGGTGGCGCGACTTCGCGGCGCGGTACATGACGGCCCTGTGCGCGGTGCCCGAGTCGGAGCCTGGCGGCGCTCCGGGTCCCGTCGAGGCGCCGGACGCGCGGGCGCTGGGGGCGATCGCGTCGGACGCTCCGCCCATGACCGGTGCGGAGTACCTCACGGCGCCCGTGCTGCGCGCGCTGTGGAAGGCGCTCGATGCCGCGTTGCGCGAGGAGCTTTCGGAATCGAAGCTCGCGCTCCAGGAATTCCTCAAGGAGCGCAATCCCGCCTGGAACCTGGTCGGGCGCGTGTGCTTCCATCTGGCCGAGAACCGCGGCGACGAGGAAGCGCCCTTCGCGTTCCTCGCCACTTACACGGCGGGGCTTTCGGCGCAGGCGCGGGCGCGGCACCAGCCGCTGTCGCAGGCGCTTCGCGAATATGCGGGAGCGAAGAACAGGGCGCGGCTGCTTTCGCTGCTCCTTCCGGTGCAGCGCGCGGCGAACGGGTGCGCCTGGGTCAAGGCGATGGTCGAAACGGGAGAGATCTACCACCCCCTGCGCTGGACGGCCGCCGAGGCGATCCGGTTCCTCCATGACGTGCCGCGCGTGGAATCCGCGGGCGTCGTGGTCCGGATGCCGGCCGCCTGGCGGGCGGGCCGCCCCTCTCGCCCGGTGGCGAAGGCGAACATCGGCGGCAAGGCGCCTTCGCTCCTCGGCGCGGCAGCGCTGCTCGATTTCGAGATGGAAGTCACGCTCGATGGCGAGCGGCTGAGCGCCGCGGAAATCGGGAAGCTCCTCGCGGGGACGGAGGGCCTTCAACTCCTGCGCGGGCGCTGGGTCGAGGTCGATCGGGAGAGACTCGGCCGGATGATCGAGCGTTTCCGCGCCGTCGAAGCCGCCGCGTCCGACGGCGGATTGTCCTTCGCCGAGGCGATGCGCCTCGTTGCGGGGGCGGATATCGCCGGCGAGGGTCTCGCTGCAGAAGTCGACCGCGACTGGGCGAGCGTCGTCGCCGGGCCCTGGCTCGCCGAAACGCTGAAGGGGCTTCGCGGCCCGGAGGGCCTGGCGCGCATCGAGATCGGCGCCGGCCTGAAGGCGACGCTTCGGCCCTACCAGCAGGCGGGGGTGCGCTGGCTTTATCTCCTCCACAAGCTCGGCCTCGGTGCCTGCCTCGCCGACGACATGGGCCTGGGCAAGACGATCCAGGTGCTCGCCTTGCTGCTCGCCCTGAAGAAGGAAGGCGGCGCCGGGCCCCGCACCAGCCTCCTCGTCGCACCGGCGTCGCTGCTCGCCAACTGGGCGTCGGAGATCGATCGCTTTGCGCCCGGGCTCTCCGCGTTCGTCGCGCACCCGTCGGCCTCGCCGGCCGAGGAATTGAAGGGCGTCGATGCCGAACGACTCGCGCGGTTCGATCTGGTCGTCACGAGTTACGGAACGCTCCTGCGGCTGCCCTGGATCGCCGGCACGCGGTGGCGCGTCGCGGTGCTCGACGAGGCGCAGGCGATCCGGAACCCCGGCACGAAGCAGGCCCGCGCGGTGAAGTCGCTGGACGCGGGCTCGCGCATCGCGCTCACCGGCACGCCGGTGGAGAACCGGCTCTCGGACCTCTGGTCGATCTTCGACTTCGTGAATCCGGGGCTGCTCGGCTCGGGCAAGGCCTTCGGCACCTTCACGCGGGGGCTGGAACGCGCCGGGCACTTCGGGCCGCTGCGCGAGCTGGTCCGCCCGTACCTGCTGCGGCGCCTGAAGACGGACAAGGCGGTGATTTCCGACCTTCCCGACAAGACCGAGCTCAAGGCCTGGTGCGGGCTCGGTCCCCGGCAGGCGGCGCTGTACGAGACCGCGGTGCGCGAGCTCGCCGCCGAGCTGGGTGGCGCCCGGGGCATCGCGCGCAAGGGCCTGGTGCTCGCGTTCCTCATGCGCTTCCGGCAGATTCTCAATCACCCCTCGCAGTGGCTGGGCGACGGCGCATGGCGGGAGGAGGACAGCGGCAAGTTCCGGCGCCTGCGCGAGATCGCCGACGTCATCGCCGCGAAGCAGGAGAAGGTCCTGGTGTTCACGCAGTTTCGCGAAACGACCGCGCCGCTCGCCGCGTTTCTCGGCGCGGTGTTCGGGCGGCCCGGCCTCGTGCTTCATGGCCAGACGCCTGTCGGCAAGCGGAAGGACCTGGTCCGGCGGTTCCAGGAGGACGAACTGGTGCCGTTCTTCGTGCTTTCCCTCAAGGCGGGCGGTGCGGGCCTCAACCTCACGGCGGCCTCGCACGTCGTGCATTTCGACCGCTGGTGGAACCCCGCGGTGGAGGACCAGGCGACCGACCGCGCATTTCGCATCGGCCAGTCGAGGAACGTGCTCGTGCACAAGTTCGTCTGCCGGGGCACCGTGGAGGAGCGGATCGACCGGCTTGTCGAGTCCAAGCGGCAACTGGCGAAAGACGTCGTCGAAGGCGGCGCGGAAGTGCTGTTGACCGAGATGTCCGACAGGGAACTGCTCGAACTGGTCGCCCTCGACCTGCGGGCCGCCCGCGAGGAGGGGTGAACGATGTCCTTCGGCTGGAAGCCCTACGTCCCCGTTGCCAGGCGCCGGCGCAAGGCGCGGAAGGCCATCGCCACGTCGCGCAGGCAGGGCGAGTCCTTGTTGCCGGTGACGCTCTCCGGCCACGCCATCGCCAGGACCTTCTGGGGCAAGGCCTGGTGCCGGAACCTGGAGCGATACGGCGACTTCGCCAACCGCCTGCCGCGCGGGCGAAGCTACCTGCGCGCCGGCGCCGTCATCGACCTTCGGATCGGGGCCGGCACGATCACGGCGCGCGTCTCCGGTTCGTCCCTTTACCGGACCGCGGTCACGGTGGCGGCGCTGCCGAAAGCGCGCTGGAAAGCGATCGCCGCGGATTGCGCCGGGTCGATCGATTCCCTGGTCGAGCTGATGCAGGGGCGGCTGTCGACGCACGTCATGGAGCGGATATGCCGCGAAGGCAAGGGCCTTTTCCCCGCGCCGAACGAGATCGCCTTCGAGTGCAGTTGCCCGGACTGGGCATCGATGTGCAAGCACGTCGCTGCCGTTCTCTACGGAGTCGGTGCACGCCTGGATGATGAGCCTGAACTTCTCTTCGCGCTGCGCCAGGTCGACGCGGCCGGGCTGGTTGCGGGTGTCGGCGACGGCGTGCCGGGCGCGAAGGAAGCGCCGGTCGAGGGGCGATTGCTGGACACCGCGAGGATCGCCGAAGTGTTCGGGATCGAACTGGCTCCGGATGCGGCGCCGAAGAAGAAGAAGGAGCCTGCCCGCGGCACGGCCGGGAAGGCGTCCCGCCGCCGCAAGGCGAAGCCGTCCGTTGAATGAAGGGGCGTGCGAGGATTCCCGAGCCCCCGATCGACGCGAATTGGGCAGAATAGGCGCCCCGACCCGCCCCTTGGACGAAAGATGGCATGACGACCGTCGACCCCAAACCGGTCCGCTTCCACCGCCACGCCCGCCCGGAACCCGGCTCCGACCCCGACGCGATCGTCGGCAGCCGGGTGGAGCTGCAGCTCCTCACGACCCTGCGCTGCAACCTCAAGTGCACCTACTGCTCCGAGT
>DAORTX010000192.1:0-4360 GCA_035432885.1 Usitatibacteraceae bacterium
CCGCGGTGAGTTGCCTTGTCTCGATGATGGTCGCCATGGTGGCCTCCGGCCTAGAGCAGCGGATGATCGTGCATCGCCTTGATCCGCGCCCAGCGGCGGTCGGTCTCGGCCTGGATGCCTTCGACGACCGGCGCGTTCTCGGGCTTGAGCAGGTGCTTGGTCTTGCCCATGAGCCCCAGCCAGTCCGACACCGGGTGGCGGCGGTCGGAAGCGTCCGGATCGTAGGTGAGCGTGGTGTGGCCGTGCTCGATCTCGTAGAGCGGGAAGAAGCAGCTGTCGATCGCCGCCTGGAGCACCGGCTGGCCCAGGTCGTCGGCCACCTTCCAGTTGAGCGGGCAGTAGGAGAGGATCTTGCCGTACACCAGGCCTTCGTTCTTCGCGTAGTGCTGCGCCTTGGCCACCTTGCGCATGAGGTCCTCGGGGTAGCCTTCGCTCGCCGTGAACACGTACGGCAGGTGGCAGGCGGCGAAGATCTGCGCGGTGTCCTTGTGGTGGTAGCGCTTGCCCGGCAGCTTCTTGCCCACTTCGCTCGTGGCGGTGCGGTGGCCGAGCGGCGTGGAGTACGAGAGCTGGGCGCCGGTGTTCATGTAGCCCTGGTTGTCGTACTCGATGATCATCATGCGGTGGTTGCGGATCGCGGACCCGATCGCCGGGCCCATGCCGATGTCCATCCCGCCGTCGCCGGAGATCATCACGAAGGTGATGTCCTTCGACTGCGGCACTTCGCCCCGGCGCATGCGCTCGTGGTACATCTCGACCAGGCCGGAGAGCGTCGCCGCGCCGTTCTGGAAGAGGTTGTGGATGTAGTTGATGCGGTGCGCCGTGGACGGATAGCCGGTGGTGACCACCATCGCGCAGCCGGTCTGGAAGAGGACGACCACGTCGCCCTGCAGCACGTTGTAGACCTGGTGCAGCGTGGGAAAGGCGCCGCAGCCGGGACAGGCGCCGTGGCCGGGCGAGATCCGCTTGGGCACTTCGGTCATCTTCCAGAGCGGTTCCAGCTCGACCGCGAGGCGGCCCGTCTTCTCGTCGCGGTGCACGTGCGCCATGGGCTTGGAGACGTCCTCGACGCGAATGGGCGGCAGGCCCGGCTTCGCCCCGCGTCCGGCCACGCCCGGCGTGGCGCCGTGGTAGGCGAAGGGCTCGGCGACCTTGCCCGAGGCGGCCGCCTCGGCCGCCTGGTCGAAGAAGGCCTCGGCGTCGGCGGCGTAGAAGTCCTTGCCGCCCAGGCCGTAGATGCGCGAGACCACGCGCGTGGTGTTGCGCGGATCCTCCTGGATCGCCGCGCGCACCTCCAGCGAGAGGTTGCCGCCGCCCGCGCCGTAGGAATCGGCGCGGTCGCCGATGGTGACCGCCTTCACGCCGCGAAGCTGGTCGCGGAATTCCTCCGCGGGGAACGGCCGCAGGACATTGGGGGAGAGAACGCCCACCTTGCGGCCCTTCTCGCGCAGGGCGTCCACGGTCTCCTTGGCCGTCTCGGCCGACGAGTTGAGCAGCACCACCGCGGTCTCGGCGCCGTCCATGCGGTAGGCGTCCATCACCGGATAGCTTCGGCCGGTGAGCGCCTCCAGTTCGGCGAGGACCTCCGGGATCACGCGCCGCGCGGCCTGCATCGCCTGGGAGAGCTGGACCTTGTTGTTGATGAGGTCCGGGTCGTTCATGTAGGGGCCGAAGGTCGCGGGGTGTTCGGTGTCGAGCGGCGAGGGGTACTCCGGGCGCTTCCCGAGGAAGTCCTGGACGGCCTTCGCGTCGTCGAACACCTGGATGCGGCGCTTCTGGTGGCTGGTGATGAAGCCGTCGTAGACCACGATCACCGGCAGGCGCACGTCGAGGTGCTCGCCGATCTTCACCGCGGCGAAGTTCATGTCGTAGACCGCCTGCGGATCGCGCGCGCAGAGGATCACCCAGCCGGTGTTCAGCGTGTAGTAGATGTCGGAGTGGTCGCCGCGGATGTCGAGCGGGCCGGAGACGGCGCGGGCGGCGATGTTGAGCACCATCGGCACGCGCGTGCCGGCCTGGACCGGCAGTTGCTCCAGCGCGTAGAGCACGCCCTGGGAGCTCGTGGCGTTCAGGACCCGGCCGCCGCCCAGGGCCGCCCCGTAGCAGATGCCCGCGGCGCCGTGCTCGCCGTCGCCGGCGACCATGACGATGTCGTGCTTGCCCTCGGACTGCATCTTCGAGAGACTCTCGGCGACTTCCGTGGACGGGGTGATCGGGAAGTAGCCCATCAGGTGGTAGCCGACGTCGCAGGCCGCGAGCGCGGCGGCTTCGTTGCCGCTGCGGAACTCGAGCTTCTGGCGGGCCCGGCCCTGCGGCAGGCTCGCGTCGGTCGGGGTGGGGGCGGAGAGGATTTCGGTGGCCATGGCGGACCTCAGGCGATGAGTTCGGGGAACAGGGGGACCCGCAGCCGGTCAGCCAGGCCCGGGGTCTCGGCATCCTTGGTGAGCGCCCCCGTGGGGCAGGACTCGATGCAGCGCAGGCAGCCCTTGCAATAGCGGTAGTCCACGCCCATCAGCTCGCGCTCGAACTTGCCGCCTTCCTTGCCGTCGCCCCACACCAGGCACATGTCGGGGCAGACCAGGTCGCACACGCCGCAGTGGATGCACTTCTCGCCGTGCAGGACCGGAAGCCACCCGGTTCTCGAGGCGGAGAGGTCGTTCCACGCCATGTTGCCGGGCTCGGGAAGGATCCCGCCCAGGGGCTGCGTCTCGTAGCCCCAGGCCGGCTCGGGCCTCGCGATGGGCAGGTCGCCCTCGGCGCGCCCGACGTTCTCGATCCGCTCGAACTCCTCGGCGCCGCGGCGGAAGGCGCGCTCGTTGTGGGCGACGGCCTCCGGGTGCTTGCCCGCGAACTCGGCGCACAGCGCGGCGAGGATCACGTCGGAATCGAGGAACGGGAACTGGCTGCAGAGCGTGCCCAGGAGCACCGCATTGGGGCGCGACTTCTCCGCGACCGCGATGCCCAGGGCGTCGACGCGGATCACGCGCACCGACTTCGGCAGCGCGGCCAGCTCCGGCGGGATCGTGCCCGCCGGCGCGTTGTAGATGAAGACGCCGTCCTTCCTCATGCCGGCGAAGGTCCCGGCGTTGCCGAGCAGCACGGCGTGGAAGACGATCACCGCATCGGGGGCCTCGACGGGGGAGCTGTCCCGGATCGGTTTCCCGCCGGGGCCCAGCCGGACGAAGGAGCGCACGAGCGAGCCCTTCTTTTCCGACCCGTAGGACGAGAAGCTCGCGCCGTTGAGGCCCAGGTTCAGCACCGCGGCGGTGGCGAGCACCTGCCCGGCGGCGTGGGCGCCGAGCCCGCCGATGGACTCGAGGCGGACTTCGAAGAAGCGGTCGGTGTGAGGCAGTTGCGCGGCTAGGCTCATGGCTTGCTCCCGGAAATCGGCGCGGGAAGGGCCGGCCTGGCGAGCTGCGCGGCATCGCCCGGACGCCGGCTTGTTTCCCTTTGGACCTACATTCTCACCCCGGGTCCCCGGCCACGTTTGATCCAGCGCAAGGCAGCGCGCCCGCGACCCGCCACGCCGGGTTTAAGCAATCGCAAACCGGCGGCGGCGACGCCGCCGTAACATCCGGCGAGGAGGAGAAACATGTTCGAGATCCGCATTCACGGGCGGGGTGGGCAGGGCGTTGTCACCGCTGCCGAGATGCTTTCCGTCGCGGCCTTCCTGGAGGGGCGCTACGCGCTCGCGTTCCCGAGCTTCGGCTCGGAGCGAACGGGCGCGCCCGTGGTCGCGTACTGCCGCCTCGACGATCGCGAGATCCGGCTTCGCGAGCCGATCCTGAAGCCGGGCGCGGTCATCATCCAGGACCCGACGCTCCTGCACCAGGTGGACGTCTTCGGGGGACTGCTGAAGGACGGCTACATCCTCATCAACACGGCGCGCACCTTCGGCGCGCTGGGGCTCGCGGAGTTCGTGAAGGACTTCCCGCCCTCGCACCTGCTCACGGTCCCGGCCACGGAGATCGCGATGAAGCGCATCGGCCGGCCGGTGCCCAATGCGGCGCTGCTGGGCGCCTTCGCGGCGGCCACGGGCATCATCTCGCTCGAGTCGGTGCACAAGGCGATCCGCGAGAAATTCCCCGCGAAGATCGCCGAGGCCAACGTGCTGGCGGCCGCGGATGCCTTCGAACACGTTCGCCACGAGGCGGGAGCGACCGAACATGCTCAAGCAGATTGAAGGTTCGCAGGCGGTCGCCGAGGCGATCGCGCTGTGCCGTCCGGAGGTGATCTGCGCCTACCCGATCTCGCCGCAGACGCACATCGTCGAGGGCCTGGGCGAGCTGGTGAAGGCGGGCCATCTCGCGCCCTGCGAGTTCATCAACGTGGAGAGCGAATTCGCGGCGATGAGCGTGGC
>DAORTX010000193.1:0-4241 GCA_035432885.1 Usitatibacteraceae bacterium
TGCCTGCACTGCGGCCTGTGCGCCGAGCGCTGCCCGACCGGCGCCTGGGACATGCAGAAGTTCTACCTCGAGCCGACCCACGCCGGGCCGGGTTGCCGCGACAGCGCCGCCCCGCGCAAGGCCGCGTGAGGACGCCGCGATGAAGCGCATCGAGGCGGTCAACGACTTCGTGATCAAGTTCGCCAACGTGAACGGCTCCGGCTCCGCGTCGGCCAACACGCTCTTCGCCAAGGCGATCATGCGCATGGGCGTGCCGGTCAGCCCGCGCAACATCTTTCCCTCCAACATCCAGGGGCTCCCCACGTGGTACGAGGTGCGGGTCAGCGAATCGGGCTGGCTGGGCCGGCGCGGCGGCGCGGACCTCATGGTGGCCATGAACCCGCAGACCTGGGAGAAGGACGTGGTCGAGATCGAGCCGGGCGGCTATCTCTTCTACGACTCCACCAAGCCGCTGCCGGCCGACAAGTTCCGCGACGACATCCTCGTGCTCGGGATGCCGCTCACCGAGATCTGCAACGCGACGTACACGGACCCGCGGCAGCGCCAGCTGTTCAAGAACATCATCTACGTGGGCGCGCTCGCGGCCCTGCTGGGCGTGGACATCGCGGAAGTCGAGCGGCTGATCGGCGAGCAGTACAAGGGCAAGGAGAAGCTGCTCGAACCGAACCTGAAGGCGCTCCACCTCGGACGCGACCACGCGCTCGCGCACCTGCCGTGCCCGCTCGGCATCACGGTCAGGCGCACGGACAAGGTGGGCGATCGCATCTTCATCGAAGGCAACAGCGCCACCGCCCTGGGCGCGGTCTATGGCGGCGCGACGGTGTGCGCCTGGTACCCGATCACGCCATCGTCCTCGGTGGCCGAGGCGTTCGCCCGCCATTGCCGCAAGTTCCGGGTGGACGCGGCCCGCGGCGGGAACAATTTCGCCATCGTCCAGGCCGAGGACGAGCTCGCCTCCATCGGCATGGTGATCGGCGCCGGGTGGAACGGGGCGCGGGCATTCACCTGCACCTCGGGTCCCGGCGTGTCGCTGATGACGGAGTTCATCGGCCTTGCCTACTTCGCGGAAATCCCCGCGGTCATCGTGAACGTCCAGCGCGCCGGGCCCTCGACGGGCATGCCGACGCGAACCCAGCAGGCGGACATCCTCGCCTGCGCGTACGCCTCCCACGGCGACACGAAGCACGTGCTCCTGCTGCCCGAGGATGCGACCGAGGCGTTCGAGTTCACGGCCGAGGCGCTCGACCTCGCCGACCGGCTGCAGACGCCGGTCTTCGTGATGACCGACCTGGACATCGGCATGAACGAGCGCCTGTGCCGGCCGCTGGCCTGGGACGACGCGCGCGCCTACGACCGCGGCAAGGTCCTCACCCACGACGACCTGGAGTCCGGCAAGCGCTTCGGGCGCTACCTCGACGTGGACGACGACGGCATCACCTACCGCACCTACCCCGGGACCCACGCCAAGCGCGGCTCGTTCTTCACGCGCGGCACCAGCCGCGACCGCTACGCGCGCTACACGGAGGAGGGCAGCGCCTACGTGGACAACATGCAGCGGCTGCTGCGCAAGTTCGAGACCGCCAAGCAGTACGTGCCCGAACCCGTCCTTCGGGAGTGCGCCCGGCCGGCCCGGCACGGGGTCATCTACTACGGCTCCACGGCCTGCGCCATGGACGAGGCGCTCGCCGAACTCGAGGCCGAGGGCATCGCCCTCGATGCGCTGCGCGTGCGCGCCTTCCCGTTCCAGGACTCGGTGATCGATTTCGTGGGCGCCCACGAGCACGTCTTCGTGGTCGAGCAGAACCGCGACGGGCAGCTGCGAACGCTCCTCGTGACCGAGGGCGCGATCGACCCGGCGCGGCTCTCCTCGGTCGTGCACTACGACGGCACGCCCGTCACCGCCCGCTTCATCCGGCGCGAGATCGAGGAGCGGCTCTCGGCCTTCAACGTGCGACCGATGCGGCGAACCGCCTCCGCCGGGGAGTGACATGACCTACCTCACCAAGCCCAAGCTGCACCACCCGGAACTGCCCGCCAACGCGCTGGGGTTCACCCGGCGCGACTACGAGGGAACGATTTCCACTCTCTGTGCCGGCTGCGGCCACGACTCGATCAGCGCCGCGATCATCCAGGCCTGCTGGGAGCTCGCCATCCAGCCGCACCGCGTCGCCAAGCTCTCCGGCATCGGCTGCTCGTCGAAGACGCCCACCTACTTCCTCGACAAGTCCCACGGCTTCAACTCCGTGCACGGGCGCATGCCCTCGGTGCTCACGGGCGCCAACCTCGCCAACCGCGACCTCATCTACCTCGGCGTCTCCGGCGACGGCGATTCGGCCTCCATCGGCCTGGGGCAGTTCGCGCACAGCATGCGCCGGGCGGTGAACATGACCTACATCGTGGAAAACAACGGCGTCTACGGGCTCACCAAGGGCCAGTTCTCGGCCACCGCGGACCGGGGGTCGAAGTCCAAGAGAGGCGCGCTGAACAGCGAGGAAGGCATCGATCTCGCGATTCTCGCGATCCAGCTGGGCGCCACCTATGTGGCGCGCAGCTTCTCGGGCGACAAGGCGCAGCTGGTGCCCCTCATCAAGGGCGCGCTCGAGCATCCCGGCCCCGCCTTCCTCGACGTGATCTCTCCCTGCGTGGCCTTCAACAACCACGAAGGCTCCACGCGCAGCTACGACTATGTCCGCAACCACAACGAGGCGGTGAACCACCTGGACGTGATCACGGTGCACAAGGAAATCACCACGGCGTACGAGCCCGGCTCGGTGCAGCAGGTGCCCACGCACGACGGCTCGGTTCTCAAGCTGCGCAAGCTCTCCGACGACTACGACAGCTCGAGCCGCATCTCCGCCATGAGCTACGTCCAGTCGCGCTATGCCCAGGGCGAGATCGTGACCGGGCTCCTCTACGTGGAGCAGGATGCCGACGATCTTCATGCAAGCCTCGGCACGACGCCCGTGCCCCTGAACCAGCTCGGCGAGAAGGACCTGTGCCCCGGGCAGGCCGCGCTGGACCGGTTCAACGCGGCGTTGCGCTGACGCGGGGCCCCCCGGCGGCATGATCGACCTGCGAAGCGACACCGTCACGCGCCCGTCCGCGCCCATGCGCGAGGCGATGGCGGCCGCCGAGGTGGGCGACGACGTCTTCGGAGACGATCCCACGGTGATCGCGCTCGAGGAGCGCGCCGCCGCGATGTTCGGGATGGAATCGGGCCTGTTCTTCCCGTCCGGGACGCAATCGAACCTCGCCGCCCTCATGGCCCATTGCGCCCGCGGCGAGGAGGTGATCGTCGGCCAGGATGCCCACACCTACCGCTACGAAGGCGGCGGTGCCGCGGTGCTGGGCTCGATCCAGCCGCAGCCGCTCGCGAACCTGCCCGACGGCACGCTCGACCTCGCGATGGTCGAGGCGGCGATCAAGCCCGACGATTCGCATTTCGCCGTCACCCGGCTGCTTGCGCTCGAGAACACGATCGGCGGCAAGGTGATCGCACGCGATTACCTGGCGCGCGCCGTGACGCTCGCCTGGAAACGGGGGCTCTCCACGCACCTGGATGGCGCGAGGATCTTCAACGCCGCCGTGGCGCTCGCGATGCCGGTGAACACGCTGTGCGCCGGCTTCGACACCGTGTCGGTATGCCTGTCGAAGGGGCTGGGAACGCCGGCGGGCACCGTGCTCGTGGGCCACCAGGGGCTCATCGCCCGCGCCCGGCGAATCCGCAAGATGCTGGGCGGAGGCATGCGCCAGGCGGGCATCCTCGCCGCCGCCGGGCTCTACGCGCTGGAGCACAACGTCGAACGCCTGGCCGAGGACCACGCCAACGCGCATCGCCTGGCGCGCGGGCTCGCGGGCGCCGGGTTCGAGGTCGAACCGGTCCAGACCAACATGGTGTTCGTGAAAGTCCCGGCCGCCGCTTGCGCGGCGCTCCAGGATCGCCTGGAGGCGCGCGGCGTGCTTGCCATCGTCTCGCCGCGCACGCGCCTCGTCACCCACCTGGACGTGGGCCAGGACGACATCGACACGGCCGTGCAGGCCTTCGGCGCCGGCGCAGGAAAGGCCTAGAGCACCTCGGCGGCGTGGTCGGCGAGCCGCGAGCGTTCGCCGCGCGTGAGCGTGATGTGCCCGCTGTGCCCCCAGCCCTTGAAGCGGTCGACCACGTAGGTGAGTCCCGAGGACCCTTCCGTGAGGTAGGGCGTGTCGATCTGGGCGATGTTGCCCAGGCACACCACCTTCGT
>DAORTX010000194.1:0-4236 GCA_035432885.1 Usitatibacteraceae bacterium
TCGTCGCCGCGATGTCGGTGATGCTGGACGACCACGCCTACGGGCTGTCGCGCCGCCGCGTGACGCTCTCCACCTCCGGCGTGGTGCACCAGCTGAGGAAGCTCGCCGCCCGACTGCCCGTGGCGCTCGCCGTGAGCCTGCACGCGCCCGACGACGAGTTGCGCTCGCGGATCATGCCGATCAACCGCAGCTACCCGATCGCGGAGCTTCTCGCCGCGTGCCGGGAATACCTCGACACCGCCCCGCGCGACTTCGTCACTTTCGAGTACGTGATGCTCGACGGCGTGAACGACGCGCCGGCGCACGCGCGCGCCCTTGCGAAACTGCTTCGCGACGTGCCCTGCAAGCTGAACCTGATCCCGTTCAACCCGTTCCCGGCGTCCGGCTTCGCGCGCTCCCGGCCCGAGGCCATCGCGCGCTTCCGCGACATCCTCGTCGAGTCGGGCTACGTCGCCACGATCCGGAAGACCCGCGGCGACGATATCGACGCGGCCTGCGGGCAGCTCGCGGGCCAGGTCGTCAACCGCATGAGGAAGCGTACCGTCCGGATCCACAAGGAGGCCGCGTGAAGACTCTCTTGCCGATGCTCGCCGCCGCGCTGCTCGCGGGTTGCGTGTCGCAGACCACCGTCGAGACGCGCCTCGTGCAGGACGCCCAGTCGGCCGACGGGCGCCGGCGGGCCGAGATCCACACCTCGCTCGCCTCCCAGTACTACCAGCGCGGCAACTTCGTGGTGGCGCTGGAGGAGACGCGGCTCGCCCTCAAGGACGACGCGCGCTATTTCCCGGCCCTCAACGTGCGCGCGCTGATCTTCATGGAGCTTCGCGAGGACGACCAGGCGCGCCAGGCCTTCGAGCAGGCGCTCGCGCTCGCGCCCAACGATCCCGATGTCATGAACAATTTCGGCTGGTTCCTCTGCCTGCGGGGCGACGGCGCGCGCGCCATGGACCTCTTCGCCCGCGTCCAGACCGACACGATGTACACGACGCCGGAGAAGGCATTCCTGAACGCGGGACTGTGCGCGCGCATCAGGGGCCGCAACGCCGAGGCCGAGGGATTCCTGCGTCGCGCGGTCGTCTTCAAGCCCGACCTGGCCGGCGCGCTCTACAGCCTGGCCGAGATCCTCTTCGAGAAGGGGACCTACAAGGAAGCGGAGAACTACCTCGTCCGCTACATGCGCCTGGGCGAGCCCACGCTTTCGGCGCTCGTGCTGGGGGTGAGGCTCGCCCGCGCGCAGGGCGAGAAGATGGCCGAGGACAGCATGTCGCAGCAGCTTCGCCGCCGCTTCCCCGACGCGCCCCAGACCCGCGAACTCCTCCAGGGCGACGCCGGCAAGTGATGGATTCGGGGACCGACAGCGCCGACCGCCGGGAGGATCCGCGTTCGCCGGGCGCGATCCTCGCGATGGAGCGCGAGCGCCAGGGGCTCGCGCGCGCCGACATCGCGCAGCGCCTGCACATGAGCGTCTCGCAGATCGAGGCGCTCGAGGCCGCCGACTACGATCGCCTGCCGCGGGGCACCTTCCTGCGCGGATTCACGCGCAATTACGCGCGCTCGCTCGGGCTGGACGCCGACAGCGTCGTCGGCCTGCTGGCCGGGGACGCGCCGCGCGAGACCTCGCCCGACATCGTGGTGCCCAGCCAGAACATCCGCTTCGACCCGCTCGGCCAGCGCCTGGCCAATCCCTACGTGAAGGCCGCGGGCGTGGCCTTCGTCCTGGTCGTGCTCGGCTTCGCGGCCATGTACTGGTGGCTCTTCGTCCGGCCCCAGGGAGCCGAGCCGGTGACCGCGGTGAAGAAGCCGGCCATCGAGGCATCCCGGCCGGGGCCGGCCGCGCCGCTGCCGGAGGCGGCGGCGCCGGTTCCGGCGCCCGAGGCGTCGCCCGTCGTCGCGAGCCCGCCGCCCGTGCCGGCCGCGACGCCGGCGATCGTGCCTTCCGCGACGCCGGCGATCGTGCCTTCCGCGGCCGCGCCGGCGCCCGAGGAATCCCCGCGAGTCGCCGCGCCCGGCGAGGCCACGATCCGGCTCGCCTTCCGGGGCGCGGCCTGGGTCGAGATCACCGACGCCCGCGGCAAGGTGCTCCTTTCGCGCACGCACCCGGGCGGCTCCAGTGCCGAGACCATCGGCAAGCCGCCCTTCGGCCTGGTGATCGGCAACGCGCCGGAAGTCCGGCTCACCTACAACGGCCGCGAAGTCGACCTCGCGCCGCACACGCGCGTGGCCGTCGCCCGCCTCACGCTGCCGTAGTGGGCGAGTGCCGAGCATGAGCCCCGTCCCGCGCCGCCTCTCGCGCCAGGTGCGCATCGCCGGAAGGCCGGTGGGCGGTGGCGCACCCATCCTCGTGCAGTCGATGACCAACACCGACACCGAGGACGCGCGATCGACCGCCGACCAGGTGGCCGCGCTCGCGCGCGCCGGCAGCGAGGCCGTGCGCATCACCGTGAACACGCTGGAGGCCGCCCGCCAGGTGAGCGCCATTCGCGATCGCCTCGAGGCGATGGGCGTGGACGTCGCGCTCATTGGCGACTTCCACTTCAACGGCCACAAGCTCCTCGCCCAGGTGCCCGAGTGCGCCAGGGTGCTCGACAAGTACCGCATCAACCCCGGCAATGTCGGCCACGGCACCAAGCGCGACGAC
Source organism: Usitatibacteraceae bacterium (assembly GCA_035432885.1). Lineage (GTDB taxonomy): Bacteria > Pseudomonadota > Gammaproteobacteria > Burkholderiales > Usitatibacteraceae > FEB-7. The sequence continues at coordinate 2,639 of DAORTX010000194.1, forward strand.
CAGTTCGCGATCCTGATCGAGAAGGCGATCGAGCACGGCAAGCCCGTGCGGATCGGCGTGAACTGGGGTTCCCTCGACCCGGAACTGCTTGCGCGCCTGATGGATGCGAACGCGAAGCTCCCGGCACCGCAGGCCGCCGGTGCGGTGATGCGCGAGGCGCTGATCGTCTCGGCGCTGGAGAGCGCGGCGAAGGCCGAGGAGCTCGGGCTCCCCGGCGACCGCATCATCCTGTCGTGCAAGGTCTCCGCCGTGCAGGACCTGATCGCGGTCTACCGCGCGCTCGCCGCACGCTGCGACTACCCGCTGCACCTGGGCCTCACCGAGGCGGGCATGGGCTCGAAGGGCATCGTCGCCTCGACCGCCGCCATGGGCGTGCTCCTTCAGGAGGGCATCGGCGACACGATCCGCGTCTCGCTCACCCCGGAGCCGGGCGGCGACCGCACGCGCGAGGTGATCGTCGCGCAGGAGATCCTGCAGACCATGGGGCTGCGCTCGTTCACGCCGCAGGTGTCGGCCTGCCCGGGCTGCGGGCGCACCACGAGCACCTTCTTCCAGGAACTCGCCGACAAGATCCAGACGTGGCTGCGCGGTCAGATGCCCGCGTGGCGCGCGAAGTATCCGGGCGTCGAGGACCTGCACGTGGCCGTGATGGGCTGCGTGGTGAACGGCCCGGGCGAATCGAAGCTCGCCGACATCGGCATCTCGCTGCCGGGCTCGGGCGAGAAGCCCGTGGCGCCGGTGTTCGTCGACGGCGAGAAGACGGTGACGTTGAAGGGCGAGAAGATCGCGGAGGAGTTCCAGGCGATCGTCGAGGACTACGTGCGCGCGCGCTACGCGCCCGGCGCCGCGAAGGACGGGGGCAAGCGCAGGAAGTCCATCGCCATCCAGACGGCGAAGGCATGAGCGGCAAGCTCCAGGCCATCCGGGGCATGGAGGACATCCTCCCGGACGCCTCCCCGCTGTGGGAGAAGCTCGAGGACCACTGCCGCGACGTCTTCCGCCAGTACGGCTACCGGAACATCCGCACGCCCCTCGTCGAGCCCACCGCGCTCTTCGTGCGCGGCATCGGCGAGGTGACCGACATCGTCGAGAAGGAGATGTACACCTTCGACGACCGGAACGGCGAGAGCCTCACGCTGCGGCCCGAGGCCACGGCGGGCATCGTTCGCGCCGCCATCGAGCACAATTTCCTCTACAACGGGCCCCTGCGCGTGTGGACCGCCGGCCCGATGTTCCGCTACGAGCGGCCCCAGAAGGGCCGCCAGCGGCAGTTCCACCAGTACAACGTCGAGGCGCTCGGCTTCGAGGGTCCCGACGTGGACGCCGAGCAGATCGTCCTGCTCGCCCGCCTGTGGAAGCGGCTGGAGGTCGGTCCGATCGCGCTGCACGTGAATTCCATCGGCGACGCCGCGGACCGCCTGGCGCACCGGGAGAAGCTCATCGCCCACTTCCAGGCGAACGCGGAGGTCCTCGACGAGGACGCGAAGCGCCGCCTGCACACCAACCCGCTGCGCATCCTCGATTCCAAGAACCCCGCGATGCAGCCGCTGATCGAAGCCGCGCCGAAGCTCCTGGACCACCTGGGGGAGGGCGCCGCG
>DAORTX010000195.1:0-4170 GCA_035432885.1 Usitatibacteraceae bacterium
TGTAGGCCTGCTTGTTCTCGTTGTAGACGAACATCTCCGGGTTGATGAGCTGGCATTCGTTGCAGCTCGGGCAGCGGGCCGTCTCGATCCACGGGTCGTCGGACGGCGGCTTCTCCTCCGGCGGCGGCGTGGAGGCGGCAACCGCCGCGGCAACGGCGGAAGCGGCCGGCGCAGGGGCGTCGGCGACCGTGGTCGGCGCATTCGCGACCTCGCTCCTCAGCGCGTCCAGCTCACGGCTCTTCTGCGCTTCCCACTCGGCCTTTTCGCGGGCAAGCAGCCGCACGGCGTGGGAATCGTGGATCCCCGCGTGCTCCTGGATCCGGTGCCAGAGCAGCAGGCAACGCTTCGAGGCCTGCATCATCCTCGCGTCGACGAGCACCCTGTGCAGCGCGTCTTCGTCGTCGACGGCGACCAGGTAGGGAATGCGCTCGGCCGCGTCGCGTTCCGGCAGCGCGAGCCAGTCGACCGCGGGGATCATGGCGCTGGTCCATCGATCGCGCGGGACGACGGCGAAGTGCGCGGCATTGCGCCGGTCGCACATCGCGAAGTCGGCATAGGTGAACGCGGACTGGCCGCGCACGCGCTGCATCTGCTCGTCGGCGTATTCCAGGGATTCGACCGGCCAATCGGTGTCGGGATCGCGGTTGTGCTCGAGACTGAAGCGTGTCGCCCAGTTGTCGCCACCCGCGGCATCGTAGACGAACGCCGGAAAGGCCCGCGATTCCATCGCCGCCGCGGCGGTGAGATAGCGCGACAACTCGCCCGCGGCCGCCGGAGCGCCGGCGAACACGCTGAAGAGCGCGGGAAGGCTGCATCCCATGCCGTGCTCGATCCGGTTGCGCATGCGGTAGAGGCTCGAACTCGCGGCCTGCAGGACGAACATTCCCCCCAGCCCCATCGCCGCGGTGGCGAGGCGCGCGCTGCGCACGCCGAAGGCGTAGTGACCGGTGCCGATCGACGACTCCTCGAGAAGGTCGGTCACCTCCACGACCACCTTGACGGGAAGCCCCGACGACAGCGTGTCCATGAGGCCCGCGTTCTCCGGGGCGTCGTTGCGGCCGGCCGGGATGCACACGAGAGAATCGGGGAAGAGCGCCAGATCGTCCGCGGTCAGCGAATTCTCGTCATAGGCTTCGAAGAACGGATCGTGGTCGTGCTCGTCGTAGCCGTTTCGCGCCTCGAGTTCCGCGATGGCGATCGCCTTCACGAGCTCGACCACCTGCGGAAGCCTTTCGCGGTACGCCGCCACGGCCGCGGCCACGTTGTCGAACAGGAAGTCGTGGACCTTGCTTCCCTCGCCGCCCGGCACCCTCGGGGCGTGGAAGCGCTGCGAGACCAGGGCGGAGAGCGCCTTTTCGATGCGCGCGCGCCGCGCGGCCGGCAACTGGTCCTTGGGAACGTTTCGGGAGACCAGCTTCGACATGGCGGCGAAATCGAATTCGTCGGCGTGAAATCCCCCGACCGCGGCGCGCAGCGCCTCGGGTCTCTGGCCCGCTTCCGAGTGCGCGTGGGCAGCACGAAGGATGTCGGAGAGTTTTCGCTGCAGGCGGTCGAGATGGCCGTGGAACAGCGCCGCCTTCTGCGACTGGACGTGCCGCCAGGCGTGGATCATGAAGCGCGAGGGCAGGCGCTCGTCGCAATCGACCAGGGCACCGTCGATCCTGAGCGACTCCCCGGCGAGCGCGAGGACCTTGGCCACGCTCTCGTCGGCATCGGAAGCGAGCTTCGAGGCTGCCTCGGCCCAGAGTTCGGACAGGGTTCCGCCCGCGCCTTCGGCAAGCCTCGCGCGGAGCTCGCGCTCGAGCCTGAGAACGTGCTTGCGGAGCCGTTCGCCCTCGATGCCGCGCGGCGCCAGCGTCTCGAGGACGTGGTTCACCAGGATCGTGAGCGAGGCCGCAAAGCCGTCCGTCGTGCCGCTGTCGACCAGCACCAGCGGAAAGTCGTGGCGAAGCCGCGTGAGATCCCGGTACCCGGCGAATTGCGCCGGGCGCATCGGGGTTGCGTCGAGAGGCACGAGGCCCTCGCCGGAGCGCCGGCCCGTCATGTGGAAGACCTGCTGGTCCTGGAATTTGGCCGCCATGTCCATCGCTTCTCGCCTCTGCTTTCGTTATCGCGCCCGGTGACTAGGCGGCGCGGTTCTGGCTCGCGTCGTCCGGCCAGAAGGTGAACTTGTCGAATTCGGCTTCGAGCCCCTTGCGGATGGCGTCCACCGTCCGCGGCCCGCCGGCCCCGCGCAGATCCTCGTAGCACGGCACCTCCGGATTCTGGTAGAGGATGCCCACGGGAATCGGATCCTCGGACGAGGCGATCTCGCGGGCGCGATGGATGTCCAGGGGATCGTGCTCGCGCTGGTTCTTGTACGTGCGGCCCAGTTCGATGCTCGGCTGGAGGCCGTTGGGATGGGTGAGCAGCAGCGTCTTGGCGGGATCGTGCAGCCAGGGCTCGAACATCTTGGGCAGGAATTCGGGGCAGCGCTGGATGATCCGGATGAACGAAAAGCCCCGATGGTGGAACGCCCGCGAGACGATGTCGTAGAGAAGTTCCGGAATCCAGTCCACGCCTTGCGCCACGAACGAGACGTTCTGCACGCCGAGCGTCACCGTGAGCGGGTTCAGCGCCTCGAGAACGGATCCGCGCGGCGTCGTGTTGCTCTTCAGCCCCACCGGCGAGGTGGGCGAGGCCTGTTTCTTGGTGAGCCCGTAGACGTGGTTGTCGTGCAGGATCACGGTGAGATTCATGTTGTAGCGGATCGCGTGGATCCAGTGCGCCGCGCCGATGCTGCAGCAGTCGCCGTCGCCGGTGTTCACGAAGACGTTCAGGTCCGGCCTCGCCATCTTCACGCCTTCGGCAATCGGAAAGGCGCGGCCGTGGATGCCGTGGAAGCCGTAGGTCTTCATGTAGTGCGGAAACCGGCTGGAGCAGCCGATGCCGGAGACGAACACCGTCTCTTCCGGGGCGAGATTCTCGTCGCGGCAGAGCCGCTGCACGGCGGCGAGAATGGCGTTGTCGCCACAGCCGTTGCACCATCTCGGGACGCCGCCCTGGTAGTCCTCGAGGTTGTGCTGCTCCTCGTGGAGCTTGATGATGCACTGGGACAGGGGGATGGCCATCGCTATTTTCCTTCGTCGAGTTTGGCGTGCAGCGCCTTCACCACGTTGCCCGGCTTGATCGGCTGCCCGCGCGCCTCGCTCCAGCAGTCGACGTCGACCAGGTAGCGCGAGCGCAGCATCATCGCGAGCGGGGTGTAGCGGCGGTTGTCGGAATCGATGAGCTCGTCCTCGAGGCGGTCTCCCCAGGTGCCCTCGACCGCGATCACCTTGCGGAAGCGGCGCAGGATCTCGCCGATCCCCGATGGCAGCGGCTGGATGAAGCGCAGGTGCAGCGACGAGACCTTCGCGCCCTCGGCGCGCATGCGCTCGACGCTCTCCTCGATCACGCCCTTGGTGCTGCCCCAGCCCACCACCAGGAGATCGCCCTCCGGGTCGCCGAACACCGGCGGCGTCTTGAGCGTCTTTTGCAGCGCGGCGAGCTTGAGGCTTCTGGCGCGCAGGCCCTCCTCGTTGGTCTGCGGGTCGTAGGCGACCTTGCTGTTCCGGTCGTGGGCGAGCCCCGTCACCGTGTGCATCCCGCCGGGCTGGCCGGGGGAGAAGCGCCGCGCGATGCCGGTGACGGCGTCCCAGTCGTAAGGCTTCGCGCCCTCGGGCAGCGGCGACTGGTCCACGGGGGGCGCGAGCCACTCCTCGCTGAAGGAAGGCCGCGGGAAAGGCGTCTGCGCCGTGGCGAGGCTCGCGTCCGAGAGGACCACCACCACCATGTTGAAGGTCTCGGCGATCTTCCTCGCCGTGATCATCGAGTAGAAGCAGTCCTCGATGCCGCTCACCGCCATCACGACCTTGGGCGCGTCGCCGTGGCTGCCGTAGATCGCCGTGAGGAGGTCGCCCTGCTCCACCTTGGTGGGCTGGCCGGTGCTGGGTCCCCCGCGCTGCACGTTCACGACCACCAGCGGGATCTCCGCCATGACCGCCAGGCCGATGCCTTCCTGCTTGAGCGAGTAGCCCGGGCCGGAGGTGATGGTGACCGCGCACCGGCCGGCGTAGGAGGCGCCGATCGCGAAGGCGCAGGCCGCGATCTCGTCCTCGGCCTGGTGGACCATGCCGCCCACCTTCTCGA
>DAORTX010000196.1:0-4163 GCA_035432885.1 Usitatibacteraceae bacterium
CGCTCGCGGCGATGCTGGGCGCCGGGTTCATCCTCGACGACCCGATCTTCAACGGCCTGGCGATCTCGCTCATCTTCGGCATCCTCGTCTCGACCGTGCTCACGCTGGTGGTGATTCCGGTGCTCTACTACGCGGCATTCCGCCGGCGGTTCGCCGAGCCTTGACCAACGCCCCCCGACGCCTTGCCCGGGGAAGACGGCGATACAATCGCCCGTGGAGCCCCACCGGAGCCCGCCATGGATGACCCGCTGCTTCTGGCCCGCGCGCAGTTCGGGCTGAACATCGCGTTCCACATCCTCTTTCCCAGCCTCACGATCGCGCTCGCGTGGATCCTGCTCGGCTTTCGCATCGCCTTCCACCGCACGGCCGACGCGGGCTGGCTCAAGACGTACAAGCTCTGGACCAAGATCTTCGCGCTCACCTTCGCGATGGGCGTCGTGACGGGCATCGTCATGTCCTTCCAGTTCGGCACGAACTGGCCGGGCTACATGAACACCGTGGGCGCCATCGCGGGCCCGCTGCTCGGCTACGAGGTCCTCACGGCGTTCTTCCTCGAAGCCACTTTCCTGGGCGTCATGCTCTTCGGCATGAACCGCGTTCCCGCCTGGGCGCATATCGGCGCGACGGCGCTGGTCGCCGTGGGAACGTCGCTTTCCGCCTTCTGGATCCTCGCGCTCAACTCGTGGATGCAGACCCCCGCGGGCCACGTGCTGGACGGCGGCCAGTGGATCGCCGGCGACTGGCTGGCGGTGATCTTCAACCCCTCGTTTCCCTACCGGTTCACGCACATGATGATCGCCTCAGGCCTCACCGCGGCATTCGTCGTGGCGGGACTTTCGGCGTGGCGTCTTCTCCGGACACCGGCGGACGCGCTGGCGAAGCGCACCCTGCGCGTGGGCATTCTCGTGGCCGCCGTGCTGGCGCCCATCCAGACGGTGGTCGGCGATTTTCACGGGCTCAACACCCTCGAGCACCAGCCGGCCAAGATCGCCGCGATGGAGGCGATCTGGCACACGGAGAAGGGCGTTCCCCTGGTGCTCATCGCGATCCCCAACGAGAAGACGAGGACGAACGACTACGCCATCGAGATCCCGTACGGCGCGAGCCTCATCCTCAAGCACGACCCGAAGGCGGAATTGAAGGGCCTGGACGCCTTCGGCACGGACCACCCGCCGGTCGGGCCCGTCTTCTTCTCGTTCCGCATCATGGTGGGGATCGGCGTGCTCATGATCGCCGCGTCGTGGTACGCCGCGTGGGCCACGCGGCGCGCAGCCGCGGCGCCGCGCTGGCTGCTCTGGACGCTCGCGGGGTTCACCTTCTCGGGCTGGGTGGCCACGCTGGCCGGGTGGATGGTCACCGAGATCGGCCGCCAGCCCTGGATCGTGCACGGCGTGATGCGCACGGCCGAGGCCGTGGGCGACATCACCGGCGCCCAGCTCGGCGTGAGCCTCACCGGCTACGCCCTCACCTACGCGACCATGTTCGTCGCCTACATGGTCGTGCTCACCCACCTCGCGGGGGCGGGCGCGGAATCGGCGGCGGCCAAGCCCCTGCCCGGCGCCTCGCCGGTCGGCGCGGCCGCGGATTGAGGGAGGCGGCCATGGACCTTCCGCTCGTCTTCATGGCGCTCATGGGCGCCGCGGTGCTCGCCTACGTCGTGCTCGACGGCTACGACCTCGGCGTGGGCATGCTCATGCCGGCGGCGACGCCGGAGGAGCAGTCGGTGATGGTCTCCTCCATCGGCCCGTTCTGGGACGCCAACGAGACCTGGCTGGTGCTCGGCGTGGGGATCCTGCTCGTCGCCTTCCCGGCCGCGCACGGCGTGGTGCTGGGGGCGCTCTACCTGCCGGTGGTGGCGATGCTCGTCGGCCTCATGTTCCGCGGCGTGGCCTTCGAGTTCCGCATGAAGGCGCAGGGCTGGCACCGCGAGCTCTGGAACTGGCTCTTCTGGGCCGGCTCCTTCGTGGCGTCCTTCGCGCAGGGCCTCATGCTGGGGCGCTACATCACCGGGTTCGAGCCCGGCTTCGGCTACCTGCTCTTCGCGATGGTCGTCGGCGCGAGCGTGTGCGGCGGCTACGTGCTGCTGGGCGCGACCTGGCTCGTGCTGAAGACCGAGGGCGCGCTGCAGGCCAAGGCCCTCGCGTGGTCGCGCTGGGGATTGCTGTGGGTGGCGCTGGGCGTGGGCCTCGTGAGCCTCGCCACGCCGCTCGTGAGCGAGACGGTGCGCGCCAAGTGGTTCGACTTCCCGAGGACCCTGGCCCTCATGGCACTGCCCCTTGCGTGCCTGTGGGCAGGCTTCATCGTGTGGCGAAGCGCTGGTCGCATCGCGACCGGGGAAGTCAGGCGCGACTGGCAGCCCTTCGCCGGCGCGGTGGCGATCTTCGTCGTGGCCTTCCTCGGCCTCGCCTACAGCCTTTTCCCCTACGTCGTGATCGACCGGCTCACGATCTGGGAGGCCGCCGCGCACCCATCCTCACTGAAGGTGGTCCTCGCGGGCGCGCTCCTCGTGCTGCCGTTCATCGTCGCCTATACGGTGATTTCCTACCGCGTGTTCCGCGGCAAGGCGAAGGCCGGGCTGTACGACTAGGCCGACGCGCGACGGCCGCATCCTCACTTCTCGATGAGGTGCTTCTTTTCCTTGACGGCCTTCCAGTCGTCGGCGTCGGCCGGGGCATCCTTGCGCTCGACGATCGGCTTCCAGGTCTTGCACAGTTCCGCGTTGAGGGCCGTGAACGCCACCTGGTCCGCGGGGACGTCGTCCTCGGCAAAGATCGCGTCCACGGGGCACTCGGCCACGCACAGCGTGCAGTCGATGCATTCGTCGGGGTCGATCACCAGCATGTTCGGCCCTTCCCGGAAACAGTCCACGGGACACACGTCGACGCAGTCGGTGTACTTGCACTTGATGCAGGACTCGGTGACCACGTAAGTCATGAATCGGAACCTTTCTGGGGCGGGCGGGCTCGAGCACCGCGAGAAAGCGCGGAATTTTACCAGATCGACGCGAGGGTTCTTGTCCTGGATCAAGGGAAGGACGCCCGCGCGTTTTGCCTACCGCCTCCGGTTAGGCTACGATCTTCTCCAATTCGCAGCGCCCAGCCGCCCGCGGCGGCCACGCCCGGCGCGCTTTCCCCAGTCCCCATAGAGGCCAACGTGAGCGACAACATCATCCAGGTGACGGACGATTCATTCGACCAGGCAGTTCTCAAGAGCCAGACGCCGGTGCTGGTCGACTACTGGGCCGAGTGGTGCGGCCCCTGCAAGATGATCGCGCCGGCGCTGGAGCAGATCGCGCAGGAATACGCCGGCCGGCTCACGGTGGCGAAGTTGAACATCGACGAGAACCAGGCGACGCCGCCCAAGTTCGGCATCCGCGGAATCCCGACGCTGATGCTCTTCAAGAACGGCAACGTGGAGGCGACCAAGGTCGGCGCGCTCTCCAAGACGCAGTTGAATGCCTTCATTGACAGCAACATCTGAAACCGGATACGCTCGGTCCGTCCTGGCTGTTGATCCCTAGGTTGCCGGCTCGATCCTCGACCACGCCGCAGCACCCCCACTCCGCAGCGCCCTCCGCAGCCAGGTAACTCCCCCGCCATTTCCGGCCGGCGCCTCCCGCGCAGGTCCGTTCGATACATTCACCCACGCCCCCCGCATGTACCTTTCCGATCTGAAGCTGAAGCACGTCTCCGAGCTCCTCGACATGGCCACGGAGATCGAGGGCGCCAACCGCCTTCGCAAGCAGGAGCTCATCTTCGCCCTGCTCAAATTCCAGGCCAAGAAGGGCGAGGCCATCTTCGGCGACGGCACGCTCGAAGTCCTCCAGGACGGCTTCGGCTTCCTGCGCTCGCCGGACACGAGCTATCTCGCGGGTCCTGACGACATCTACGTTTCCCCGTCGCAGATCCGGCGCTTCAACCTGCACACCGGCGACTCGATCGAGGGCGAGATCCGAACGCCGAAGGACGGCGAACGCTACTTCGCGCTGGTGAAGGTGGACAAGGTGAACGGCGAGCCGCCGGAGAACACCAAGTCCAAGATCCTCTTCGAGAACCTCACGCCGCTGCACCCGGACGAGCCCCTCAAGCTCGAGCGCGAGATCAAGGCCGAGGAGAACCTCACGGGGCGCGTGATCGACATCATGGCGCCCATCGGCAAGGGCC
>DAORTX010000197.1:0-4146 GCA_035432885.1 Usitatibacteraceae bacterium
TGAAGAACATCTCCTCCTCGGCGCGGTGGCTGTGGAAGGGGCAGGAGACCTTGCCCGGCTGGACGACGTCGTAGGAGTAGCCCAGGTCCTTCGCGCCCACGAGCGGCCCGATGCGCGCGGCGTCGGACTCGAACCTGCCGCCGGCGGCCGAGAAGTGCTCGAGCTCGAGTTCGCCCACGTTGACCACCCGCGAATCGATCGCGGACTTCGGCACCGAAGGCTTCCCGTCGCTCATCGATCGATCTCCCCGAACACGATGTCCATGGTGCCGATGATCGCGACCACGTCGGCGATCATGTGCCCCTTCACCATCTCGTCCATGGCCGCGAGGTGCGGGAATCCCGGCGCGCGGATCTTCAGGCGCCAGGGCTTGTTCGCCCCGTCGGAGACGAGGTAGATGCCGAATTCGCCCTTCGGGTGCTCGACCGCCGCGTACACCTCGCCCGGCGGCACGTGCATGCCCTCGGTGAAGAGCTTGAAGTGGTGGATCAGCTCCTCCATGGAGGCCTTCATCTCCTCGCGCGACGGCGGCGCGACCTTGTGGTCGTCGGTGATCACCGGGCCCGGGTTCTTCCGCAGCCAGTCGATGCACTGGACGATGATGCGGTTCGATTCGCGCATTTCCTGCACGCGCACGAGGTAGCGGTCGTAGCAGTCGCCGTTGGTGCCCACCGGGATGTCGAAATCCATCCGGTCGTAGACCTCGTAGGGCTGCTTCTTCCTCAGGTCCCAGGCGATGCCGGAGCCGCGAAGCATGGGGCCGGTGAAGCCGAGCGCCTGCGCGCGCTCCGGCGTCACGACGCCGATGCCCACGGTGCGCTGCTTCCAGATGCGGTTCTCCGTGAGGAGCGTCTCGTAGTCGTCCACGCAGGCCGGGAAGCGCTTCGTGAAATCCTCGATGAAGTCGAGGAGCGAGCCCTGGCGGTTGGCGTTCAGGCGCGCGATCTCGGCCGCGCTGCGGCTGCGGGCGGCCTCGAACTGCGGCATGCGTCCGGGGAGGTCCCGGTAGACGCCCCCGGGGCGGTAGTAGGCGGCGTGCATGCGCGCCCCCGAGACCGCCTCGTACATGTCGAAGAGGTCCTCGCGCTCGCGGAAGGCGTAGAGGAAGACCGTCATCGCGCCCACGTCGAGCGCGTGCGAGCCGATCCACATGAGGTGGTTCAGGATCCGCGTGATCTCGTCGAACATGACGCGGATGTACTGCGCGCGCTCGGGCACCCCGACGCCCAGGAGCTTCTCGATCGCCATCACGTAGGCGTGCTCGTTGGCCATCATCGACACGTAGTCGAGGCGGTCCATGTAGGGAACGCTCTGGAGGTAGGTGCGCGTTTCCGCGAGCTTCTCGGTGCCGCGGTGAAGAAGCCCGATATGCGGGTCCGCGCGCTGCACCACCTCGCCGTCGAGCTCCAGCACCAGCCGCAGCACCCCGTGCGCCGCCGGGTGCTGAGGTCCGAAATTCATGGTGTAGTTTTTGATCTCGGCCATGGCGACTCAGCTCTTGCCCGCTCCGTAACCGTCCTCGCGGATGACGCGCGGCACGATCTCGCGCGGTTCGATGGTGACCGGCTGGTAGATCACGCGCTTCTGCACCGGGTCGTAGCGCATCTCGACGTGGCCGGAGATGGGGAAGTCCTTGCGGAACGGATGCCCCATGAAGCCGTAGTCGGTGAGGATGCGCCGCAGGTCCGGATGGCCCTCGAAGACCACGCCGAAGAGGTCGAAGGCCTCGCGCTCGTACCAGTTGGCGGCGGGCCAGACCTCGATCAGCGAGTCGACCACGGGAAAGCCGTCGTCCGGGCAGAAGACCTTCACGCGAAGGCGCCGGTTGTGGCGCAGCGAGAGCAGGTGCAGCAGCACCGCGAAACGCGGGCCGGCCGGGGCGGCGTCGCCGAACCCCTCGTAGTCGGTCGCGCAGAGGTCGATCAGGGTGGAGAAGGCGAGCGCCTCGTCGTCGCGCAGCACGCGCGCGGCCTCGGCAAGATTCGCCGCGGCCACCTCGACGGTCAGCTCGCCGCGGTCGGTCACCGCCCGGACGAGCCGGTCCCCGAGCGCGGCGGCCACGTCCCTCTCGAGGGACTCGAGCGCTTCGGCCATGGGCTAGGTGCGCCGGATCGTCTGCGTGCGCTTGATCTTGTTCTGCAGCTGCAGCAGGCCGTAGATCAGCGCCTCCGCCGTGGGCGGGCAGCCGGGAACGTAGACGTCCACGGGCACGATGCGGTCGCAGCCTCGCACGACGGAGTAGGAATAGTGGTAGTAGCCGCCGCCGTTGGCGCACGAGCCCATGGAGAGCACCCAGCGCGGCTCCGCCATCTGGTCGTAGACGCGGCGAAGCGCCGGCGCCATCTTGTTGCAGAGCGTGCCGGCGACGATCATGAGGTCGGACTGGCGCGGGCTCGGCCGGAAGACGATGCCGAAACGGTCGAGGTCGTAGCGCGAGGCGCCCGCGTGCATCATTTCCACCGCGCAGCAGGCGAGCCCGAAGGTCATGGGCCAGAGCGAGCCCGTGCGCGCCCAGTTGAGCACGTTGTCGACCTGGGTGACGACGAAGCCCTGCTGGGAGACGCTCTGCGACATGTCAGTCATCGACGACTCCAATGAACGGTGCGGCCCGTCCGTCCGGCGCATCCCCACAAGAGCGGTGGGGCCCCTGCTTGGCGGACCGGGCCCCTACTCCCATTCGAGCGCCCCCTTCTTCCATTCGTAGACGAAGCCCACGACCAGGATCGCGAGAAACACCATCATCGCCCAGAAACCGAACCAGCCGATCTCCTGGAGCACGATGGCCCAGGGAAAAAGGAAGGCGATCTCCAGGTCGAACAGGATGAAGAGGATGGCCACGAGGTAGTAGCGCACGTCGAACTTCATGCGCGCGTCCTCGAAGGCCTCGAAGCCGCACTCGTAGGGCGAGAGCTTCTCGGGGTCGGGCCGGTGGGCCCCGGTGAGGCGCCCCAGCACGCCGCTCACGACGATCGCCCCGATGCCGACTGCGCAGCCGATGGCGAGAAACAGCAGGACGGGAAAGTAGTTTTCCAGCATGGCGCCTGATGGGGACCGTGGAACCCGTGCCGGGGATTGTGGAAGCCCGGCGGCTTCTTCGAAACGGTGGTGCGGTCGGAGAGACTCGAACTCTCACGCCTTTCGGCACTGCCCCCTCAAGACAGCGTGTCTACCAATTCCACCACGACCGCATTTCGCGCTGCAGGTGCTGCGAGGACTACTTCGGGATCTCCGAGGACTTCGAGAGGGGATCCCCCGACGGCGCCGGCGCTGAGGGAGCGGGCGCGGCCGATTTCGTCGCGGGCTGGCCCGCGTCGGTCTTGATCGCTTCCGTGACGCCGCCGGACTTCGAGGGCGACGCCGACAGGAACGTGAGACCCAGGCTCGTCGCGAAGAAGACCGCGGCGAGAACGCCGGTCGAGCGCGACAGGAAGTTGGCCGCCCCGGACGAGCCGAAGAGGCTGCCGGCCGAGCCGCTGCCGAACGCCGCGCCCATGTCGGCGCCCTTGCCGTGCTGCAGGAGCACGAGCACGACGATGGACACGGCCGCGAGCATGTGAAGCACGATCACCACGGTATGCATTCCGAACCTTTCATCCAGCGGCGACGGCTGCTCGCCAGATCGCCAGGAAATCTTCCGCCACCAGCGAAGCCCCGCCGATCAACCCTCCATCGACATCGGGCATCGCGAACAATTCCGCCGCATTCGCGCCCTTCACGCTGCCGCCGTAGAGCATCGGCAGCCGCGCGGCCACGGCCGCATCCTTTTCCGCCACGCGCTTGCGCAGGAAAGCGTGCGCCTCCTGCGCCTGGGCCGAGGTGGCGGTCTTCCCGGTCCCGATGGCCCACACGGGCTCGTAGGCCATGAGGCCGCCGTCCAGCGCCGCGGCGCCCTGCCCTGCCAGCACCGCGTCCAGCTGCCGCGCGAGCACCGCTTGCGTCTCGCCGCGCTCCCGCTCCGCGAGCGTCTCTCCCACGCAGAAGATCGGCGTGAGCCCGGACTTCCTGGCCGCGGCGACCTTCTCCGCCACGATCGCGTCCGAGTCCCCGAACAGGGTCCGGCGTTCCGAATGGCCGACGATCGCGAAGGTGGACCCGAACTCCCGGAGCATCGCGCCGGAGACGTCCCCCGTGTACGCGCCCTTCTCG
>DAORTX010000198.1:0-4142 GCA_035432885.1 Usitatibacteraceae bacterium
CCCTTCAACGCCTCGTTCAAGGACCTCTCCACGCCGGAATGGATCGCGCTGCGGCGCCGCTTCGCCGACCTCGTCATCGCGCGGCGCCTGCAGGTGGTGGTGCCATCGCCATCGGTTGCCGCGACGCTGAAGCGGCTAGAGCCCCGCTTTGCCGAGGTGACCATGCACGTCATCGCCCACGGCATCGACCTCGAGGGCGCTCGCGTGCCCGCGCCGAAGCGCGCCAAGGACGACAGGCTTCGCCTCGTGGTGCTGGGCCGGCACACGGAACTGAAGGGTGCGAGCCTCCTTCGCGAGGCCGCGGCGGACCTGCAGGCCCTGGCCGACATAACGCTGCTCGGCTGCGGCAAGGCGGGGATGGAAGACGCGAGGACTTTCGGCTGGCGAGCGGTCGAACGCTACGAGCCGGCCCAATTGCCGGGACTTCTCCGGGAGTGCGCGCCTCACGCGGGACTGCTCGCCTCCGTGATTCCGGAGACCTTCAGCTACACCCTGAGCGAGCTGCTGGCCCTTGGCATCCCGCCGCTCGCCACCGCGCTCGGAAGCTTTTGCGACCGGATCGCGGACGGGGAGAACGGTTTCCTCTTCGCGCCGGATTCCCGCTCCCTCGTGAAGGCGGTGAAGCGGCTGCACGGCGATCCGGCCCTGCTCGCGTCGGTGGCGCTTCGGCTCGCCGGTGCCCCGCCCGCGCGCACGACCGCGCAGATGCTCGCGCAGTACGAGCCGCTCCTGCCGCGCGGGACTCGGGAAGTCGCGCGATTCCCGGTGGGTCGGGGCTGGCAGAGCGGCCTCACGGAGCCCTACCGGCAACTCACCGAGGCGTACGCGCAGCTCACCCGGGCCTATGCGGAGAGCCATGCGGCCTACGAGCAGACGCGCGAAGCCTACGAGCAGGTCCGCGCGGCCTACGATGGGATCATGAAGGAAGCGGGCGGCAGGCCAAAGCCGAAACGGAAGGAAACGCAAGGATGAACGACATTCGGGAGGCCTTTCCCTGGGCCGAGAAGCTCTCCCCGGCACTGCTCAAGTCGCCGTGGTGGATCGGACACATTCCCTTTGCCTTCGAGCTGATCGGCCGCCAGCGGCCGCGCACGCTCGTCGAGCTGGGCACCTACAGCGGCTCTTCGTTCGCGGCGTTCTGCCAGGCCGCGCAGGCCTGCGGCGCGGGCACGAAATGCTACGGCGTCGACCTGTGGGAAGGCGACATGCACATGGGGAGCTTCGACGAGGACCTCTTCCGCGAGGTCTCGGGCTACATGGCGACGAACCACCCGGATACGGCGGTTCTCGTGAGGAAGGACTTCAATGCGGCGGTCCACGATTTCGCGGACGGATCGGTCGATTTCCTGCACATCGACGGCACCCACACCTACGAGGCGGTGGGAAACGATTTCCGCACCTGGCTGCCGAAGATGTCGGACCGCGGCGTGGTGCTCTTCCACGACATCAACGTGACGGTGGAAAACGTCGGCGAGCCGGCGAAGCACTTCGGCGTTCGCCGCTTCTTCGACGAGACGAAGCCTGCCTACCCGAGCGCCGAGTTCGACCACTGCTACGGACTGGGCATCGTCGTGGTCGGCGCGAACGCCCCTGCCGAGGTCCTCGACCTCGTCCGGCTGTCGCGAACGCCCGAAGGCCGGGACTATTTCGGCAGGAAGGGAGCGGAGGTTTCCCGGCGTTTCGCGGAATCGGGCGCGAAGCTCCCGGTGCACTCGGCCTATGGCGCCGCCGTGCCGTTGTGGCGACGTGCCGCGAACAAGGCCCGCCGGCTCCTTCGCCGGGCGATCGACACCGCGAGGGCCGCGTGAACGGCGCTCCGAAACTCCTCGCGATGTACTTCCCGCAGTTCCACGCGATTCCCGAGAACGACGCGTGGTGGGGGAAGGGCTTCACCGACTGGGTCAACGTGCGCAAGGCGCAGCCGCAGTTCCGCGGCCATGCCCAGCCGCGCGTGCCGCAGCACGGCCGCTACTACGACCAATCCGAGGACGCGACGCTCGAGTGGCAGATCGACCTCGCCCGGCGCCACGGCGTGCACGGCTTCTGCCACTACCACTACTGGTTCGACGGCAAGCAGCTCCTCGAGACGCCGACCAACCGGATGCTTGCCTCGTCTCGGCTCGATTTTCCGCTCTGCCTCGCCTGGGCGAACGAGACGTGGTCGCGGCGCTGGGACGGGCGCGACCATCACATCCTCCAGGAGCAGACGCACACGCCGGATCCGGCTCGCTGGGATGCGCACTTCGAGTACCTCTTCAGGGCCTGGAGCGACGATCGGGCAATCCGCATCGACGGCAAGCCCGTGTTCCTGGTCTACCGGGCCCATCGCATCGCCGAGATCGAGCGCATGTTCGAGCGCTGGCGGGAGGAGGCGCAACGCCGCGGCCTGCCCGGCCTCTACCTCGTCGCCATGAAGCAGTACGAGTTTCCGGTGCCCGAGGTCCTTCGCCATTTCGACGCGACGATGCAGTTCCAGCCGTTCGAGGCGATCTACTCGCCCGATTTCGCGGTGCCCGCCATCGAGACGCGTCGCGCCCTTGCGCCCGTGCGCATGCTCCCGGAGAAGGTGCAGGACGTCCTGCGGGCGATGCGCTACCGGTTCTTCTCGGGGCTCACGTTCTACGACTACGACACCGTCTGGAAGCACATCCTGAAGGTCGAGCGCGAGGGCGGCATCCCGGCCTTTCCCGGCGCCTTCGTCGACTGGGACAACACGGCGCGCTACGTGAAGCGCGCGCGCATCTTCAGGGGCGCCACGCCCGAGCGCTTCGCCTACTGGTTCCGCCAGCTGGTCGAGGTGACCGCGAGGCGGCCGGAAAACGAGCGTTTAATCTTCCTCAATGCCTGGAACGAGTGGGCCGAGAGCGCCTATCTCGAACCCGACGAGCGCCACGGCATGAAGTACCTCCTGGCGGTGCGCGATGCGCTCGCGGCCGCCGGTGTCGAGGCCGGCGCCTTCGCCGGGGATCTCGCCGCCGATTGAGGGTACAATCGCGCCCAGGAAAGGGGCTGAAATGGCCACCAGGGTTATGAGACCGCCGACTACGACGCCCGCGGGGCAATCCCGGTAGGGCGCGCGCACCTTTTTTCCCGGAAAAGCGCGGTTCGCCCGCGCTTTGTAGCTTTTCGGATCTGGAGAAGACCATGGTTTGCATCACCCTGCCGGACGGATCGCGCCGGCCATTCGAAGGCCCCGTGACGGTGGCCGAGGTGGCGGCTTCGATCGGCCCCGGACTCGCCAAGGCCGCGCTCGCGGGGAAGGTGGACGGCAAGCTCGTCGACACGTCGGTTCGCATCGAGCACGACGCCGCGCTCGCGATCGTCACCGACAAGGACCCCGAGGGCCTGGACCTCATCCGCCACTCGACCGCGCACCTGCTCGCCTATGCGGTGAAGGAGCTCTTTCCCGATGCCCAGGTGACCATCGGCCCGGTGATCGAGAACGGGTTCTACTACGACTTCGCCTACAAGCGCCCGTTCACGCCCGAGGACCTCGCCGCCATCGAGAAACGCATGGCCGAGCTCGCGAAGCGCGACATCCCGGTCACCCGCGAAGTGTGGAAGCGCGACGACGCGGTGAAGTTCTTCGAGTCCATCGGCGAGAAGTACAAGGCCGAGATCATCGCCGCGATCCCCGCGAACGAGGACATCTCGCTCTACCGCGAGGGCGACTTCATCGACCTGTGCCGCGGGCCGCACGTGCCGTCCACGGGCAAGCTCAAGGTGTTCAAGCTGATGAAGGTCGCCGGCGCGTACTGGCGGGGCGACTCGCGAAACGAGATGCTCCAGCGCATCTACGGCACGGCCTGGGCGAAGAAGGAAGACCAGGAGTCGTACCTGCACATGCTGGAGGAGGCGGAAAAGCGCGACCACCGGCGCCTGGGCACGCAGTTGGACCTCTTCCACCTGCAGGAAGAGGCCCCGGGGATGGTCTTCTGGCACCCCAAGGGATGGGTGATCTGGCAGCAGGTCGAGCAGTACATGCGCCGCGTCTACCAGGACAACGGCTACCAGGAGGTGAAGGGCCCGCAGATCCTCGACCGCTCGCTCTGGGAGAGGAGCGGCCACTGGGAGAACTACAAGGACCACATGTTCACGACGGAGTCGGAGAAGCGCGACTTCGCCATCAAGCCGATGAACTG
>DAORTX010000199.1:0-4117 GCA_035432885.1 Usitatibacteraceae bacterium
ACCTTTTCCCGGTCATCCTCTTCTTCGTCGCCTTCAAGTTCCAGGGCATCTACGTCGCCACGGGAGTCGCCATCGCCGCGACGATCGTCCAGGTGGCGTGGGTGCTCGCCCGGCGCCGGAAGGTCTCGAACATGCTGTGGATGAGCCTCGTGATCATCGTGCTCTTCGGGGGCGCCACGCTCGTGCTCCGCGACGAGACCTTCATCAAGTGGAAGCCGACCGTCCTCTACTGGCTCGCGGGGCTGGTCTTCCTGGGCGGCCTCGCGTTTCGCACGAACCTCGTGAAGGCCGTGATGTCCGAGGGGATCGCGCTGCCCGAGCCCGCGTGGACCAGGCTCTGCGTGGCCTGGGGCGTGTTCTTCCTGTTCAAGGGAACGCTGAACCTCTGGGTGGCCTACCACTTCGACACCGACACCTGGGTGAACTTCAAGCTCTTCGGCGGCATGGGCCTCATGCTCGCCTTCATCGTCGCGCAGGCGTTCTGGATCTCGAAGTACCTGCCCGACGAGGAACCGAAGCCCGCCGCCTCGCCCGACGCTTCCAAGCCCTGACATGCTCTACGCCATCATCGCCGAGGACGTTCCCGGCTCCCTGGACAAGCGCCTCGCGTCGCGGCCCGCGCACATCGAGCGCCTCAAGGCACTCATGGCCGAAGGCCGCCTCGTGATCGCGGGCCCGCACCCGCTCATCGATGCCGGGGACCCGGGGCCGGCCGGCTTCTCCGGCTCGCTCATCGTGGCGGAATTCGCTTCCCGGGAACTGGCGATCGCCTGGGCGAGCGCGGACCCCTACGTGGCGGCCGGCGTCTACGCGAAGGTCACGGTGAAGCCCTTCCGGAAGGCGTTGCCATGAACCTCGAGGGCGCCATCCGCGAGCGCCTGGCGGTGCTTGCGCCCGAGAGCGTGGAGCTGGTCGACGAGGACCACCTGCACATCGGCCACGGCGCCGACGGCGCGCACTGGCAGCTCACCATCGTTTCGGAAGCCTTCCGCGGCAAGGCGCCGCTGGCGAGGCATCGAATGATTTATGAGGCCCTGGGCGACCTCATGAAGCGCGACATCCATGCCCTGAGAATCGAGGCGTTCGCGCCCGAGCAGTTATGACCCCACGAAAAGGAACTCCCATGCACCCCACCCTGAAGACCCTCGCCGTCGCGCTCGTCGCGGGCACGTTCGCCGTCGGCGCCGTGGCCCAGGACAAGGCCCCGAAGAAGGCCGCCGCCGGCAAGATCGTCGTGAACGGCGTCACGATCCCGCAGGCGCGCCTCGACATGATGAACAAGGAGCTCACCGCGAGCGGCCAGCCCGACACCGCCGAGCGCCAGAAGGCCGTGCGCGAGGAACTCATCAACCGCGAGGTGCTCGTGCAGGCGGCGCAGAAGCGCGGTCTCGACAAGAACGCCGACGTGATGGCCCAGGTCGACATGGCCCGCCAGGCCGTCCTCGTGCGCGCGCTCTTCGAGAGCGAGGTGAAGGCGAACCCCATCACCGACCTGGACCTGCAGAAGCAGTACGAGGAATTCAAGAAGTCCATGGGCGAGAACGAGTACAAGATCCGCCACATCCTCGTGGACAAGGAAGACGACGCCAAGGCGATCATCGCCGAGCTGGGCAAGGGCGCGGACTTCGCCAAGGTCGCCAAGGAAAAGTCGAAGGACCCGGGCTCCAAGGACAACGGCGGCGACCTGGACTGGGGCCCGTCCGCCCGCTACGTGAAGCCGTTCGCGGACGCCGTGACGTCCATGAAGAAGGGCCAGCTCACGACCGCGCCGGTGAAGACCGACTTCGGCTACCACGTGATCCGGCTGGAAGACGTGCGTCCCCTGAAGGTGCCGGGATTCGACGAGCTGAAGGAGCAGTTCCGCCAGCGCGCGCAGCAGCAGCAGATCCAGAAGCTGGTCCTGGAGCTGCGCGGCAAGGCGAAGGTGGAGGAGCGCTAGGGCGATACCCCGGGCTCGCGACGAAGGGCGCCCGCGGGCGCCCTTTTTCTTTCGCGCTATGATCGCCGAAGGAAACCGCCACCCTCGGGAACGACCATGCCAGCCTCGCTCGTACTCACCGCCATCGGCCCCGACCGCCCGGGGATCGTGAACCAGATCTCCGACGTCGCGCAGCGCTTCGGCGCCAACTGGGCCGGCAGCCGCATGGCGAACCTGGCCGGCCAGTTCGCCGGCATGGTGCATTTCGAGGTCGCCGACGACAAGGCCGACGCACTTGCCGAGGCGCTGGGCGCGCTGCAATCGTCGGGGCTTCGCATCGTCATCGCGCGCACCCAGGCGAGCGCCGCCGCGCCCGTGCGCCGCAGGGTCCGGCTGGAGATCGTCGGCCATGACCGGCCGGGCATCGTGCGCGACCTGTCGGGCAATCTCGCGCAGCGCGGCGTGAGCATCGAGGAACTGGACACCCAGGTCGCGAGCGCGGCGATGTCCGGCGAGCACCTGTTCAAGGTGAAGGCGCTTCTCGCGGTGCCGGCGGAGCTCCCGAACGAGGAACTGCAGCGCGGCCTCGAGGCGCTCGCCAACGAGATGATGGTCGACCTGGAGCTGGGCGAAGCCCCGGGCGGCTGATTTCCGGTCAACGCGCGCAGGTCCGGGCGCTCGCGGCGCTTGCGCCGGACGCGGTTCATGGCGACCATTGGGGTTCGCGCAACGGCCCGGAGGTCAATTCCATGTACAAGCGAATCCTGCTCGCCTACGACGGCTCCCAGACGGGCCAGAAGGCCCTGCTCGACTGCAGCGACATCGCGCAGTGGAACCAGTCGGAGCTGTTCCTCGTCGCGGTCATGCCCTCGCCGGCGACCTTCATCGGCGCCGAAGGCGGCGTCTACGACGCCGGCAGCGAGGAACGCGACCGCGAGCAGTACCAGGGCATCCTCGACGAGGGGCTGCGCCGGCTCGCCGAGGCCGGCCACAACGCCAACGGCGAGGTCGTCGTCGGCGACGCGGTCGACGAGATCGCCAAGTGCGCGACGCGGGTCTCGGCGGACCTGATCGTCGTCGGGCACCGCCACCTGGAGGGCTGGGCGGCGCGGTGGTGGCGCGGTTCCGTCTCCAAGGCGCTGATCGAGCACGCGCCCTGCAACGTCCTCGTCGTCATCACCCATTGACCCTTTTGCCGGGCGCCGCCGTTTCATGACCTGACCCCCGCCATCCCGGCGGGGCTGCCCCGAAAGGAGCCGTCATGAAACGCTTCACCCGCCTGGCCGCCGTCCTCGCCGCCGCCCTCGTCCTCCCCGCCTGCGCCCACGGCACGGGAAGCCTCGCCCGCGTCACCGTCTTCGACCGCACCGCCAACCGGGAACTGCCCATCCACTGGCGGGACGGCCGCGCCTACGTGGCCGGGCAACCGGGCAACGAGTACCAGGTCCGCGTGCGCAATGCCGCCGGCGAGGACCTCCTCGCCGTGGTGAGCGTCGACGGCGTGAACGCGATCACCGGCCAGCCGGCGCGGGCCACGCAGAGCGGCTACGTGCTGGGTTCGTACGCGTCCCTGGACGTCTCGGGATGGCGCACGAGCCTGCAGCGCACCGCGGCGTTCTACTTCACCACGCTGCCCGATTCCTACGCCGCGCGCACCGGGCGGCCGGACGACGTCGGCGTGATCGGCGTGGCGCTCTTCAAGCGCAAGCCGCCCGAGCCCATCGCCGTGGCGCCGCCGCGCCCGATGCCGTTCTCGAAGCGGGAGTCGGGCGCCGGCGCCTATCCGGCCACGCCTTCGGCCTCCGCGCCGGCCGAGCGCAACGAATCGCGCGATTCCGCCGCCAAGCGCGCGCAGGCCGACTCGCCGCTCGGCACCGGCTACGGTCGCGCCGAGACGAACCCGGCGCGGTGGACGGATTTCGAGCGCGCCTCGCCCTACCCCGCCGAGACGATCGCGATCTACTACGACAGCACCAGGAACCTGGTCGCCCAGGGCGTGATCCGCGCCGAGCCCCGCCACCGCGACCCGAGCCCCTTCCCGGGATTCGTGCCGGACCCGGTGTCCTACTACCGCTCCTGGCACCGCCCCTCGGGCGACTGATCCGCCACGCCGCGCCCGGACGCGGGGAGCGTAAACTCCCCGCGTGCCCGAGACCGACGAACAGCTCATGCTCGCCTTCGCGCAGGGGGATGCCGGCG
>DAORTX010000200.1:0-4078 GCA_035432885.1 Usitatibacteraceae bacterium
GGCGCCGGTGGTGGTCCTGTCACCAGCCGCGTTGACGCTGTTTTGCTCCATTGCCCCACCGGGGACAATCACCTCATCGCTCACCATCAGCGGTGGATCGGGGACGTTCTCGGCGGGTGTCGATCACCCGCGCGTGACGGCCATCGTCAGTGGGCGGACGGTCACCTTGGAGAGGGTGAACGGTGACCCAGCGCTACCTTTCGCCTATCCGACGACAGGCCGGGTCACGGTCACCGACGGCGCGACATCGGCCTCCTCGGTCCTCACGGTCCCGGCGAATTGCCCCTGAGAGCGCGCACCGGAAAGCGCGGGATTGCTGCGCTGCCGCACGCCCCGGACCGTCCGGGGCGGGCTCCAGCAACTTCCGCTTGCAAGCAACTGCAAGTTGCGCTTTAATAAACGCCGATAACCTGCTAATTTTGAAGAATTCTTGTTGCGGGTCCCAGTAAAAAAGGGGAAACAATCGTGAATTTCGAGCCGCTTCGACGCCTGCACACCGCGCTCTCCGTCGCCCTCGTGGCCGCCGGGGCGCTGATCCTCTCCTCCTGCGGCGGTGGCGGTGCCACCTCCTCGCCGGGCAACGTGGGCGCCCTCCAGCTCCTGCCGGCTTCGGCTTCCATCTACGCGGGCGTGCCCTACACGGCCAACATCGTGGGTGGCCGCCCGCCTTACCTGGTGACCTCGAGCGAGCAGACGCTCATCGAATTGAACTTCACGACCAGCAGCACCTCGTTCCAGTTCGTCGCGAGGAACCCCGGCGTGGTCGACGTGGGCCTGGATCCGGACGAAGTGCCGCGCCGCTCGGTGATCATCGAGGTGCGCGACAGCAACGGGGCCGCGATCTCCAACACCTACAGCGTGCTGCAGAACTTCTTCACCGGCTACCGCGAGAGCTACCAGAGCACCTGCGCGAGCAGCGGCTCGGGCGCCGTCCAGCCCCAGGCCTGCTCGGGCACCGATTCCATCGTCACCCTTTTCCCGGTCTCCAACGGCACGCTCTACGGCAACCGGGAATTCCAGTTCGACCGGGTCCGCGGCAACTTCTCGTTCGTCGAGCCCGATCCCGCCACCCTCCCGCAGCTGGTCGACCGGATCCGCGCGAGCACGGACCAGACGGGCAAGGTGCTCGTTCGCCTTCGCGTGGCCAACGCCGCGCCCACGCAGCTCGCCACCTACAAGGTGACGGACCTCCTCACGGGCGTCACGACGGACGTGGTCTTCCTCATCGTGCAGCAGGACGTGATCGACGCCGTCAACGTCATCCCCAGCACCCTCACCTTCACGGGCGCCCTCAGCACGCAGTGCGGCACGGGTACCGCGGACGTCTTCGTGTTCGGCGGCACGCCGCCCTACAGCGTGACGGCTTCCGCCGGCCTCGCGGTCTCGCCGACGACGTTGAACGCCTCCGGGGACAAGCTCGCGATCACGGCAGGCTTGACCTCGCCGCCCTGCCCGTCCAACGCCTCGGTCGTCGTGACCGACAGCCGCGGTTCCGTGGGACAGGTGACGGTGAGCATCGCGGCCGGTGCCGGCACGCCGACGCCGCTCGCGATATCGCCCGCGACGATCGCGAACCTCAATTGCGGCTCGTCCGCGCAGGTCACGTTGATCGGTGGCGTCGGCGGGCTGTCGGTGAGCTCCTCGCACCCGCGCATCACGGCGGTGGCCTCGGCCTCGACGCTCACGGTGACGCGACTGGCGGGAGATCCGCTGTTGTCCGTGTTCCCGACCTCCGGCACGGTCACGGTCACGGACGGCGCGACGATCGTTTCGCTCGCCATCACGGCGACGCCGGCGAACTGCCCATAGCGTAGCGGTCCGTCTCGCGAAAACGGGCATCTCTCGGGATGCCCGTTTCGTTTCCGGCCCTTGGAATCCGCGAATCCCCTTCCCCCGAAGCTCGTCGTCACCGGCGCCGGAGGCTTCGTGGGCTCGGCCCTCGCGGCGCGCGCCGGTCCGCACCGGCGCCTCGCGATGGGCGGCGCGGATTGGCGGGAAGCCCTCGCGGGCGCCGACCTGAAGGGCGCCACGGTGATCCACCTGGCCGCGCGCGCGCATGAGCCGCGCGGGGGCGCGGACGACTTCGAGCGCGACAACACGGAAAAGACGCGCGTCCTCGCGGAAGCCGCCGCGGCCGCGGGTGCCGCGAGATTCGTCTTCGCGAGCACCGTGAAGGTCCACGGCGAGGAAACGCGAGGGGCAGCCTTGCGCCCCGACTCCCCGGCAGCCCCCGCCGATCCCTACGCCCTGTCGAAGTGGCGGGCCGAGGAGGCGTTGCGGGCCATATCGGCCGCGAAGGGCCTGCCGGTCGTCGTCGTGCGCATTCCGCTCACCTACGGGCCCGGGGTGGGCGGCAATTTCCGCGCGCTCGCGGACCTGGCGGACTCCGGCCACTGGCTGCCGTTCGCCGCGATCGGCAACCGCCGCAGCCTCGTGCACGTGGACGATCTCGCGGATGCCCTGCTTCTCGCGGCCGCCCATCCGGACGCACCCGGGAGGACCTTCATCGCGGCGCACCCCGTGCCCGTCTCCACGCCGGCGCTGGTGCGGGCGCTCCGCTCGGCGCTCGGGCGTCCCGGCAGGCTCTTCCCCGTGCCGACTGCGGTGCTCGAGATCGCCGCGGCGGCGGCGGGCGTGGGCGCGCGGATGCGCCGCCTCACGCGCTCGCTCGAGGCCGATCCCGCCGCGCTCGTGGAATCGCTCGGCTGGCGGCCGCGCGTCGACCTCGCCCGGGGCGTGGCCGGGACGGTCGCGGCGATGCGCGGGGCGAGCCCGACATGAATGCGCTTGTCGCGCTGGTCCCGGCGGCCGTGGCGATCGGGGCGATCGCGCTCCTTCGCGCGAGCCGGGTCGCCGAACGCTTCGTCGACCGGCCCGGCGAACGCTCGCTCCACGCCGTACCCACGCCGCGCATCGGCGGCATCGGCCTGATGCTGGGTGCGCTTCCGGTCGTCTATCTCAACGGCACCGAGCAGATTCGCTGGATCGCTGCCGCGGCCGCGGTGCTCGCGGTGGTGTCCGCGATCGACGACGCGAAGAGCCTTCCCGTGTCGGTTCGCCTCGCTTGCCATCTCGCCGCCGCCGCGGTGGCGGTGGGCGTGGCGTGGCCGGGGGCGCAAGGCGCGGTCGCCGCCGTGATCGTCGCCGCGGCCGCGATCGCGGGCATCGCGTGGATGACGAATCTCTTCAACTTCATGGACGGCGCCGACGGCCTCGCGGGCGGCATGGCGCTGGTCGGCTTCGCGGCCCTTGCGTGGGGCGCGGTGGCCGGCGGCGATACCTCGCTCGCCTTCGCCTCGATCGCGGTGAGCGCCGGCGCGGGGGGCTTTCTCGTGTTCAACGTCCCGCCCGCGCGCGTGTTCATGGGCGATGCGGGCTCCGTGCCCCTGGGGTTTCTCGCCGGCGCGCTGGGCTGGCTGGGCGCCGAGGGCGGCGCCTGGCCGGCGTGGTTCCCGGTGCTCGTCTTTTCGCCCTTCATCGTCGACGCCACCGTCACGCTCGCGAAGCGCGCCGCCCGGGGCGAAGCGCTCGCCCGGGCGCACCGCGGCCACCACTACCAGCGGCTCGTGCTCGCCGGGTGGAGCCACCGGCGCCTGGCGCTCGCCGGCTGGGCCCTGATGGTCGCGTCGGCGGCGAGCGCGGTGGCGGCCCTCGGGCGCCATGCTGCGGTGCAAGGCGCTATAATTTCGCTTTGGGTGATCGCCTATGGCGCGCTCCTGTGGTGGATCGACCGGCGCAGCTCCCGCGGGCGTTCCTGAGCGGGATGGAAGAAAACCTCCGGGGACACGGCGGTGAGGAAAAACAAGAATCGCGCGCGCACGCGCAACGAAAATCTTCTTCTCGCGACCTGACGCCATGAAACCGTTCCAGATGGATTCCCAAGCCCTCGTGGCACTCGCGCACGACGCCGTGGCGCTCACGCTGAGCTGGGCCTTCGCCTTTTCGCTGCTGCGCGTGCAAGGCTCGCCGCCCGTGTCGGACGAGATCACCGTGGCGCTCCTGGTGGCCATCCCGCTGCAGGGCCTGGTGAGCTACCTCTTCGGCGTCTACCAGGGCATCTGGCGCTACACGAGCCTGC
>DAORTX010000201.1:0-4059 GCA_035432885.1 Usitatibacteraceae bacterium
CGCCGACCAACGACACGCTGATGGAGCTGATGATCATGGTGGACGCGCTGCGCCGGTCGAGCGTGGCGAGGATCACCGCGGCGATGCCTTACTTCGGCTACGCGCGGCAGGACCGGCGGCCCAGGAGCGCGCGGGTGGCGATTTCGGCCAAGGTGGTGGCCAACATGCTGACCACCGCCGGCGTGAACCGCGTGCTGACGATGGACCTGCACGCGGACCAGATCCAGGGCTTCTTCGACATCCCGGTGGACAACGTCTACGCGACGCCGATCCTGCTGGGAGACCTCTGGAAGCACGAGTACGAGAATCTCGTGGTGGTGTCGCCGGACGTGGGAGGCGTGGTGCGCGCCCGGGCGATCGCGAAGCGGCTGGAGAGCGACCTGGCGATCATCGACAAGCGCCGTCCGCGGCCCAACGTCGCCACGGTGATGAACATCATCGGCGACGTGGACGGGCGCACCTGCGTGATCATGGACGACATGGTCGACACCGCCAACACGCTCTGCGAGGCGGCGCGGGCGCTGAAGGAGCAGGGGGCGGAGCGCGTGATCGCCTACTGCACGCACCCGGTGCTCTCCGGGCCGGCGGTGAGCCGGATCGAGAACTCGGTCATCGACGAGCTGGTGGTGACGGACACCATCCCGCTGCGGCCCGACGCGGAGGCCTGCGGGAAGATCCGCCAGGTGAGCGTCTCGGAGCTGCTCGCCGAGACGATGCGAAGGATCTGCGAGGAGAGCTCGGTGAGCTCGCTCTTCGTGGAATGACGAATTCGCCCGCCCCCGGCAACGGATGCGGGCAAACGGGGTGAGGGGGCCGATTCCCCCTCGATGAGCGGGGCGCCTGGTCGCGGGGCCCCGCCGAAAACGGAGCAACACATGAAGATCGATATCAAAGCCGAACCGCGAAGCCTGCAGGGAACGGGTGCGAGCCGCCGTCTGCGTCGCGAGTCCAAGGTGCCCGGGATCCTCTACGGCGCCGGCAAGGACGCGCAACCCATCCAGCTCGACCACAAGGAACTCTTCTTCAAGCTGAAGATGGAGGCCTTCCACGCCTCGATCCTCGACATGGAGCTGGGCGCCGAGAAGGCGCAGGTGCTCCTTCGCGATTACCAGATGCACCCCTTCAAGCAGATGATCCTGCACGCGGACTTCCAGCGCGTGGACGCCAAGCGCAAGATCCACATGAAGGTGCCGCTGCACTTCCTGAACCAGGAATCCGCGCCGGGCGTGAAGCTCGCGGGCGGCGCCATCCAGCACGTGATGAACGATCTCCTCATCACCTGCCTGCCCAAGGACCTGCCGGAGTTCATCGAGGTGGACCTGGGCGAATTGCAGGCCGGGCACTCGTTGCACATCTCGGGCCTGAAGTTGCCCCCGGGCGTGGAGTCGGTCGCGTTCTCCAAGGGCGACGACCTGACGGTGGCCACGATCGTGATTCCGCGCATGGTGACGGCGGACGAGGAAGCGGCGGAAGCGGCTGCGGCAGCGGCCGCAGTGGCGCCGTCGGCAGCCGACGTGCCGACCTCGGCCCAGAAGGCGAAGGAGGAGGAGCCCGCCAAGGAGGCGGGGAAAGCCGGCGGCAAGGACAAGGACGACAAAGAGAAGAAGAAATAGCCGCCCGGGGCGCTTCGAGCGAGCCTCACGGATGCGCCCGCCGTTCCCGGCGGGCGCGTTCGTTTGGGGAATCCTCACCGCGCCCCGGACCTCGAGACATCACTCATGGAACCCATCCGCCTCATCGTCGGCCTCGGCAACCCCGGGCGCGAGTACGAGCGAACCCGCCACAACGCCGGCTACTGGTGGGTGGAGGCGATCGCGAATGCGCGCGCCTCGCGATGGGCGAAGGAATCGAAGTTCGCCGGCTGGGTGGCTCGCGTGACCGAGGGCGGCCGCGATTTCTGGCTGCTCAAGCCCGCCACCTACATGAACGAAAGCGGCCGCAGCGTGGGCGCCTTCCTGCGCTTTCACCGCATCGAGCCGCCGCAGATGCTCGTGGTGCATGACGAACTCGATCTCTCGCCGGGCACCGTGAAGCTGAAGTTCGGCGGCGGCACCGGCGGGCACAACGGGCTGCGCGACATCGACGAGGTGCTGGGCACGCGCGATTTCTGGCGGCTTCGCATCGGCATCGGCCACCCGGGCCACAAGGACGCCGTGGCCGACTACGTCCTGCACGAGGCCAGGCGCGAGGAGCAGGCGGCGATCGACCCCGCGTTCGACCGAAGCCTCGAGTTGCTGTCGCGCATCGCGGCCGGGCGCCTGAACGACGCCACGACCTGGCTGCATACGCCGCCGAAACCGGAAGGCGAGGATGCAAAGAAGCCCGCCGCGGCCGGCGCGAAGAAACCCCGCGCGGACGACCTGCCCGGGACCGATACCGCGATGCCCGCGAAGACGGGCATCAAGCCGAAGAAAGACGAGCAATGACCCTGCAATGCGGAATCGTCGGACTGCCCAACGTCGGCAAGTCCACCCTGTTCAACGCGCTCACCAAGGCAGGCATCGCCGCGGAGAACTATCCCTTCTGCACCATCGAGCCCAACGTGGGCGTGGTGGAAGTGCCCGATCCGCGCCTCACGAGGATCGCGGCGATCGCGAAGCCCCTCAAGGTGATCCCGGCCATCGTGGAATTCGTCGACATCGCCGGGCTCGTGGCCGGCGCTTCCAAGGGCGAAGGGCTCG
Organism: Usitatibacteraceae bacterium; assembly: GCA_035432885.1. Lineage (GTDB taxonomy): Bacteria > Pseudomonadota > Gammaproteobacteria > Burkholderiales > Usitatibacteraceae > FEB-7. The sequence continues at coordinate 2,682 of DAORTX010000201.1, forward strand.
GCAACCAGTTCCTCGCCAACATCCGCGAGACGAACGCGATCGCGAACGTCGTGCGCTGCTTCGACGACGACAACGTGGTGCACGTGGCGGGCAAGGTCGATCCGATCTCCGACATCGAGGTGATCCACACCGAGCTGGCGCTGGCCGACATGGCGACGGTGGACAAGATCCGCGACCGCACCATCAGCACGGCGCGCTCGGGGGACAAGGAAGCGGTGAAGCTGGTCGCCGTGCTCGAGAAAGTGCAGAAGGCCCTGGACGGCCTGCATCCGGTGCGCGCGCTGGGGCTCTCCTCCGAGGAAATGGAACTCCTGAAGCCGCTCTGCCTGCTCACCGCGAAACCCGCGCTCTACGTGGCGAACGTCGAGGAACACGGCTTCGAGAACAACCCGCTGCTGGAAAAGGTGAAGGCCTACGCGGCGAAGGAAGGCGCGCCCGTGGTCGCCATCTGCGCGAAGCTGGAGAGCGAGATCGCGGACATGACGGGCGAGGACAAGGAACTCTTCCTCGCCGACATGGGCATGCACGAACCCGGCCTGGACCGGCTGATCCGCGCGACCTTCGACCTGCTGGGGCTTCAGACCTACTTCACGGCGGGCGAGAAGGAAGTGCGCGCCTGGACGATCCACAAGGGCGACACGGCGCCGCAAGCGGCGGGCGTGATCCACACGGACTTCGAGAAGGGCTTCATCCGGGCCGAAGTCATCGCCTACGACGACTTCGTGGCGCTGGGCGGCGAGAAGGGCTCGAAGGAAGCGGGGAAGATGCGGCTGGAGGGGAAGGAGTACGTGGTGAAGGATGGGGACGTGATGCACTTCCGCTTCAACGTCTGACGGCCAGGGGACGAGCGCAGGCGCGCTCGCCCGGCCGTCTGTCGCCGTACGAGCGGACGCTTCGCGCCGCTCAACGCCGACGGGGCGCGGAGGTCGGTCACGATGGACAACGGCGCCGGGGCCGATTGTTGACCCTCGCGCGTAATTAACGGAAAATGAACGGCTTTTCGGCGAGTTAGCTCAGTGGTTAGAGCAGCGGAATCATAATCCGTTGGTCCGGGGTTCAAATCCCTGACTCGCCACCAGTACACTCGATCGCCGGTCGGACTCCGACCGGCGATTTTTTTCGTCCTCTCGCCAACAGTGCAATACTGCGCCCGGCGCCGGCAAGAGCCTTCCCGGCAACGAATCCGCGACAACAAGTTTCGAAACCACCCTCGGAGCGTGAATCGTGAGCAGCGAGAGACCGACCCTGAACGTTCCCGCCGCGGCCCAGTGGCAGCCCGGGTTCGACCCCGCGAAAGCAACCGAGGCGTGGATCGCGACCGTGCCCGCAACGGCGCGCGCGAAGTCGGATGCCTACTTCGAAGGCGGCTACTGGATCG
>DAORTX010000202.1:0-4005 GCA_035432885.1 Usitatibacteraceae bacterium
GGTAGTCGTACTCCCACGCCCACTGGTAGGCCGTCACCTTGATGGTGAGGTCGGGGCGGGACGTGTCCTTCATGTCGAGGACCGTCTTGGTGGCCGGGTAGGCCATGCCGATCAGGATCACGAAGGGGATCACGGTCCAGATGATCTCCACCGTCGTGTTCTCGTGGAACTGGGCGGCTTTCGCTCCCGCGGACTTGCGGTGCTTGAACACCGAATAGAACATCGCGCCGAACACCACGACGAAGATCGCGACGCAGACCCAGAGGATCGCGAAGTGCAGGTCGTAGATCTGCTGGGCGACCGGGGAGGCCGGCGGCAGGATGTCCACGTCGTAGCCGGCTCGGGCCGTCCCGGCCCCGAGCGCCGCCGCGGCAACGGCGGCACGGATGGTCTTTCGAAGAATGTCTGGGCTCATGTCGTCAGTCTCTCGTCGTACAGGTCCGATTCGCCGGCAATCGGCGACCGTGCAGGCCCGACGCTGGGTTGGGCACCGCCAAACACATCTGCGTTGGTGGATCCCGAGGGAGCGACATCGGGATGGAAGTCGGCCAGGCGCGAATTCTAGCCGATGCCCTTGACCGGGCGCAAAGAAACCTTATCTCCCGCCGCCTCCGGATGCCGCGTCCGTGTCCTCGCGATCGTCGTCCGGAAGCGGTTCGGCTTGGTCGTTTCGAAGGGGTATCCGGTAGGCCTCGGAGGACCACGCGCCCAGATCGATGCTGCGGCAGCGCTCGGAACAGAACGGGCGCCAGGGGTTCGCGGGGGAGTATGCGGCCATGGCCCCGCAGCCGGGGCAGGCGACGAGCCGATCGCGAAGCCCGGGCGCGCCGCTCACAGGTTGCAGAAGGAGAGGTCGAAGGCCACGTCGTGCTCGAACACCCGGCTCTTCTGCACGCCTTCCGGGATGAGGAAGCGGATGTTCAGCGCGTACTTGTTGGCGCTGATTTCGGGCACGCAGGCAAGCGCCTCGGGGATCGCGAGGCGAAGCATCTGGGCCGGCTTGTCGCCGGGGCCCTGCTGGAAGACGCCATGGGCGGCCACGAGGGAGACCGTCCGCCCGCTCTCGCGCAGCACCCTCAGCACGATCGCGAGCGCCGCGTGGACCGGATCGATGGGGCGGATCCAGGCCACGAGGTCGGCCCGCCGCGCGTCCACGGGGCGGTGCATCCAGTAATGGTAGGAAGGCAGGTCGAACTCGCTCGTGCCCCCGGGGATGCCGGCGCGCTGCTTGATCGCCATCAGCCACTCGTTCTCGCGCAGGCCCTGGCCCGTCTTGCCCGAGAGCCCGTGCAGGTTCGTGAAGGCGCGGTCGATCTCCGTGAGGATGTGGTCGAGCTTTTCCTCGGAGATCGCCGGGTTCGCGCGCAGGGCGTCGAGGAAGGTGCGCTGGCGGTCGAGTTCCTGGAGCAGGTCGCTCTTCAGGTCCGCGCGGCTCGCCACCTCGAGAATCTCGAAGATGGCGGTGAGGCAGGCGTGGTGCTCGTGCGGGCTGTCGTGGTGCAGGAAGAAGTGGACGCGGTCGTAGAGATCCTCCAGGCGGAGCAGGGTTCGCACGCGCTCGTTCAGGGGATATTCGTAGGTGATCACGGCCGCGCGCAGTCCCGGGGTGCCTGGACGCCTGGAGGATTCGCACGATTGTGGGGCATCCGTCCCGTCCTTGACAAATTCCGGCCCGATCAACGGGCCGGGAGGTCGGCGAGGAGGCGCTCGTGCAGCCGCGCGCACTGCGCCCGCAGCTCCCCGGGCTCGCCCCCGTTCCAGAGCACGTCGTCGGCCGCCTGGAGCCGGCGCCACCGCGGCCATTGGGTCGCCATGATCGCCCGGACCTCGTCGTCGGAGAGCCGGGACCGTGCTCCCGCTCGCCGCACCTGGAGCGCCTCGTCCAGGTCGACCACCACCAGCCGGTCGATCCTCGCGGCGCTGAACCCGGTCTCGAGCAGAAGCGGCACCACCAGCACGGCGTAGGGCCCTGAGGCCGCCGCGAGGCGTCGCGAGGACTCCTCGCGGATCATCGGGTGCAGGATCGACTCCAGCCGGGCGCGGGTGGCCGGGTCGGTGAAGGCGAGGGCGCGCATCGCGGGCCGGTCGAGCGCGCCGCCGCCGGGCACGAGCGCCTCGCCGAACGCCTCCCGGAGCGCCGGCAGCGCCGGGCCGCCTTCGCCCGTGAGTTCGCGGGAAATCTCGTCGGCATCGATGACGCTCGCGCCCAGTTCGGCGAGGCAGGCCGCGGCCGTGGACTTGCCCGAGCCGATCCCGCCCGTGAGCCCGACCGTGGCAATCACGCCGGGAACCGGCCGAGGTAGGCCACGACGGCCTCGCGCCCCCACAGCAGCGCGACGAGGCCGCCCACGGCGAGATAGGGGCCGAACGGAATGCGCGCCTCGCGGCCCTTGCCGGCGAACACGATCATCGCAACGCCGATCACCGCGCCCGCGCCCGCCGAAACGAGCAGGATGAGCGGAAGCGTCTGCCATCCCGTCCAGGCACCGAGGGCCGCCAGGAGCTTGAAGTCGCCGAAGCCCATGCCCTCCTTGCCGGCGAGCAGCTTGAATCCCCAGTAGACGCTCCACAGCAGGAGATAGCCGCCCGCCGCGCCCAGGACCGCCGAGCGCAGGTCCACGAAGAGCCCGAAGACGTTCACCAGCAGGCCGAGCCAGAGCAGCGGCAGCGTGATGCGGTCGGGCAGGAGCTGCGTGTCCAGGTCGATCAGCGCCGCCGCGATGAGCGCCCAGGCGAAGACGAGCGAGGCGGCGAGGACCGGGCCCCAGCCGAAGCGCCACGCGAGGAACGCCGAGGCGAGGCCCGTGCAAAGCTCGACCAGCGGGTAGCGCACGCCGATGGGGGCGCGGCATGCGGCGCATTTGCCGCCCAGCGCGATCCAGCTCGCGACCGGGACGTTCTGCATCGCGGTGATCGGCGTCCCGCACGAAGGGCAGCGCGAGCGCGGGAAGACCAGGCCCAGCTTCTCCGCCGGCGGGGGCTCGCGGCCTTCGAATTCGGCGCAGTCGGCCCTCCATTCCGCCTGCATCATCTTCGGCAGGCGGTGGATCACCACGTTCAGGAACGAGCCCACGGCGAGCCCGAGCACCCCGGCGGCGAAGGCCAGGAAGCCCGGGGACTGCTGCAGCGGGGAGAAGTCCATCGCGTGTTCGCCTCAAAAGAAAGCGGGCGCGGAAATCGCTTCCCGCGCCCGCGCCATCGCCCGGCGCCGGATCAGACCGCGGAACCCATCTTGAAGATCGGCAGGTACATGGCGATCACCAGGCCGCCGATGAGGCCGCCCAGCACCACCATGATGAGCGGCTCCATGAGGGAGGAGAGCGCGTCGACCGCCTCGTCGACCTCCGCCTCGAAGAAGTCCGCGACCTTGGAGAGCATCGAATCGAGCGCGCCGGACTCCTCGCCGATGGCGGTCATCTGCAGCACCATGCTCGGGAAGACGTTGGTGTTCTGCATCGCCACCGTGAGGCCCGTGCCGGTGGAGACCTCCGACTGGATGCGCTTGGTCGCCTCGTAGTAGACGTAGTTGCCGGCCGAGCCGGCCACGGAGTCGAGGGATTCCACGAGCGGCACGCCGGCGGCGAACATCGTGGAAAGCGTCCGGCACCAGCGCGCGATGGATGCCTTGCGGATCACGTCGCCGAAGACCGGCAGCCGGAGGACGAGCCGGTCGATGCCGTTCTGCATCTTCGTGGAGCGCTTGTACGTGTAGATCGTGAACCACACGGCCGCGGCCATCCCGCCGAAGATCAGGTACCAGTTGGCGACGAAGTAGTCCGAAATCGCCATCACCACCTGCGTCGGCACGGGAAGGTCCGCCCCGAAGCCCTTGAAGAGGTCCTTGAACGTCGGGATCACGAAAATCATGATCACCGCGGTGATGACCATCGCCACCACCAAGATCGACACCGGGTAGAAGAGCGCGCTCTTGATCTTGCCCTTGATGGCCTGGATCTTCTCCTTGTAGGTGGCCAGGCGCTCGAGGAGCGTGTCCAGGATGCCCGC
>DAORTX010000203.1:0-3929 GCA_035432885.1 Usitatibacteraceae bacterium
ACGCTCGTGCTCGCGATCTTCATGGGCGGCATGGCGCTCGGCTCCTGGCTCGTGAGCCGCTATACCGACCGCATCAGGAACCTCCTGCTGGGCTACGCCATCGCGGAACTCGCCATCGGCTTCCTCGCGATCGCCTTTCACGGCGTCTTCGTTTCGGTCACCGGCTGGGCGTTCGATTCCGTGCTGCCCGTGCTCGGCGGAACGGGCGCCGTGGACCTGTTCAAATGGGCGCTCGCCTCGGCCCTCATCCTGCCCGCCTCGATCCTCCTGGGAACGACCTTCCCGCTGATGAGCGCGGGCATCATGCGCGTCTACCCGCAGGAGGGCGGACGGGCGCTCTCGATGCTGTACTTCACGAACAGCTTCGGCGCCTCGGTGGGGGTGCTCGCCAGCGGCTTCTACCTGATCGAGCATGTCGGCCTGCCCGGCGCCATGCTCACGGCGGGGCTTCTCAACGTGGCGCTCGCGCTCGCCGTGTGGCTCATCACGAAGCGCATCGAGATTCCCGCCGTCCCAGCCCCCGCGGCGGCGACGGCCGCAGCCGGGGGCGGCACGCGGTTCTTTCGCCTCATGATGATCCTCGCGTTCGCGACTGGCGCCGCCTCGTTCGCCTACGAGATCGCGTGGATCCGCATGCTGAGCTTGGGGCTCGGCGCCTCCTCGCACGCCTTCGAGGTGATGCTCTCGGCGTTCATCCTGGGCATTTCGCTCGGCGGGCTGGTGCTTCGCCTGTTGCCAAACGCCTTCCGCGACGACCTCAAGTGGCTCGCCGGAATACTCGCCGCCAAGGGAATCCTCGCCATCGGGGCGCTCGGCGTCTATGGCGGCGTGCTCGAGTTCGTCGGCTGGGCGATGCGAGCCGTCGCGCGGTCCGATGAGGGCTACGTGATCCTCAACGTGTCCGGCCACTTCGCGTCGATGATGGTGATGTTCCCCGCAGCGTTCTGCGCCGGAATGACGCTTCCGCTTGCGACGAGCGCCCTGCTCGTCCGCGGGCACGGCGAGGCCTCCATCGGCCGGATCTACGGCGCCAACACCGCCGGCTGCATCTTCGGCGCGGCCTTCGCGACTCACCTCGGCATGGAGGCTTTCGGCGTCAAGGGTCTCACGGGTCTGGGCGCCATGACCGACCTCGCGATGGCGTCCGCCGTGGTCGTCTTCGGAATGCGGATCAACGCGCGCATGGTCTTCGCGGCAATGGCCACGTTCGCCACGGCTGCGGTCGCGATCTACGCCGCAACCGACCTGAACGAGCTCAAGATGGCCTCGGGTGTCTTCCGGTTCGGGGTGTTTCTTCCGCCCGAGACCTCGCAAATCAGATTCTATCGGGACGGAAAGACCGCGACTGTCTCGGTCGTCGATATCGGGAACTCGCGAAGCATCCGCACCAACGGCAAGGCCGATGCTTCGATATTCTTCGGCGAGAACACGCCTCCGTCGAAGGACGAGCCGACCATGGTGCTGGCCGGAACGCTGCCGTTCGCGTTCAAGCCCGACGCGAAGCGAGTGGCCAATATCGGCTTCGGCTCCGGTCTCACGACGCATTCGGTCCTCGGAAGCCCGACGGTCGAGACCGTCGACACCATCGAGATCGAAAGGATGATGTACGAGGGCGCACGGCACTTCGACCCACGCAATCGACGGGCGTACCAGGATCCCCGAAGCCGGATGCACATCGATGACGCGAAGACCTACTTCGCTTCGCACGGTTCGCGTTACGACGTGATCATCTCGGAGCCATCGAACCCGTGGGTAAGCGGCGTATCGTCTCTCTTTTCCGAGGAGTTCTATTCGCTTGTGAGGAGGCATCTCGCCGACGACGGGGTGCTGGTCCAGTGGGTTCAAATCTACGAGATCAATTTCGAACTCCTCGCCTCGATCATGAAGGCGCTCGCGAGCCAGTTCGGGGACTACGAGTTGTTCACGACCAACCAGGGCGACATCCTCATCGTGGCGACGAAGGCGCAGAAGCTTCCCGCGATGGTCGATGCGCCGTTTCGCTTTCCGGTGATGTCGAGCGACCTGGCGAGCCTCGGCTACCTTTCCCTCGCGGACTTCGAGAGATCGCGGGTGGGTTCGAGGCGGGTCCTCGAGCCCTTGTTCCGGTCCGGGACGTACCCGCCGAATTCCGACTACTTTCCGATGATCGACACACGGGCGGCCAAGGCCCGGTTCATGAATCAGGACGCCTTGGAGCTGGCGTTTATCTCGCGAAGCTTCGTTCCCTTCGCTGCCCTTTTCGATCGCGATTCGCGCTTCGATCCACGTACCTTCGACACTGCCTGGACCGTGATCAACCAGATCAGCTTGAACGCCATGAAGGCAGCGCGCCTGTGGCGGGCCTTCCTGTCGCAGGAAGATTCGGTCAATCCGGATATCGATCCGCGAATCGCGATGCAGGTGAGACTCGCGCGGGAAGGGCTGTCGGATTGCTCTCGCCAGTCCGGGGTGTGGGTGGACCTCGTCGAGGATATCTACCGCAGCACGATTCCCTATCTCGATGCCGAGGCGCACCGGGAGATGTACGCACGCATTTCGCGGTCGCGATGCTTCCGCCAGTTGCCTGCGATCGAGCGCGACCGGCTCGACGTGCTCGACGCGATGGCGATGCACGACGCCCGACGCGCCGGCGCCGTCGCGGAGAGGCTCCTCGAATCCGGGCGCAAATGGAATCGGGCGGACGGGGCCCAATACGTGCTCGCCGCCGTTTCGGGACGGGTGCATTCCGGCGACTTCACCGGAGCGAAGGCGCAGTGGGCCCGGCACGGCACGAATCTGGACGCCAAGCAACTCAACAGCCTGGCGGTCCGGTTGCTCCTGACCTGGATCGACCCGGATTTCAGGGTGCCGCCCCTGACGGCGGAACCCGACAAGCTCGCGAAATACTGACGCTCCGGGGCACATATTGCCCCGTCACGCGGTTGGTCCGCGAGGCACCCCGGGCGATGGGCGGGAATGGCGAGCAGGGCGGTGCGAATGCGGTAGTCGTCACGAAAAACTAGTCACAAAATCAAGGTGTTGGAGTGTGACGCTTGTCATGGAATTCCCGCCAGTCCATGGCACGCGGATTGCTCCCTTTTCCATCGCACACTCCAGTGTGGTTCCACCGGCCAATTCCCATAATTCAACAGGAGTCTCCTCATGAAGAAAGTCCAGCAAGGCTTCACGCTTATCGAACTGATGATCGTCGTCGCGATCATCGGCATCCTGGCGGCGGTCGCTATTCCCGCCTATCAGGATTACCTGAAGCGTTCGAAGATCACGGAAGTCGCGGCCACTGCCGGCGCTTGCAAGACCTCGGTGTCCGAATTCATCGCCGCCAAGAGTGCTCTCCCGGCGAACATCAACGAAGCCGGCTGCTCGTCGACCCTGACCACCTACGTGTCCGGCATCGCTGTCAACAACGCTCAGATCAAGGTCACGATCAAGGGCATCGATGCGACGGTCGACACCAACAGCCTGTATCTCACGGCATTGGATGACACGAACGCGGTCTCCGATGGCACGAAGTCGATCGCTTCCTGGTGGTGCGGCACGGATGCCCCCAACACGTCGTGGAAATTCTTCCCGGCCAACTGCCGCCAGCTCCAGAAGTAACAGTTACTGCTTCAAGGGAGTTCGGGAAGGGCGGGAGCGATCCCGCCCTTTTCATTTCGTAGCGCTGCAATTGCGCGATGATTCCCGGCGTCGCCCCTGATTGGCGCGCTGCCTCGTCGTGAACCGCTGGAATGCCGTCGCGATCCACCTCTGCATCGGCGCGTCCCATGGAGTTCACCGTCGGCCGGTTCGACCTCGTGGCGACCACGGCATCGGGGAAGCGGAACTCGCCTGCGTCACCGATCCCGAATTCACGGGCGTGCCTTGGGGCACGCATCGAAACGTCGCGGCCAGTAGTCTTCGGAACCCCGGGAGCAACTCCGCGTCGTCCC
>DAORTX010000204.1:0-3899 GCA_035432885.1 Usitatibacteraceae bacterium
TCCAGCAGCACCTCGCGCCGCCGGCGCGCTTGCGAGAGCCAGGTGTTGAAGGCGATCCGGTAGAGCCAGGTCGAGAACCGGGAATCGAAGCGAAAGGAGCGCAGGTTTCGCCACGCGAGCAGGAAAGTCTCCTGCGCGAGATCGTCGGCGAGCCCCTGGTCGCCCTTCGCGAGGCGGCGAAGCACCGACCGCACCATGGACTGGTGGCGCCGCACCAGGTGCGAAAACGCCTCGCGATCGTCGTGGGCGACGACCGCGAGGACGAGTTGCGCATCGGCCGGCTCCGGCCGCTCTCCCATCGGGATCAGCGCGGGGAATCGCCGCGGCCGGCGGCGCGCGAGTCGATCCGCCAGGCCACGAGGAGCGCCACGCCCATCAGGCCGGGAATGAGCCCGATGGACCACGGCAATCCCTGCTCCTGGAAGAAGACGGCGAGGGCGATGCCGAGCGCGAGAAGCACCAGGCCGCCCTTGGGGCTCGCCGCGGCGGCCGGGGGCTGGAGAAGCTCGGCGGGCACCGGCAACCCCTTTTCCGCGAGCTTCAGGATCGTCTCCTGGTGCAGGCGGTTTCGCTGGTGCTTGTAGACGAGAACGATCGCGATGACGAGGAGCGGCAGGCCGAAGCTCGCCAGCATTCCCGTCATGGCGACCAGGGCTTGTGAAGTCTCCATGGCTTTCTCCCGGGGCCGAAGCGGCCCGCATTATCGGTTTCGGCGCCGGCCGGCGGCAAGGCCGGTTTTCGCTCGCGTGGACGGATTCCATGACCGTAGGACGCGGCGAGGGCGCCCGCCGGATTCGCGCTTGCCCCCGGCTCAGCCGGCCATTTCCTCGGTCACGCTCTCGGTGAAGGCGACGTCCGGCGCGACCGGGAGGGTCCTCATCCGCGCGAGCGGGGAAGTCCACGCCACGAGCGGGATCATCGCGAGCGCGCCCGCGCCGGCCAGCAGGATGGTCGTGCGAAGCCCCCAGTGCTCGGCGATCCAGCCGCCGGCGAGCCCGCCGAACGGCGCCGAGACCGTGGTGAGGCACATCATGGTCGCGGTCACGCGGCCGAGCAGCCGATCCGGCGTCACGGTCTGGCGAAGCGTCAGGTAGTTGATGAAGAACGTCATCGCCGAGAAGTCGAGGAGGAAGAGCCCCAGCCCGAAGAAGATGGACGCCACGACGGGGATGCCCGGGGCCGAGCCCAGCACCAGCCAGGCGACGCCCGTCCCGCCCATCGCCACCAGCATGGTCGGGCCGAACCCGTAGCGCGCGTTGAGCGGGGCGACCGCGCCGGCGGCGCAGAGCGAGCCCACCCCGGCGAGCATGAAGAGAATGCCGACGTGTCCGGCCGAGAAGCCGAGGCTGCGGGCCGCGAACAGGATCACCACCGCGACGTAGGCGTGGCGAAGGACCTGCCAGAACCCGAGCGACCAGGCGAGCGCGCGCAGCGTCGGGTTGCGCCACACCGCCGAGAGTCCCTCGCCGATCTCCCGCCAGAGGCTCTGGCCCGACAGTTTCGGCGCGTCGGTGGGCGCCGGCGGGATTCCGCGCAGCATCCAGGCCGAGGCGGCGAACGAGAGCGCGTCCAGGAGAACCGCGATGGGCGCCGTGAGCCAATGGATCAGCGCCCCGGCGATGCCCGGCCCCATCAGTTGCGCGGCGGAATCGGAGATGCCGATCTTCGCGTTGGCTTCGGTGAGATTGCCGCGACCGACGCGCTCGGTCATGAACACCTGGTAGGCGGGCCAGCCGATGACCGCCCCCAGGCCCACGAGGAAGCCCGCGACGTAGAGCACGGACATGCTGAGCACGCCGGTCCAGGCGCAGACCGGCACCGCCGCGAGGGCGAGGGCGCGCCCCAGGTCCGCCCAGATGATCACCGGGAGCTTGGGCAGGCGGTCGACCAGCACGCCGGCGAAGAGGCCGAAGAGCGGGAAGGGAAGCACCTCGAGCGCCGTGAGGACGCCCACCTCGAACGGCGTGGCGTTCAGGAGAAGTGCTGCGGTGAGCGGCAGCGCGAGGAAGGTCACCTGGCCGCCGAAATGGGTGATCGTGAGCGACCCCCAGAGGCGCAGGAAATCGGGGTTGCGCCACAGTCCGGTCAGCCAGCGCTGCGGGTGGAGCTTGCCGAGGAGCGTGTTCATGGATCTTCTTCTTCGCGAGCCTCGTGGGCCGGCGTTCGGGTCGTTCTACGCGCGCGAACTCACGCGTCGCGCGGGGCGCGAGGCGGAAAGGCTACGGGGTGGCCGTCGGTCTTCCGCCTCGACTTTCGTCGGGGCGGCAGGCCCCGAAGGTCAGTCGTCTGCGCCGCGCAGCGGCGCGATCCCGGCAGCGAACCGCATGGCGCCACGGGCAGCCACGCGCGGTGCGAGGCGCAGGGAAGTCGTGGTGTCGGGTCGGTTCATGGGTCGCGGGGATACCGTACGGGGTTCGCGGGAAGCCCGGATTATAGGGAGCGGGCCGGCGCGACGCAAATCGCGGGCCCGCCCGCCACGGGAGGAGGGCGCCGGCGCCCGCCGCCGGGCCCGGTCAGGCGGCCACCAGTTCCCGGAGCACGTAGGGCAGGATTCCGCCGTGCAGGTAGTAGTCGACCTCGATCGGCGTGTCGATGCGAAGCAGCACCGTCACCTTCCGGGTCGACCCGTCCTTGCCGTGGATGACGAGCGTCACGTCCATCTGCGGGCGGATGCCGCCCTCGAGACCCACGACATCGACCTGCTCGTCGCCCTTGAGCCCCAGCGACGCGGCCGAGTCCGAGCCCTTGAACTGGCAGGGCAGCACGCCCATGCCCACGAGGTTGGAGCGGTGGATGCGCTCGAAGCTTCTCGCCACCACCGCCTTCACGCCGAGGAGCTGGGTGCCCTTGGCCGCCCAGTCGCGCGACGACCCGGTGCCGTACTCCTCGCCGCCGAAGATCACCGTGGGCGTGCCCGCGGCGATGTACTTCATCGCGGCATCGTAGATCGGCATCTGCTCGCCCGTGGGCTGGTGGAGCGTCACGCCGCCCTCGACCCGGCTGCCGTCCGCCTTCGCGGGCAGCATCAGGTTCTTGATGCGGACGTTGGCGAAGGTGCCGCGCATCATCACGTCGTGGTTGCCGCGCCGCGCGCCGTAGCTGTTGAAGTCGGGCTTCATCACCTGGTGGTCGATGAGGTATTTCCCGGCGGGCGACGTGTCCTTGATCGCGCCGGCGGGCGAGATGTGGTCGGTGGTGACGGAGTCGCCGAAGAGGCCCAGCACCCGGGCGCCCATGACGTCCTTCGCGGTCCCGGCGCTCATGCCGAAGTCCTCGAAGAACGGCGGTTCGGCGATGTAGGTGGACTTGGGCCAGTCGTAGACCTGGCCCGCGGCCGAGGCGATGCCCTTCCACAGGGGATTCGTGTCGGCGAGGTTCGCGTACATCCGGCCGAAGACGGCCGGGTCGATCGCGAACTTCATCAGCGCCTGGATCTCGTCGGAAGTGGGCCAGACGTCCTTCAGGTAGACCGGTCCGTCCTTGCCCTGGCCCAGGGGTTCGGTCTCGAGGTTGCGCAGCACCGTGCCGGCGATGGCATAGGCCACGACCAGCGGCGGGGAAGCGAGGAAATTCGCGCGGATGTTGGCGTGGATGCGCGCCTCGAAGTTGCGGTTGCCGGAAAGGACCGCGGCGCAGACGAGGTCGTTGTCGACCACCGCCTTTTCGACCGGTTCGGCGAGCGGGCCCGAGTTGCCGATGCAGGTGGTGCAGCCGTAGGCCGCGACGTTGAAGCCCAGCTTGTCGAGCGAGGCGAGCAGGCCCGCGGCCTGCAGATACTCCGTCACGACCCGCGAACCGGGCGCGAGCGAGGTCTTGATGTGGCGGCTCACCGTGAGGCCGCGCTCGACCGCCTTCTTCGCGAGCAGGCCCGCGGCGATGAGCACGCTCGGGTTCGAGGT
>DAORTX010000205.1:0-3893 GCA_035432885.1 Usitatibacteraceae bacterium
TCCACCAGCGCGGTACCTGAAATCGGTTTCGCGACGTAGCCGTCGGCGCCGGCGAGGAGCCCGCGAATCACGTGGCGCCGCTCGCTGTGGGCCGTGAAGAGGACGACGGGCGTTTCCTTCAGGTACTTGTTGGCGCGCATCTTCGCCAGGAAGTCGAAGCCGTTGATGCCCGGCATCTCCACGTCGAGCAGCACGAGGGACGGCGGGCCCAGCGCCGACATGTGGCGGGCGGCGTCGCGCGGATTTCCGACGACCACCGCCTGGTAGCCGGCCCGGCGCAGCACGGCCGCGGCGAGTTCCCCGGTGGGCAGGTCGTCGTCCACGACGAGCACGACCTGCTTGGCGGGATTCGCGCCAGGCGTGCCCAACCTGCGGGCGGCGATCAGGTGAAAGCCGTCGGTGCCCAGCGAACGGGCGCCGATGAGGGCTTCCTCGTCCTCGATCGGCGTCGGAATCTGGCGAACCGGCGGCGGCGATGTCCCCTCGGCCAGCGAGGTGAAGTCGAGATCGTCGAAATCCTGTGCGTTCAAGGCGTCGGGTCCTTGGTCGGGAAGTTGTCCATCCAGACCGCCGTGATCTGGCGGCCGAGCTTCAGGGGGTCGAAAGGCTTCGAGACCGTGCCGATGGCGCCCGCGGCGCGGTAGCGTTCGACGTCGCTGGGATTGATCCGGGCGGTGAAGAACACCGCCGGCGCGAGCGTGCCCGCCTCGCGAAGGCGCACGAGAAGATCCATGCCGTCCATGCCGGGCATGTTCATGTCGATGAGCAGCAGCTGCGGGTCGAAATCCCGCGCGGCGGCGAGGGCCTCCTCGCCGGAACCGCAACTGCAGACGGAGAAGCCGCCGATCTTGCCGAGGGCGAGCTTCACGATGCCGCGGATGTCGGGCTGGTCGTCGACGTGGAGGATGCGGTGGAAAGGAGGTGTCGACATGCCCTTATTGTGCCACTGGCGAATCGGGCAGGTCGAACCAGAAGACGGTGCCGCCGCCGGGGGCGTCCTCGAACCCGATTTCGCCGCCCAGGCGCGTGACGATCTCGCGGCTGATGGCCAGGCCGAGCCCCGTGCCCTCGGTCCTGCGGTTGTCGCCGCTGTCGGCCTGGGAGAAGGGCTGGAAGATCCTCGCCCGGAAATCGGCCGGAATGCCCGGTCCGTGGTCCCGCACGCGCGTTCGCACGAAGCCGCCTTGCCGGCGGTCCGCGCCCACCGAGACGACGCCGCCGGCGGGCGAGAACTTGGCCGCGTTGAGGATGAGGTTGGACAGCACCTGCGACAGCCGGTCCGAATCGCCCTCGACGCGCAGCGGATCGCCGGGTTCCAGCTCGAAACTCACGTCATAGGCCTGCATGAGCCCGCGGCTCGCCGCCACCGCTTCGGCCAGGAGCGGGCGCCAGTCGATCGCCTCGACGCGGAAGGCGATGTGGCCTGCCGACATCTTCTCGATGTCGAGGAGGTCGTCCACGAGCCGCCAGAGACGGTCGGAGTTCTGGAGCGCGATGTCCACGAGGGGCTTCGCCTCGGCCGGCAGTTCGCCGGCGATGCCGCCGGCAAGCAGTCCCAGGGAGCCGCGCATGGAGGTGAGGGGCGTGCGCAGCTCGTGGCTCACGACCGACACGAAATGGTCCTTCATCCGGTCGGCTTCCTTGAGGCGCGTGACGTCGATGCCGAGGACGATCACGCCCGCGACCTGGCCGTCGTCGCCGAGCAGCGGCCAGTGCAGCATGTCCAGGTCGGCCATCGCATCGCCGGGGCCCGGCAGCCGGGTCGAATAGCGCGCGGACACGCCCTCGAGCGCGCGCTGCAGGTGCGGTTCGACCTCGGCGAAGCGCTCTTCCCCCAGGATTTCCCGAAGCCGGTGCCCGCCGATCTCTTCGCCTGCCCGGCCGACCAGCCCCGCGTAGGCCTTGTTGTGCACGACCACGCGCAGTTCCCGGTTCACGAACACGATGGCCGCGGGCATGAACTCCACGAGCTGGCGCAGTTCCAGCTCGCTCTTGCGCAGGCGTTGCTCCGCGAGCTTGCGATCGGTGATCAGCCTCGCGAGCCCCCGGTAGCCCCGGAATCGCCCGTCCGCGTCGAGCACCGGCACCGCGCCCACCGACAGCCAGGCGTCGCGGCCCTCGGGCGAACTCTGATGGATCTCCACGTCGCGAAACGCCCGCCGCGCCTCGAGCACGCCGCGGTGGGGCCCCCAGTCGGCGCCGGTCAGCTCCGGGGCGTCGAGCGCGGGACGGGGAAGCGCCGCGTCGCGACCGCGCGACCATGCCGGCGCGGACCAGGACACGAGGTTGAAGTTCTCGTCCTGCTCCCAGTAGAGATCGGCGGAGAGCGCGGTGAGCGCGCGGAAACGCGCCTCGCTTTCGGCAAGCGATTTTTCCGCGAGCTTTCTCGCCGTGACGTCGGTGTTGGTGCCGGCGGCGCGGACGGCTCGCCCCTGCGGGTCGCGGGCGGTCACGCTGCCGCGGGTGCGAATCCAGTGCCAGGCGCCGTCGACGTCGCGGACGCGGTATTCGGCGTCGAAATGCGCCGCGCTGCCCTTGAGCGAGTCGGCGGCGGCGTGCTGCACGCGTCCCAGGTCCTCGGGGTGAACGAGATCCAGGAGCAAGGCGATCGGTCCTCGCGTCTCGGCCGAGGGGGCGCCGAGCATTTCCCGCCAGTTCGCATTGAGCCAGATGGAATCGGTGGCGATGTCCCAGTCCCAGATGGTGAGCGACGACCCTTCCAGCGCATGGCGAACGCGGTCGCGCTCGCGCGCGAGATCGGCGATCGCGACATCGCGGGCGGCGCTGCGTCGCCGGAGCAGGACCAGCGCGATGCCGAGCAGGAGCGCGGCGACGGGCAGGATCGCGAGCAGGAAAGCGTCGACGACGGGAATCGCGATGCTGGACACGGGCGGCCTAGGAGGCTGCGCCGCCGGTGTCGGGGATCGCCGCCTTGAGACCCTCGACGAGCGCCTCCACGGCCCCGCGGTCGGCGCGGCCGGCCGCTTCCTCGAGCTGGGCGCCGATCCGTCCCGCCTCGGGAAAGCCGTACGATGCCGACGAACCCCTGAAAGCGTGGCCGATGGCGCGGATGGCGGCGAAATCGCCGGCGGCCAGCGCGCCGTCCAGCCGGGCGAGATCGGCGCGGCGCGTGGCGAGAAAGAGATCGAGGAGTGCCCGCATCTCCCCGGAGAAATCGATCGGCGCCTCGTCGGGTTTCGGCCGGGTCACGGTGGGCGCGCCTGGAAGCGTCTCAGCTCGCGTCCGCGGGCTTCAATTGCGGAAAGAGGATCACGTCGCGGATGGAGGGGCTGTCGGTGAAGAGCATGGCGAGCCGGTCGATGCCGATGCCTTCGCCGGCCGTGGGGGGCAGGCCGTATTCCAGCGCGCGGATGTAGTCGGCGTCGTAGTACATCGCCTCCTCGTCGCCGGCTTCCTTGGCGCGGGCCTGATCGGCGAAGCGCGCCGCCTGGTCCTCCGGGTCGTTCAGTTCCGAGAAGCCGTTGGCCATCTCGCGGCCGGTGATGAAGAGCTCGAAGCGGTCCGTGACGGCCGGGTTGGCGCCGTTGGCGCGAGCGAGCGGGGACACGTCGGTCGGGTGCGCCACGATGAACGTGGGCTGCACGAGCTTCGCCTCCGTGGTCGCCTCGAAGAGCTTCAGCTGCAGCAGGCCGAGGCCGTCGGTCGGGAACACCTCGATCGCAAAGGGGCCGAGCGCCGCCTTCAGGTACTCCGGCTTCGCCAGTTCCGCGAGCGGATGCTTCGGGTTGTACTTCGCGATCGCCTCCGCCATGGTCAGGCGGTCGAAGGGCAGCGCGAGGTCGATCGTCTCGCCCTGGTAGGCGAGCGCATGGCCGCCCGTGACCTTCAGCGCGCATTCGCGCAGCAGCGTCTCGGTGAGGTCCATGAGGTAG
>DAORTX010000206.1:0-3883 GCA_035432885.1 Usitatibacteraceae bacterium
TTCCCCGGGGCGAAAGCCGGATCGCGAGTTTCGCGATCCGGAGCTTCTCGCCCAGGCGAGCCACCTCCCGGTCGAGAAACTCGCCGCAGCGACCGATGAGGTTCCTATCGCGCTCGAGATCGAATCGATCGGGGCGGATGCCGCCCGCCACGAAGTCGACTTCCATGCTGTCGCCCGGCGACATCCGGGCAACGATGCATTCGGAGGAAACGTCGAGTTTCATGACGAGTCCGTGCACGATGTTCCTCCACCTTCCAGGCGGTTGCCGGCCAAGCCGGGGCGGGCACGGACCAATGTCCGCCATGCGCTCCACGACATCCGCGAGGTGCCCCAGCCGGGGCACAGAGGAGACGCCCAGCGCGAAACGCTCGTCGCGCGACCACGAGACCCACTGCATGATCGGCCATTCGCGGTTCGAGTGAAAACCCGGTCGGAGTACCGCGCGTGCGAAGAGCATGTCCGCGGGACCCGTCAGACGGGACGAATGAGATCCCCGGCGCTGCGACGAAACACGGCGCGCGATCGACTGGAATTGCGGCTTGGCGCGGAGCTCCGCGTAATTCTGCATGGACACGGTTCCCACGAGGGGGATGACCGATTCCAGCGCGCGCGCATCCTCGTCCTCGCGGGCCTCTCGCCTGTGACCTGCCGCTTCCTCGAGGAGCGTGACGACCAGCCGACGCTCCCCTTCCTTCGTGAGATAGAACGGCAGCACGGGCTGGAGGTGGCGATGCGCGTCGAGCGGCGGCGCGAGGGCGCCCCGCTCCACGATCTGGCGCGCGAGGAAGCGCAGGTGGGAGACCTGGCACGCCAGCTTCTCGGGAAAGGGCGTGATGTCCAGTCTGGCGGAATGCTGAGGCATTGTCCGCACGCCTCGACGGCCGTCGCCAGGAGTTCAGCCCGGCCGGCGCCCGCGCGGCCCCTTCGCCGCCGGCGCGGGAAGGAGGCTCGTGCAGGTTCGGTACAGCTCGAACAGGAAGGCGACCCGTTCGGCGTCGTTCGCGAAGCCCTTCCGGCCATAGGCCGAATCCACCGTGGCGTCCAGCTTCCGGTGCGCCTTGATGAGGTCGGGCGGCATGGTGAGCGGGTCGTAGAGATCCGCGAGCGAGGCGCCGGGATGTGCGGCCCGGGCGTCGAGGACGGCCTGGGCGGCCTCCTCGATCCTCCGGACCGTGGACTCGGAGGGCGAATCGGGCCAGGGGAAGTTGTTGTAGACGATGTCCTTCGAGTACCTGAAATCGCTCTTGAGTCTGCCGCAGGTGTAACGAATCCAAGCGTTGTGCATCGTCGAGGACATGATGCCGAAATGGAATCGGTTCGCGGCCGGTACCACGAAGACCAGATTGCTTGCGATTGTCGATGGAGGCAGGAATCCGATCGGCACATAGTTTCGCCGCTCGGAGCTGACGCCCGGAACGAGAAGATAGTCGGAATCCGGTTGAGCGATCTGGCAAAAGAGACTCGGCGTTGCCGCGAATTTTCGAGTTGCCTCCGCCTTGCTGGCGAGCCGGAACTCTCGAACCTTTTCCACGCGATCCATGACCTGCGGAAGCTGCCGGATGCGCGCGGGATCGGCGTCTAGGAGCCACAGGCAGAACCGTCGGTAGCCGTTTAGAAACTCGTCCGCTCCCGTGTAGGGGCGAATGAACTCCTTCGCGCCCGGTTCCGCTTTCAGCAGGGCATTCGTCTCGTCCTCGCCGAGTATGAGATGTCCGCCGTCTCGAGGCATGCTCCCGAATCGCATTGGTGGAACCGCGCAAATCGGCGCGCGGCGGTTCGCCAGAAAGACGTTGGGAGCGTCCACTAGATAGGCATTGATGTTGCCGGGGCGGACCGCATGCGGCTCGCCGGCGATGTCCTCGTACTCGAAAAGCTGCCTTGAAGCAGGCTCCCCGTGCTGGAATCCGACAATCACGCAATGCACGGCTGCCACGCCTTTCGCCTCATTGGACCACCGGAACGTCCGGTGGGCGAAGCGAATGCGAAAACCGAAGCGCTCCATTAGCGGACCCCATAGCAGGCCCACCTGCTCCCCTTGCGTGATCGAGTTCGTCGAGACGAAGGCGCACTGGATGCGTCGCGTGTCGACATACCGGGCCGCCTTCCAGTACCAGGCGCTTACATAGTCGAGGACGCCATATCCCTTGAGTCCGGAAAAGACCGTGGCCATGTCTTCGCGCTGGCCGTCGTCCATCACCATGGCGCCGACGAAGGGCGGATTGCCGAACAGATAGGTGCAATTGTCCGGGTGCAGGACGCCACCCCATTCCGTACGCAGCGCATTGCCGTGCGAGATGTGCGGCGAAGCCGTGAGGGGGATGCGCGCGAAGTACTGCCCGAACTCGTCGCTCGCCCGCAGGTTCATCTGGTGGTCGATGAGCCACAACGCCACTTGCGCGATCTGCGCGGGGAATTCCTCGATTTCGATGCCGAAGAACTGGTCCACGTTCAGCGTGATCTGCTGGTGGACGTCCAGGTGCCGCTGGCCGCGGTCCAGGTCACCTTGGTAGACGACGCGCAGGAGTTCCAGCTCCAGCTTTCGAAGCTCGCGGTAGCTGATGACCAGGAAGTTGCCGCAACCGCATGCGGGATCGAAGAAGGTGAGGGTGCGAAGCTTCTTGTGGAACTCGAAGAGCTTGTTCCGGTTGCCTTTCACCCGCTCGAACTCGGCCCACAGGTCGTCGAGGAAGAGCGGCTTGATGAGCTTGAGGATGTTCTCCTCGCTCGTGTAGTGCGCGCCCAGGTTGCGACGGGCCTTCGCGTCCATGATCGACTGGAAGAGGGCGCCGAAGATGGCGGGCGAGATGGCGCTCCAGTCGAGGCCGCAGCAATCGAGGAGGGTCTCGCGCATCTTCGCATCGAACGCCGCAAGCGGAAGCTGCTCGTCGAAGAGCCTGCCGTTCACGTAGGGAAAGGCGGTCAACTGCTCGTCGAGCGCCTTGGAGCGATCGCGTTCCGGCGTGTTGAGCACCTGGAAGAGTTGGGCGAGCCGGGGTCCGAGGTCCGAGCCGTCTTCCGCAGTCCGCTCCTCGAGCCAGGAACGGAATGCCTGGGCTGGCTGGAAGATGCCCGTATCGTCGGCGAACAGGCAGAAGAGGACGCGGACGAGCAGCACCTCGAGCGGGTGCCCCGAATACCCGCTCGCCTTCAGGAGGTCGTGCAGCCGCCCCATCTGCTCGGCCGCCTTGATGTTCACCGGATCCTGCGGCTTGATCTCCTGGACTTGGTAGCCGGCGATGAAGCCGAAGAGCTTCAGGCGGTCCTTGAGTTGGGAGAGCTTGAATTCGTGGATCGCGTCGCGCTCGAGGTCGTAAAGCCGGAACCTCGCGAAATCCGAAACGAGGATGTAGCGGGGAAGGTCGCGGTCCTTGATTCCGGGGAAGTAGTCGCGGGCCTGCTGATAGGCGCGGTCGAGATCCTTGCCCCGCGACTTGTGCTCGATGAGGAGGACGCCCTTCCACAGGAGGTCGATGTACCCTTCCTTGCCGTCGATCTGCTTGACGCGCTGCTCGAAGGTGGCGAATCGCCGCCTCGGCACGCCGAACACCTGGAAGAAGGCATCCCAGAAGCTTTTGGCGTCCGCCTCCTCGCTCTCCGCGTGCTTCCAATCCCTCGAAAAGGCGAGGGCACGATCGCGGATCTCGTTCCAGGAAAGGGGCATGGGCCGGACGTGTCGTGGCGCTCGAGCGCGCCACGCGCAGTCTACCCTATGGCCTTGTGGACTCCAGGGCGAGTGAACGAAGATCGACGAAGGGGAGTGTCCCCTTCAATCACTGCGAGATATTGGCCACCAGCGGCTTCACGTCCGCCTGCGGCGCATGGCAGGCGGTGCAGTTCCAGCGCTTGCCGGTCACGGTGGGCTTGTCGCCCTGGGCCACGTGCG
>DAORTX010000207.1:0-3819 GCA_035432885.1 Usitatibacteraceae bacterium
TGGGAGTCGTTCATGATGTCGTAGACCATCCCGTGCACGTCCTTGTGCTCGAGCGCGGGAACGTTGATGCGCCGCACGTCGCCGTGCACGCGGATCATCGGCGGGAGCCCCGCGGACAGGTGCAGGTCGGAAGCCTTGTTCTTGACCGAAAATGCGAGGAGTTCGGCGATGTCCATTTTCGTTCTCGTGGCGGTGGAAGGCGGCGGCGCGGGAGGGCCTGGCTTGCGCCGGCGTAAAATGCGCCTCTGATACCCGAGCCGATTATGTCTCCAATCGCGGAAAACCTGCAAGAAGTGAAACGGCGCATTTCCGAGGCGTTACAAGGGGATAGCCGCGCGGTCACGCTCGTGGCGGTGTCGAAGACACAGCCGGCGGGGAAGGTGCGCGAGGCGCACGCCGCCGGCCAGCGCGATTTCGGCGAGAACTACGTGCAGGAGGCGGTGGCCAAGATCGCCGAACTCGCCGACCTGGGCGCGACCTGGCATTTCATCGGCGCCCTGCAGGCGAACAAGGCGAAGGAGGTCGCGCGGCACTTCGACTGGGTGCACGGCGTGGACCGCGCGAAGATCGCGGACCTGCTCTCGCGCCATCGCCCGGCGGGCAAGGCGCCGCTCGACGTGTGCGTGCAGGTGAACGTGAGCGAGGAGGCCACCAAGGGCGGCGTGAAGCCGGGCGAGGCGCTCGCCCTCGCGAGGCACGTCGCGTCGTTGCCGGGCCTGAGGTTTCGCGGGCTGATGGGCATGGCGAGCCCCTCGGCCGGGGAGGCGGGCGTGCGCGCCGAGTTCGCCGCGCTTCGCCGCGAACTGGAGGCGATCCGCGCCGCCGGCCTTGCGGGCGACACGCTGTCCATGGGCATGACGCAGGACTTCGCGGCCGCGCTCGCCGAGGGCGCGACCATGCTTCGCATCGGCACCGCCATCTTCGGCGCCCGCGAACCGCGCGAGCTGCGCGAGAATGCGGCATGAAGATCACCTTCCTCGGGGGCGGCAACATGGGCGCGGCCATCATCGGCGGACTCGTCTCGCGGGGGTTTCCGGCCGCGGACATCGTCGTGATCGACCCGGTCGCGGCCACTCGCGAGGCGCTCGCCGCCGGATTCGGCGTCGCGGTGCGCAAGGCCGCGGGCCCCGACCTTCCCGTGGCCGATGCGCTGGTCCTCGCGGTGAAGCCGCAGCAGATGCGCGAGGCCGTGGGGCCGCTGCTGCCCCTCGCGCCGGCCACGGTCGTCGTCACCATCGCGGCCGGCATCCGCATCGCGGACCTGTCGCGCTGGCTCGGGGGGCACGCATCGATCGTTCGCGCGATGCCCAACACGCCGGCCCTCGTGCACGCGGGCGTGAGCGGCCTCTTCGCCCCGCCGGCGGTGGACGCCGAAGGGCGGGCACGCGCGCAGACCCTGCTGGGCGCGGTCGGCGAGACCGTGTGGCTGCCGCGCGAGGAGGACCTCGATGCGGTCACCGCCGTCTCCGGCAGCGGGCCGGCGTACGTGTTCTACTTCCTCGAGGCGCTCGAGCAGGCCGGCGTGGAGATGGGCCTCGCGCCCGAGGCGGCGCGCTCGCTCGCCCTGGGCACTTTCGCCGGCGCCGCGCAGCTCGCGAAGGCGCGCGGCGGGGACCCGGCGGTGCTCCGGGCGCAGGTCACCTCGCGGGGCGGCACCACCGAGCGGGCGCTGGGGGAAATGGAGAGCGCGGCCCTCAAGGCGCGCTTCGTGCTGGCGGTGAAGGCCGCCTGCGCCCGCTCGAGGGAGCTGGGCGAGGAATTCGGACGGGACCCGGGGACATGCTGAACCAGGCGCTGGCCTTCGTCGTCGAGACGGTCTTCGACATCTTCATCCTGTCGGCGCTGGTGCGCTTCTGGATGCAGGCGCTTCGCGCGCCCGCGCGCAATCCCCTCGCCCAGTTCACCATGGCGCTCACGGACTTCGCGGTGAAGCCGATGCGCCGGCTGGTGCCGGGCCTGTGGGGGCTCGACTTCGCCTCCCTCGTCGTGGCCTGGGGCGCCGAGGTGGTGCTGCTCGCGATCGTCTCGCTGCTCCAGGGCGTGGAGCTGGTGAACGGGTCCGCCATCACGGTGCTCATCTTCTTCGCGCTGGTGAAGCTCTTTCGCCTGACCGTCTACATCGTGATGGGCGCGGTGCTCCTGCAGGCCCTGCTTTCCTGGGTGAGCCCCTACCATCCGCTCGCCCCGTTCTTCGACGCGATGACGCGGCCCTTCCTCAAGCCCTTCCAGAAGGCGATACCGCCCATCGGCGGCGTCGACATCACGCCGGTGCTGGTGCTGATCGCCTGCCAGCTGGTCCTCATGCTGCCGGTGGCCTGGCTCGAGGGCGAGGCCGTGCGCGCGATCGCCCGCTTCTCCCTCTAGCGGGCCATCGCCCGCCTTTGCCTTCCGGCGCTCTCCCGCGCGCCGGGTCGCCGGTGTGAATATTCGCACTTCCGGGCGTCGAATATTTCATCCGTAGCCGGCGCAATCCTCCGGCGAGTTCCCCGTCGCGGTTCGGTAACTTGGGCACCAACGCGAAACGAAACGTCGCGCCGCCCGAACCCGGCAGGGGCCTGCCGGGGGGCCGCAGCAAGGAAAGGGAACCCGCCATGGAATTCATCGCCGCCGCCGTCGTCCTCCTCGCCATCTTCGTGCCCGTCTTCCTCGCGCTGGAAGTGGCCACCCCGCACCCCGGCCTTTCTTGCGTGAGCCTGCGCCCGAGCGCCGAGCTGGCCGCCCGGCAATACCTGGCCGCGCACCCGTTGAAGCCCGCCGCGACGCACGCCGCCGCCAACGACGACACCCAGCGGATCGCGGCCTGAGCCCGCGGAGCCGGACATGGACCTGTCGCCCTTCGCCGTCACGCTGATCGTCGTCGCACTCCCCATGGTGGGGTTCCTGGCCCTCGCCGCGTGGATCGCCGAGCGCCAGGTCGGGCGCCTGCGGCTGGTCGACCGGCACGGACGGACGCTGGTCCAGGTGGACCTCGGGCCGGGACCGCGCGGGGAATGAAGGTCCGCAAATTCCGCGGTTGGGGCGTTTCGGACCCGGATTTCGCCTTTTCGTCGCATCGGGCTGGCGGGCCGCGGGCCGCAAGCCGAAAGTGGGGTCCAACGCGGCGAGACACCCGCGGGGCCCCGGGAAAGCCGGGGTCGCGAACCGAACCGAACACCGGAACCGACAGGAGACAGACCATGAACCTCTTCATCGAAAACTACGCGCAGCTCTTCGCCATCGCCGCGCCGATCCTCACGCTGGCCGCGATGAACCTCTTCCTCGCCCTCGGCGGCGAACGCGGCACGCTGCTCCTGCCGAGCTCGGGTCCCCTCCGCAGGATGGCCCGCGGCGTGAACGAGGTCCCCGACCGGTTCTCGCCCGCGGCCCCGAACGCCTGCGCGAACGAAGCGGATTTCCGCCGCGCCGCCTGATCCGCCGCCCTGCGGCCCCGGCCGGCGCGACCCGGCCGCCGGGGGCGATCGGCACCTGCCTCCTCCTCAAGGCCGGACCTCGTGTCCGGCCGCCTTTTTTCGGGGTTGCGGTGAGCGCCGCCCGCGCAGCCCGGCCGGTTGTGACGCCGCGCACTTAAGGCGCGCGGGGGTCTCGGGTACACTGGGGCCGCAAACGAGCCGCCGCCCTTGAACCCCGCCATCTCCGTCGACGCCCGATTCGAGGGCGAGATCTCCCGCTACAACCGCTGGCGGGAGGACCTCACGCGCTCGGTCACGGCCTATCACGACTGGCTGGAGGCCAACGGGCAGCTGGACGTCCAGCAGTCGATCCGGTTCTACGACCTGCTGGAGAACCTGAACAAGGGCCGGCTCATGCTCGCCTTCCTCG
>DAORTX010000208.1:0-3628 GCA_035432885.1 Usitatibacteraceae bacterium
CCGCCCCCTCCCGCACCAGTTCCTTCGCCTGCGCCCGCGCGAAATCCAGGAACGCCCGCGCCCCGGCATTCAACTGCTTGCCCGCGGGGTACACGAGGTACCAGTGGTTCTCCAGCGGAAACCCCGCCACGTCCAGGCAGGCGTAGCGCGAGGACTCGGGGTCCAGCCCGAAGGTGTAGCGCGACATGATGGTCACGCCGAGCCCCGCGAGGATCGCCTCCCGGATCGCCTCGTTGGTGCCGAGTTCCATGCGCACCCTGGGCACCAGGCCCCGCTCTCCGAAGAGCCGCATCGTCGTTCGCCGGGCGCCGGAGCCTTCCTCGCGGATGAGGAAAGGTTCCTGCGCGAGCCGCTTGAAGGCGATGTTCTTCTCCCGCGCCAGCGGATGGTCGTCCCGGGCGAGCACCACGAGCGGATTGGGCAGCAGTTCCTGCGCCACCACTTCCTCCATGTCCGGCGAATCCGGGAACAGGTAGAGATCGTCCTCGTTCCGGGAAATCCGCTCGACCAGCGTCTGCCGGTTGTGTCCCTGCATGGAGGTCTCGACGCCGGGGTGCAACGCGGCGAAGGCGCCCAGCAGGCGCGGCGCGAAGCTCATCCCCGTCGTGCTCACCGCGAGCCGCAGCCGCCCGGATTCGAGCGAGCGCATGCCGGCGAGCGAATCCTCGATGGTCGACAGCGCGCGAAACACCTCCTGGCAGCCCGCATAAAGGTGCCGGCCCGCCTCGGTCAGGAAGACGCGCCGGCCCACCTGCTCGAAGAGCGCGACCCCGACCGTCTCCGAGAGCTTCTTCAGTTGCACCGAGGCGGTGGGCTGCGCGATGTGCAGCTCGCGCGCGGCCTGCGTGAAGCTTCCCAGCCGCGCGCTCGCCTCGAACACGCGAAGCTGCGGCAGCGTTCCGTGCCTCAGGTAACGGTGGATGTTCGCGTTCAGCATGGCGGTCTCCGGTTGCGCTGGACTTGCCATGCCGCCGTGCGCTTGCCGATGCACGGCGGCCCTTACCTCGCAGGCCGAAGGCCGCCCGTGCACGCGCGCGCCTTCACCCGCTGGGCAAAGGTCTCGCTTGCATATTGTGTATGCCGGCGCAGCCGGGGCATTCGCCCGTATTGACGGCTGCGTCGCAGTAGCCGAGCCGGCTACCGAAGCTACTCCCCTTTGGAGGGAGCCCCGGCCGAAACGCCGGGACGCGATCCACTTGTAGCACGGTCCCCGGGCCGATTCAAGCTTGTGCGACAGGCACTTGCGAAAAATCCGGGCGCGGCGGCCATTGCGGAACGTGATGGCAGCCATCATCTTTCCAGGGAATGCATGCGAAAGCGCAATGGGAGCCTTCGCAAAGTTCAAATATTCTTCGAAGGTGGGTGGCGCGATACTCGACGCAAAGGGGGTAGACGCCATGCAGGACCGCGAAGCGCACGGCAAGCCGATCGAGCAGGTGGTCGCCGATCTGGGCACGCATCTGGAACGGGGGATCACGCCGGCGCAGGCCGCCGAGCGTCTTGCCGCGGACGGCGCCAACGAGCTCACGGAGCGCGCCCGTCCCGGCTTCTGGTCCCACCTCTGGGACCAGTTCAACAACTACCTCGTGATCATCCTGATCATCGCGGCCCTGGTTTCGCTCCTGCTGGGCGAGTGGGTCGATTCGATCGCCATCATGGTGATCGTGGCGCTCAACGCGATCGTGGGCGTGGTGCAGGAATCGAAGGCGGAGCAGGCGCTCGCCGCGCTCCAGAAGATGTCGGCCCCGCAGGCGCAGGCGATCCGCGACGGCCACCAGGTGACGGTCCCCGGCCGCGAGTTGGTCGCGGGCGACGTCGTGCTCCTCGAAGCCGGCAACTACGTCCCCGCGGACGTCCGCCTCTTCGGGTGCTTCAACCTGAAGGTCGAGGAAGCCTCGCTCACGGGCGAGTCGGTGCCCGTGGACAAGGACCCGAACGCGGTGCTCGAACCCGACGCCCCGCTCGGCGACCGCAGGAACAGCGCCTTCATGGGCACGCTGATCGCCTACGGGCGCGGCAAGGGCGTGGTCACCGGCACCGGGATGAACACCCAGATCGGCCTCATCGCGCAGATGATCCAGTCCTTCGAGGACGAGGCCACGCCGCTGCAGAAGAAGCTCGAACACCTCGGCAAGGTCCTGGGCAGCGCTTGCCTCGCGATCTGCGCGGTGGTCTTCGTCTACGGGCTCTTCCGCGACACCACGATCATGGACGTCGCGAACATCGGCCTGGTCGCCTACCTCGAGGCCGAGAAGGCGGACATCATCAACCTCTTCATGACGGCGGTGAGCCTTGCCATCGCCGCGGTCCCCGAGGGCCTGCCCGCGATCGTGACCATCTGCCTGGCGCTCGGCATGCAGCGGATGATCAAGCACCACGCGCTCATCCGGAAGCTTCCCGCGGTGGAGACGCTGGGCTGCGCGACGGTGATCTGCTCGGACAAGACGGGCACGCTCACGCAGAACCAGATGACGGTCGTGCAGGCGTGGGCGGGCGGGAAGCGCTTCAGGATCTCCGGCGAGGGCTACAACCCGGTGGGGGAATTCTTCCTGGGCGACGATCGATTCGACCCCGACGCCCACCCCGATGCGATGGCGCTCCTGCAGGGCGCGATCGCCTGCAACGACGCGAAGCTCGAGGAGCGGCACGACGACGCGGGCGCTCGCTCTTGGCACATCATCGGCGATCCCACGGAGGGCGCGATGGTCGTCGCCGCCGCCAAGGGCGGGTATCGGCAGGAGGCGCTCGCGCAGACGATGCCGCGGGTGCAGGAGATTCCGTTCGACTCCGATCGCAAGCGCATGACGACGATTCATCGCAGCGCGGCCGCGGCCGCGGGCGCCGAGCCGGCCGGCTTCGCCTATCCGCCGCTCGCCGCGATCGTGAAGGGCGCGCCCGACATGGTCCTCGACCTGTGCACGCACGTGCTCGAGGCCGGCCGATCGGTCGAGCTCACGCCGGCCGCGCGGCAAGCGATCCTCGACCAGAACCGCGGCATGGCGGGCGAAGCGCTCCGCGTCCTGGGCGTGGCTTTCCGGCCCCTGGCCGAGATCCCGGCGGAAGTGAAGCCCGAAACGGTCGAGCGGGACCTGGTCTTCGTGGGCATGCTCGGCATGATCGATCCGCCGCGCACGGAGGTGATCGAGGCGCTCCGGATCGCCAAGGGCGCGGGCCTGAAGACCGTGATGGTGACCGGCGACTACAAGGACACCGCCGAGGCGATCGCCCGCGACATCGGGCTGCGCACGCCCGGGGGCATCGTGCTCTCGGGCGCCGACATCGACAAGCTCTCCGACGCGGAGCTCGCCGCGCGGGTCGACCAGCTCGATGTCTGCTGCCGCGTCTCCCCGGCGCACAAGACGCGGATCGTGGAAGCCTTCAAGTCGCGCGATCACGTGGTCGCGATGACGGGCGACGGCGTGAACGACGCGCCGGCGCTGAAGCGCGCCAACATCGGCGTGGCCATGGGCATCACCGGCACGGATGTGGCCAAGCAGACCGCGGACATGGTGCTCACCGACGACAATTTCGCGAGCATCGTGGCCGCCATCGAGCAGGGCCGCATCATCTACTCGAACATCCGCAAGTTCGTCTACTTCCTGCTCGCCTGCAACGTGGGCGAGATCCT
>DAORTX010000209.1:0-3619 GCA_035432885.1 Usitatibacteraceae bacterium
AGCAGCGGCGGGCAGGCGTTCACGCCGTAGGAGGTGATCACGTCGAAGACGAACTGCGTGACGCCCTCGTAGCCCGCCGCCGGCATGAGGACCTTCGCCGCGCCCGGCAGGCTGCAGCCGCCGCCGGCCATGTAGACCTCGATCAGGCAGGTGTCGTCGTCGGGCACGATCTCCCAGTCGATCCAGGGGATGCCCGTGCCGGTGTTGGTGCCCGTGTTCTTCTCGACGAAGGTCTCCACGGCGTTGTGGCGAAGCGGCGCGTCCCGCGTGGCCTGGCGCACGGCGTCGCCCAGGATCGCGCGCAGCTCCCCCAGGAGCGGGAAGCCCGCGCCGGCGCGCACGAAGAACTGCAGCGCGCCGGTGTCCTGGCAGCAGGGGCGGTCGAGCCGGTCGGCCTTCTCGAGGTTCTCGAACATCGAGTCGTAGACCACTTTCGACAGCGGCTTCACCTCGCGGCTGCGCAGCTCCGCCAGCTTGTCGAGCACGTCCTGCGGCAGGCGCTTGGCCACGTAGGCGGTGAACTTCGCCATGAGGCCGGTGAGCGCCGCGACGCTCTCGCCCTTGTCGCGGGGCGTGAGCGCGCTCGCCGCAGCACCTTCGGTGCGGGGGGTGTCCATGAATCCTCGCCTTCCGTCAGTGCGCGGACGCCATGAGGTACGGATAACCCACGGCGAGGTAGACCGCGATGAAGATCGCGCCGAAGACGGAGCCGAGCACCCAGTATTCCTTGCGGCTGATGTAGCCGCAGCCGTAGTAGATCGGGCTGGGGCCGGTGGCGTACGGCGTGAGGATGCCCATCAGCCCGAGCGTCCCGCACAGCAGCAGGGCGAGTGTCTTCATCGGCATGTCGGGCACGGCCGCGGCGGTGACGAGCACGACGGGCAGCAGCGCCGTGGTGTGCGCGGTGAGGCTCGCGAACATGTAGTGCACGAAGTAGAAGAGCAGGACGAAGCCGATGATGAGCCCGCCCACGGAGAAGCCGGACATGGACGCCGCCGCCGTCTTCGCGAACCAGGAGAGGAAGCCCACGTTGGCGAGGCCGCCCGCCATCGCGACGAGGGTCGCGAACCACACCAGCACGTTCCAGGCGGTCTTGTGGCCGATCACGTCCTCCCAGGTGATCACGCTCGTGAGCACCATCAGGCACAGCCCGATCAGGGCCACCGTGGTCGCGTCGAAGCGCTTGCCGCCGAAGATCCACAGCAGCAGCGCGCCGATGGCGAGCGCGCCCATCGTGAGTTCGGGCCGGGAGATGGACCCCATGCGCTTCAGCTCGTCGCCGGCCCAGATCGGCGCGTCGGCGCTTTCCTTGAGTTCCGGCGGGTAGATCACGTACACGAGGTAGGGCACGAGCAGGAAGAGGATGATGCAGGCCGGCGCGAGCGCCATGAACCATTCCGACCAGGTGATGGTGATCTTCGAGGTCTTCTGCAGGATGTCGAGCGCGAGCAGGTTGGGCGCGAGCGCGGTGAGGAACATGCTGCTGGTCACGCAGGTGGTGGCCATCGCCGTCCACATCACGTAGGCGCCGATCTTGCGCCGGCCCGACTCGGGCGTGCTGCCGTAGAGCGGCGGGATGTTCTTGATGATCGGGAAGATGATGCCGCCGCTTCTCGCGGTGTTGGACGGCGTGAACGGCGCGACCGCGAGGTCGGCGAGCGCCACGGCGTAGCCCAGCCCGAGCGTCTTCTTGCCCAGGAGCTTGATCAGCAGCAGCGAGATCCGCTTGCCCAGCCCCGTCTTCTCGTAGCCCAGGGAGAACATGTAGGCGGTGAAGATGAGCCACACGGTGCCGTTGGAAAAGCCGGAGAGCGCGAAGCGCAGCCCGTCGGCGAGCACCACCGGCGCGCCGGCCTTCGAGGGCACCATCAGCAGCGCCGCCGCGAACGTGACGCCCATGAGGCCGATGGCCGCGGCCGGGATCGGCTCGAGGATGAGCGCCGTGATCACGGTCACGAAGAGCGCGAAGAACTGCCAGGCCTGCGGCTCGAGGCCCGCCGGCGGGGGGATGAGCACCAGGATGACGCCCAGCGCGATCGGGATGACGCCCTTCCAGTTGATTCTCATGACCCGCTCCTTGTGGTGATGGATGCGCCCGGGCGGCCCTGCCGCGGCCGTTGGCTACCCTCCTCTCAGCAGGTTCCGGGCCAGAAAAAAACCGCCCGCGAATCAT
This sequence comes from Usitatibacteraceae bacterium, assembly GCA_035432885.1. Lineage (GTDB taxonomy): Bacteria > Pseudomonadota > Gammaproteobacteria > Burkholderiales > Usitatibacteraceae > FEB-7. Next base: position 2,174 of record DAORTX010000209.1, read on the forward strand.
TGGTTTGACACAGCGCAGCCCGCCCGTGAAACAACCGTGTTTCAATCGGTCTCGAAGCGTTTCATGACGTCTCATGCCGGGAGTGACCATGGCGACGGTCGCATTCCTCGCCCTCGAGGCGAGCGTGCTGGAGCTGGCGAGGCAAGCGCTCGCCGGGGCGCACGGGGACGTGCGCCTGGCGAAGGGCCTCATGGCGGAAGCGGTTCCCGTGGCGCGGCGCCTGCGCGACGAAGGCGTCGAGGTGGTGATCTCGCGCGGCGCCACCGCGCGGATGGTGGCAGCCGCGCTGCCCGACCTTTCCGTGGTGGACATCTCCACCTCCTCGCTCAACCTGATGTCGGCGCTCTACAAGGCGCGCGCCCAGTCGCGGCACGTCGCGGTGCTCGCCTTCCCGCCCATGTTCGCCGGCGCCGTCGAGATGGGCCGCATGCTCGACGTGCACGTGACCGTGCACGAGCTGGCGAGCGAGGATGACATCGTGCCGGCCGTCGAGCGCGCGCGCGAGGAAGGCGCGGGCATCGTGGTGGGGGGCTACATCACGGAGACGGTGGCCCGCCGCATGGGCATGGCCTGCCAGCCCGTGGGCACGACCGAGCAGAGCATCGTCGCCGCCGTGGAGGAGGCCAAGCGGATCGTGCGCGCGCGCGCCATGGAAAAGGCGAAGGCGGAGATCCTTCGCACCGTGCTCGCGTCCACGGACAACGGCATCGTGGCGGTGGACCGCGAGGGGATCGTCACGGTGATCAACGCGCGGGCCGCGCGCATGCTGCGCGTGGCCGAGGCCGACGCGATCGGCCGGCCCATCGCGGGCGTGTGGCCCCGGCTCGGGCTGGAGAAGGTGGTCGCCACGGGCCGGGGCGAGGAAGACCGCGTCGATCAGCTCTTCGGCCAGGACCTCGTGTGCGACACCACGCCCATCGAGGTGCGCGGCGAGACGATGGGCGCCATGGCCACGTTCCACGACGTGCGCCGGATCCAGCGCATGGAAGCGAGCGTGAGGAAACGCATCCTCGCGACGGGGCACGTGGCGGGCGCGGTCTTCGAGGACATCCTGGGGGAGAGCCCGGCGCTCAGGCAGGCGATCGCCATGGCCCGGGACTTCGCCCTCACGCCGTCGACCGTTCTCGTCCAGGGCGAAACCGGCACCGGCAAGGAACTCTTCGCGCAGGGCATCCACAACGCGAGCGAGCGCCACGACGGCGCCTTCGTGGCCGTGAACTGCGCGGCGCTGCCGGGGCAATTGCTCGAGAGCGAACTCTTCGGCTACGTGCCGGGCGCCTTCACCGGGGCGAGCCCCAAGGGCAAGGCGGGCCTCTTCGAGCTGGCCCACGGCGGCACCATCTTCCTCGACGAGATCGCGGAGATCGACCACCCCACCCAGGGCAAGCTCCTGCGCGTGCTGCAGGAGAAGAAGGTGATGCGCCTGGGCAGCGACCAGGTGATCCC
>DAORTX010000210.1:0-3617 GCA_035432885.1 Usitatibacteraceae bacterium
TCACGGTTTGCCCGAGGAATCGGGTGTCGGTCAGTCCGCAGTATTCGGTTCGCATGTTCTCTCTGTGCCCCGCGTGGCGGGGCGATTTCGTTCGCTGCTCCCGTGTGCCGCTCTCGGGAGGCCAGTCCTTCGCTGCCGTGGTTGTTTCCGGCGCCGCCTTCGGCCGCCGCCTACGTTTTCGGCGACGGCACCGGATTGGGGTCGGTCCCGGAGGTGATGCTCTCGGGCCTGATCCCGGGACGCGGCGGCTCCGCCACGCCCATGGAGATGATGTACTTCAACGCCTGGTCGACGCTCATCTGGAGCGCGATCGTGTCCGTCCGGGGCACGATGAGAAAGAAGCCCGCCGTGATGTTGGGCGTCGTGGGAACGAAGACCGACAACTGCTCGCGGCCGAGGTGGTCGGTAACCTCGTGTTCCGGCGTGCCCGTGACCAACGCGACCGTCCACGCGCCCGCGTGCGGATAGCGTACGAGCACCGCGCGCCGGAATGCCTTGCCGTCGGGCGAGAACAGCGTGTCGCTGATCTGCTTCACCCCGCCGTAGATCGACCGGAAGATCGGGATTCGGCTGAGGATCGATTCCCAGACGAGCAGCAGGCGCTTGCCGAAGAAGTTCGCGGCGACCGCGCCCGTCACCAGCAGGATGGCGAGCGTGAGCACGGCGCCCAGTCCCGGCAGGTGGAAGCCCAGCAGCGCGTCGCTTCGGTACCGGGCCGGAACGATGAGCAGCGACTGGTCCATCAGGTCGACCAGCAGCGAGAGCACCCAGAGCGTGATCGCGAGCGGGATCCACACGAGCAGACCCGCGATGAGGTAGCGCCTGAGCGTGGCCATCACTCGTCCGGGCGGGGTCCCGGCGATACGCTTGCCAAGACGGTGCCTATCCGCACGCCGGGCACGAGCCCGATCCGCACGCGGGCGCGGGGCCGGTGCCGCCGCTGTCCTTCGATTCGGAACCACCGTCGGCCTTGGCGGCCGGCTTCGAGCCCCCCGCCTTGAAGTCCGTCGCGTACCAGCCGCTGCCCTTCAACTGGAAGCCGGCCGCCGTGACCATCTTGGAGAAGGTCTCCTGGCCGCATTGCGTGCAACGCTTGTGGGGAACGTCGCTCACCTTCTGCAGGAATTCCTGCTGGTGGCCGCAGTTCGAGCATCGATATTCGTAAATCGGCATGGTTGCCTCGGAACCCGGAAAATTGTCATTTTAACACAAGCACTTGGCGCATCGCCGGGCGCCCGCCGCCGGAAACTCAGGAAATGGCGCGGCGGCGGCGCGTGGACAGGCCCGCCGAGCCCAGGCACAGGGCCATCGACCAGAAGACGGGGCCCATGCCGAGCGCCGTGCCGATGCCGCCGAAGAACAGGGGCAACAGGGTATGGCTCATGTTCATGACCATGGTTCGCACGCCGATCGCCTCGCCCAGTCGACCCTGCGGCGTCAGCTGCTGAATCAGGGACATGAGGCTCGGCTGCGATGCGCCGAGCCCCAGTCCGAGAAGGAATGCGATGGTCGCGATGAGAGGCACCGTTCGCACCAGGGGAAAGAGCGAGTAGCCCGCGCACGCGACGAACAGCGTGGCGCCCACGATCTGCCACTCGGGCAGCCGCCTCGCGAACCAGGGCAGCACCAGCCGGACCACGAAGGTCGCCAGCGCGAACGAACCCAGGATGCCGCCGATCGTCGTGGCGGAAAGCCCGAGGGAATTGCCGTAGATCGGAATCGCGAAGAAGAAGAGATCCCACGCCATCGCGAGAATGCCGGTCACGATGAAGACATGCCGCAATTCGCGCTTGCCGAGAAGGTCCGCCAGCCCCCCGCCGGTCGCCGTGGCGGACTGCGCCTGCGGGAATGCCGGTTTCGCCAGGGACAACGCCAGCGCCGGCAGGATGCCCAGGGTCGCGAGCAGGGCGAAGGTCACGCGGTGCCCGGCATTGTCGATGGCGAGTCCTGCCGTGGTGGGCCCGAGAAACCCGGAGATGGAAAATGCGAGTGCCAGCCAGCTGAAATTCACCGCCCGATCTTCCGGCGCGCTGAGGGCACCCACGGCGTTCTGCACGGCGATGTGAAACACCATGAAGGCGAGCCCGATGATCGCGCAGGCGAAGTACAGGGCCGCAAGGCCCGGCGCCAGCGCGGGAATGCCGACGCCGCACGCCAGCACCACGGACGACCAGAGAAGGGGCCTCGCGGTGCCGATGCGGTCGATCGTCCGCCCTGCGAACACCGACAGGAACATCGGCAGCAGGGAATAGAGGGAAATGAGGGCGCCGACGGTGAGCGGGCTCGACTTGAGGCTCAGCGCGTAGAGCGAGACGGTGAATCGGCTGCCGTTGAATGCGGCGTGCGCGAAGACCGTGAGCACCATGAGAAAGGCAAGCCGGACGGGCCGCCCTTCTCCGGCGCGTCCGGCGATCAACCCTTCGACTCGAGCGCCGCGATTCGCGCCTCGATGGGCGGATGCGTCGAGAAGAGCGCCATGAAGCCCGGCTTGTCGGAGATTCCCGACGACTGGAATGCCTTCGGGAGTTCGCCGGGTTCGATTCCTCCCAGTCGACGCAGCGCCGAGATCATCGGTCGCGCCGTGCCCATGAAGCCTGCGGCCCCGGCGTCGGCGCGGAACTCGCGCTGGCGGGAGAACCACGCCACGACGACCGAGGCGAGGATGCCGAACACGATCTGGCAGACGATGACGGTGACGAAGTAGCCTGGGCCCGTTCCGCGTTCGGTCTTGAAGATCGCCTTGTCGACCAGGTAACCCACGACCCGCGAAAGAAAGACGACGAACGTGTTCACCACGCCCTGGATCAGCGTGAGCGTGACCATGTCGCCGTTGGCCACGTGCGCGACCTCGTGCGCGAGGACGGCCTCGACCTCTTCCCTGGTCATCGAGCGCAGCAGCCCCGTGGATACCGCGACCAGGGCCGAATTCCGGAAGGCGCCGGTCGCGAACGCATTCGGCTCGCCTTCGTAAACGGCAACCTCGGGCATGCCGATGCCCGCCTTTTCCGACAGGCGGCGCACGGCGCCCACCAGCCATTGCTCGTCCGCGCTCTGGGGCGTCTCGATCACCTGCGCGCCCGTGGACCACTTGGCCATGGGTTTCGAGATGAGCAGGGAAACGAAGGACCCCGTGAATCCCACGACGGCGGAGAAGATCACCAGCATGCCGACATTCAGGCCCTCGGCGGCGATGAAGCGGTCGACGCCCAGCACCCGAAGGACCACGGAGAGGACCAGGACCACCGCCACGTTCGTGAGGAGGAAGAGGACGATGCGCTTCATGGATTCATGCCGTTGTCGAAAGGAGATGAACCATTCTACCGACTCCCCTAGAACGGGATGTCGTCTTCGAAATCGTCGAATTTCGAGCCCGCGGCCTTGCCCGCCGCCGGCTTGCCGGCCGGTCGGGATCCGCCCTCGCGCTCGGCGCCGGAATCGCGCTCACGGTCTCCCCCGCCCATGCCCTGGCGAGAGCCGAGCATCTGCATGCGGTCGGCCACGATCTCGGTGGAGTACTTGTCCTGGCCATCCTTGTCCTGCCACTTGCGGGTCTGCAGGCGCCCCTCGACGTAGACCTGGCTGCCCTTCTTCAGGTATTCGCCCGCGATCTCGGCGAG
>DAORTX010000211.1:0-3528 GCA_035432885.1 Usitatibacteraceae bacterium
TCGGCCACTACCGGCACGCCGACGAGCTGCTGCTCAAGTTCGTGCTGCCGTTCGAAGTGCGCGCGCAGGCGATGGAGGCGCTCTACCGCATGAACGTCACCTACGCGAGCCTCTTCCCGGACCTCGAGGGCCTCGCTCGGGCGAGCGCCTACGAGCTGGAGGTGATCTGGGAGCGGCTGGTGCAGGACTACCTCGCCGCGGAGAGATGACCGGCACGCGAGCTTGTCAAGCCGATTTCCGGATGAACCGCGCGGCCCGCGTTCCTATACTGCCGGCCGGCGTGCGCGAATGGCGCGCACGGCGCCGCACGACAACCGCATCCGGAAAGGAAAAGCCTTGAAAGTGAAGTCCCTCGTCGCCACGCTCGCCCTCCTCGCCACGCTCGGTGCCGCCCGGGCCGAGGAGAAGCTGGGCGTCACCGTCTATCCCGGCGCGAAGCACGATGCCGCCACCTCGAATGCCGTGAAGGAGATGGCCGGCGGCGAGGCCGCGTGCTTCACCACGGCCGACCCCATCGCCAAGGTGGCCGCGTTCTACAAGGCGCAGGGTCTCAAGGCCGTCGGCGAGGCCGGCAAGGAGAGCGCCATGTTCCGCAAGGGCGGCGTGGACGTGACGATCCAGTCGCCGTGGATGGACATGAAGTCGGGCGCGATGATGAAGACGACGCTCGTCTCCATCGTGAAGCCCGCGCGGTAGCGGCGGCCCGCGCGCCCGCCTACGGCACCGCGACCGGCACGAAGGTCCGCTGGCCCTCGCGCTGGACGAGGAGCGCCACCGACTTCGCGGCGCCCGCCACGGCGGCGCGCAGCTGCCCGACCTCGCCGGCCGGCTTGCCGTTCACCGCGACGATGATGTCGCCGGGTTGCATGCCGGCCTCCTGCGCCGGGCCGCTCACGCCCTCCACCACCAGCCCCGCCCCGAGCCCGAACAGGCGCAGCTCGCCCGGCTCGAGCGCCCGCACCGCGAGGCCGAGCTGGCCGGGCGCGGGCTTGGGCGGCGCGGGGGGCGCGGGCTCGCGCACTGGCTTGCTCGAGTCGCCCAGCGTCGCGGCGATGCGCTGCCGGGCGCCATCGCGCCAGATCTCGATGTCGAGCCGCCGCCCGGGCTCGGCCATCGCCACCAGGGCGGGCAGTTCCGCCGAGGAGACGATCGGCCGCTTGTCCACCTGCAGGATCACGTCGCCCGGCCGCAGCCCCGCGGCGGCGCCGGCGCCACCCGGCATCACGTCGTAGACGAGCGCACCCACGGGCTTGGGCAACTTGAAGGCGTCCGCGAGCGCCTGGTTCAGTTCCTGCACGGCCACCCCCATCAGGCCGTGCGAAACGCGCCCAGTGCTTGCGATCTGCCTCGCCACGCTCTGGGCCAGGTCGATGGGGATGGCGAAGCTCAAGCCCTGGTAGCCGCCCGAGCGGCTGTAGATCTGCGAGTTGATGCCGACGACTTCCCCGCGCGAGTTGAAGAGGGGGCCGCCGGAGTTGCCCGGGTTCACGGCGGCGTCGGTCTGGATGAAGGGCACGGCGCTGCCTTCCTGCAGCGCGCGCCCCTTCGCGCTCACCACGCCCACCGAGACGCTGTTGTCGAACCCGAACGGCGAGCCGATCGCGACCACCCACTCGCCCACGGCCAGCTTGTCCGGGTCGCCGATGGCCACGACCGGCAGGCGCCCCGCGTCGATCTTGAGCACCGCGACGTCGGTGCGGCGGTCGGCCCCCAGCACCTTGGCGCGGAACTCGCGCCGGTCCGTGAGCTTCACGATCACCTCGTCCGCGTGGGCCACCACGTGGGCGCTGGTGAGGATGAGGCCTTCCTCGCTCACGATGAAGCCGGAGCCGAGCCCGCTCACCGGCACCTGCATCGTGGCGCCCTTGCCGCCGAACTGCTGCTGGAAGCGGCGCAGGAAGCTGCGCATCTCGTCGGCGGAGGGGTCGGCGCCCGCGCCATCGCCGTCCTCCTCGTCGTCGTTGCCCGCGGAGACGGTGCGCATCCCGCTCACGCTGATGTTGACGACGGCGGGCCCGTAGGTGCGCGTGATCCGCGCGAAGTCGGGCACGCCGACCAGCGGGATGGGCGCCGCCTGGGCGGCCACCAGGGTGGGGAACAGCAGGGTCGCGGCTGCCAGCGCGAGCCGGCGGGCCACGCCATCGGGCGTTTCGTTCATGGTCGATTCCTCGGGCGCAAGCGTAGGATTGTCGCAGGAATCGCCGGCGCCGCCGCGCGGTTCCCCACGCCCAACCACAACGGAGAATTCCATGTCGAGCCGCTCGTTCGCCCGCCGCCTCGCGGCCGGGTTCCTCGCCGCCGCCCTCGCCGCCGCCGGCGCCGCCATCGCCCAACCCAAGCCCGCCCGCACCGAGCTGGGCGGCGACGCCGCCAACACCCTGCTGTGGGTCGGCAACAGCTTCTTCTACTACAACAACAGCATGCACGGGCACTACAACGGCCTCGCGCAGTCGCTCGAGCCCAAGGAGAAGTTCCGCGGCGTCTCGGTGACGGTCAGCGGCTCCGGCATCGACTGGCACGACATGGATACCTACCTGCGCCCCGGCCTCATCGGCAAGTACTCGTTCGCGCCGGGCAACAAGATCGTCTTCAACAAGCCCGGCCGGCAGTTCGACGCGGTGATCATGATGGACTGCAGCCAGTGCCCCATCCACCCGGACCTCAAGGCCGCCTTCCACGAGACGGCGAAGGCGCACATCGACAAGGTGACGAAATACGGCGCGCGCCCCGTGCTCTTCATGTCGTGGGCGTACAAGGACGCGCCGGACATGACGGCGCAGCTCGCCGAGCAATACACGATCGCGGGCAACGCCAACGACGCGCTGGTGGTTCCCGCGGGCCTCGCGTTCGCGCGCGCCATCGCCGGGCGGCCGGGCCTCGAGCTCTACACCGCCGACAAGCGGCACCCGAGCCTCGCCGGCACCTACCTCGGCGCGTGCACCACCTACGCGGCCATCCGCGGCAAGTCCCCGGTCGGCAGCACCTACACGGCCGGGCTCGACCCCGAGCTCGCCGCCTACCTGCAGGCGGCGGCGTGGGAGGCGGTCAAGGCGTACTACGGCAAGTGACGGCCCGCCGCCGCGGCCTCGAACCGCCGGATGAGCGGGCTGGGCTCGTCGCCCGCGAGCCACGCGAGGCTGATCGGCGGCATGGGCCACCGGAACGGCAGCGCGCGGATGCGCCCGCGCCGCTCGAGCTGCGCGGCGATGTCGCCAGGCACGGCGGCGAGCCGGTCGCTCGCGACGAGGAAGCTCTCCATGATCGGAAGGGAGTAGGTCTCGAGCCGTGACTGCGGCGCGGGCAGGCCCGCCTGCGCGAACACCTGCTCCAGCAGCAGGCGCGTGGGCGAGGCCGGCGGTGGCAGCATCCACTCGCCGTCGGCCAGGTGCGCGATCGTCACGCGCGCGCGGCGAAAGAGCGGGTGCCGCGCCCGCGCCACGACGCGAAGCACCTGCTCGAAAACCGGCCGCCATGCGAGGTCGCTGCCCGCGTTGGCCGGCGTGACGCGACCGACGACCACGTCGAGGC
>DAORTX010000212.1:0-3478 GCA_035432885.1 Usitatibacteraceae bacterium
CGAAAAAGTCCCAGGTCGCTGCCCACGGCCACGAAGGTCGCGCCCCATTCGAGATAACGCCTCGCGTCCGCCTCCACGGGGGCCAGCGTGCCGGCGGCCTTTCCGCCGGCGCGGGTGCGCTCGAAGACGTGCCTGATGGCCGATTGCACGTCCGGGTGCGCCGGGTTGCCCAGGTGGCCCAGCGCGGCCGCGAGATCCTGCGGGCCGACGAAGAGACCGTCCACGCCGTCCACCGCCGCGATGGCGTCGGCCGCCGCGAGCCCGCCGCGACCCTCGATCTGCACCAGCACCGTGATGTGGTCGTCGATGATCCGGAGATAGTCCGGCACGGTGCCGAAGCGGTTGCTGCGCTGCGTTACCGAGACGCCGCGGATTCCGCGCGGCGGGTAGCGCGTCGCGGCCACGGCGGCGCGGGCCTCGTCGGCGGACTCCACGAAGGGCATGAGGAAGTTGTGGAAGCCGGCATCGAGCAGGCGCTTGATGATCACGGGCTCGTTCCACGGCGGGCGCACCACGGGCGCCGACACGCTGTCCTTCAGCGCCATCAGTTGCGGCACGAGCGTCGTGACGTCGTTGGGCGCGTGCTCGCCGTCGAGCAGCAGCCAGTCGAAGCCCGCGAGCCCGAGGACTTCCGCGGTGGCGGGGTTGGCGAGCGAGCACCAGCAGCCGATCAGGCGCTTGCCCGCGACCAGGTCGGCGCGGAAGCGGTTGGGCGGTGAACGGTAGGCAGTGCTCATGAGGGTCTCCGGCGGCGGGTGTCAGACGGGCGTCAGGGGGCGCCCGTCCTTGAAGAAACTCTCGAGGTTGTCCAGCACGAGCTGCCCCATCGCCGCCCTCGTGTCGGTCGTGGCGCTCGCGATGTGCGGGGTCAGCACGACGTTGTCGAGCGCGAGGAGCGCCTCGGGCACCCGGGGCTCGTCGGCGAAGACGTCGAGCGCGGCGCCCGCGATGTGCCGTCCGGCGAGGGCGGCGACCAGCGCCGGCTCGTCGATCACGGAGCCGCGCGCGATGTTCACGACGAAGCCCTTGGACCCCAGGGCCTCGATGACGGCGGCGGAGACGAGCCCGCGCGTGGCCTCGCCGCCGGCGGTGGCGACCATGAGGAAGTCGCACCAGCGGGCGAGTTCCACGAGCGAGTGCTCGTAGGCGTAGGGCGCATCCGGGCTCTGCCGCCGGTTGTGGTAGCGGATCTCCATGTCGAAGCCCTCGGCGCGCGTGGCGATGGCGCGGCCGATGCGGCCCAGGCCCACGATGCCCAGGCGCTTGCCGCTCGCCCGCGTCGCAAGCGGCATGGCGCCCTTGAGCCAGCGCCCCTCGCGCACGTAGCGGTCCCCGGCGGAGATGCCGCGCGCCGCGTCGATGAGGAGCGCGACCGCGAGATCGGCCACGCAGTCGGTGAGGACGTCGGGCGTGTTGGAGACCGCGACGCCCTTTCGCTTCGCGTGCGCGACGTCGACGTTGTCGTAGCCCACGCCGAAATGCGCGACCAGGCGAAGCTTCGGGAGCGCATCGATCAGCGCGGCGTTCACGCCGTTCCTGCCGGAGGACACCACCGCATCGACGGCCGGGCCGTGATCGGCGAGGAAGGCGGCGGCATCGGAAATGGTCCCCAGGTCGAGGTGCGTGTAGTTCGCGGCGAGACCTTCCTGCACGAGCGGCAGCAAGGGGCCCAGTTGAAGGACGGTCGGTTTCACGGCGGGCTTTCCTAGTGGATCTCGGGGTCGGGCGTGGACTGCCCTTCCTCGAGGAAATCGAAATCGCAGCCTTCGTCGGCCTGCGTCACGTGCTTGAGGTAGAGCATGCCGAAGCCGCGCGAGTAGCGGGGCGCGGGCGCGGTCCACGCCGCGCGCCGGCGCGCAAGCTCGGCCTCGTCCACGAGCAGCGCCAGGCGCCGGGCGGCCACGTCGAGCGCGATCCGGTCGCCGTCGCGCACCAGGGCGAGCGGCCCGCCCACGTGGGATTCGGGCGCGACATGCAGCACGCAGGCGCCGTAGCTCGTGCCGCTCATGCGCGCATCCGAGATCCGCACCATGTCGCGAACGCCCTTCTCGAGGAGCTTCTTCGGGATCGGAAGCTGGCCCCATTCCGGCATGCCCGGGGCGCCCTGGGGCCCGGCGCCCTGCAGCACGATGACCGAGTCGGCGGTGACGGCGAGCGCCGGGTCGTCGATGCGTGCGGCCATGTCGTCGTAGCTCGCGAACACGATCGCGGGGCCGGTGTGCTTCAGGAGGCGCGCCTCCATGGCGGCGGGCTTGATGACGGCGCCGCGCGGCGCGAGGTTGCCCCCCAGCACGGCAAGGCCGTCGGCGGCCACGAGGGGATTGCCCCGCGGGCGGATCACGTCGTCGTCGAACACCTTCGCGCCCGCGATGTTCTCGCCGAGCGTGCGGCCGTTCACCGTCGGCGCGCCGGGATCGAGGAGGCCGTCCAGCCGCGAGAGCAGGCCGCGCAGGCCGCCCGCGTAGAAGAAGTCCTCCATCAGGTACTTGCCCGAGGGGCGCACGTTGGCGAGCACCGGGGTCTTCCTCGCCAGCGCATCGAAGCGCGCGAGGTCGAGGGCGACGCCGGCGCGGCGGGCGAGCGCGATCAGGTGCACGATCGCGTTGGTCGAGCCGCCCAGCGCGAGCACGGTGACGACCGCGTTGTCGATCGCGCGCGCGTCCACGATGTCTCGCACCTTCAGGTCCTCCCACACCATGTCGACGATCCGCTTGCCGCAGAGCGTGGCCATCTGCGCATGCCGCGAATCGGGCGCCGGGATGGAGGCCGCGCCGGGCAGCGTGAGCCCCATCGCCTCGGCCGCGCTCGTCATCGTGGAGGCCGTGCCCATGGTCATGCAGTGCCCGGGCGAGCGCGCGATGCCGCTTTCCACGCCGCGCCAGTCCTCCTCGGTGATGGTGCCGGCGCGAAGTTCCGCCCAGTACTTCCAGGTGTCGCTGCCGCTGCCGAGGACGCCGCCGCGGAAGTCGCCCCGCAGCATCGGCCCCGCGGGCAGGAAGATCGCCGGCAGGTTCATCGAGATCGCGCCCATGAGGAGCGCGGGCGTGGTCTTGTCGCAGCCGCCCATCAGCACGCAGCCGTCGACGGGATAGGAGCGAAGCAGCTCCTCGGTCTCCATGGCGAGGAGGTTCCGGTAGAGCATCGTCGTGGGCTTCTGGAACGGCTCCGAGAGGCTCATCGCCGGCATCTCCACCGGGAAGCCGCCGGCCTGCCAGACGCCGCGCTTCACCTCCTCGGCGCGTTGCCGGAAGTGCGTGTGGCAGGGGTTGATGTCGCTCCAGGTGTTCACGATCGCGATGACGGGCTTGCCCGCGTAGTCGGTGCGGTGAAATCCCATCTGCGCCGTGCGCGAGCGGTGCCCGAAGGCGCGCAGGTCGTTCGCCCCGTACCAGCGGTGGCTGCGCAGCTCCTCGGGCTTCTTCTTCCGGTCAGTCACGGGGTTCGCGGATCAAGGTCGGATTGCTGCAGGCGCGGGCGG
>DAORTX010000213.1:0-3420 GCA_035432885.1 Usitatibacteraceae bacterium
GCGCAGCAGGCGAGCACGTGGCGCACGCCCGCCGCCGGGCTGCCGGTCGCGTCGATCACCACTTCCGTCGCCGGGTGCGCGATGGCGGCGGCGGCATCGTCGGTGAGGAAAGTCGTGCGCGCCTTCGCCGCCTCGTCGAAGGACTTCGCGCCCAGGCGGCCCGCCTCCCAGCCGACCCGCTGAAGCGAGGCCTTCGCGCGCGCCGGGTCCAGGTCGGCCACCGCGAGCAGGTGGATGCCCGGGGTCCGCCGCGCCTGGGAGAGGTACATGGAGCCGAACTTGCCCGCGCCGATCAGCACGACGCGCACGGGGCGGGAGGCGGCCTCGCGTTCTTCGAGGAGCCGATGGAGGTTCATGGGGGGATCAGGGGAGGTTCATGGCGGTCGCGGTGATTTTACCGCCCGCCTTGGGACAATGCAGCCGAACCCGTAAACTCCGGCGAAAACCCGCGACACGCCATGCCCGCCTTCACGCCCACGCCACCGGACGCGCTCGCCTCCGCCCTTGTCGACCTGCAGCAGGGGCTGGAGCTGCTCGGCCTGCCGTGCTGCGTCATCGACCAGGCGCTGCGCTACCGCTTCGTGAATGCCGCCTACCTCGCCTACGCGGGCCGCGTGGCCGGGGAACTGCTCGGCCGCGAGCTGGGCGAGGCGGCGCTCAAGCCCCCGACCGACGAGCGCCGGCGGATGCTCGCCCGCGCCCTGGCCGGCGAGGACCTCGTCTTCGACCGGCTGACCGTCGAGGGGCCGGACGAGGGCCGCTGGGTTCGCGCCCACTACCACCCGATCCGGCGCGACGGCGAGGTGGCCGGCGCGGCGATCGTCGTGGTCGACCTGCAGAACCTGAAGGAGGCCGAAGCCGCGATCGCCGCCCGCGAGCGCCAGCTGGCGCTCATCACCGACACCATCGGCTTTCCCGTCACCTACATCGACCGCGACGGGATCCTGCGCTTCGCCAACGCCCAGAGCGTGGCCTGGTCGGGCATGCGGCGCGACGACATGGTCGGCCGCCACTACCACGAGCTCGCGCCGCCGCCGGTCCTCGCGCAGAGCCGGCCGCTGATCGAGCGGGCCCTCGCCGGCGAATCGGTCACCTACGAACGCGAGGCCCTGTGGCCCGGCCGCGAGAAGCGCCGCATCCGCGGCTACATGATCCCGGACAAGGACGAATCCGGCACCGTGCGCGGCGCGCTCGTGGTGCTGATCGACATCGAGGACGACTACCGCCTGCGGGAATCGCTCCTCGCCCGCACGCGGGAGCTGCAGCTGGTCACCGAGACGGTGGGCGTTCCCATGGCCTACATCGACGCGGACCGCCGCCTTCGCTTCGCGAACACCCCGGGGCTCGACTGGCCGCCGGGCGTCACGGTGGAATCGGCGGTCGGCAAGCCGCTGGCGGAAATCTACCCGCCCGAGGTCCTCGACGCCGTCCGCGGACCCCTCGAGCGGGCTTTTGCCGGGGAGAAGGTGGTCTACGAGCGCCAGGGCACCGCGCCCGACGGCACGCGGCGCTGGGTGAGGGTGAACCTCATCCCCGACAAGGCCGGAAACGAGACCCGCGGCGTCTTCTCGGTCGTGATCGACATCGACGACGACCGGCGCCTTCGCGACGCCCTGGAGCGCCAGGAGCACCAGCTGCGCTTCTACGCGGAGAACATCCCCGAGGCCATCGCGTTCATGGGCCCGGACTACCGCTACCAGTTCGCGAACAAGACCTTCGAGCGCATCCGCGGCATGCCCTCCGCCGAGATCGTCGGGCGCACCGCGGCCGAGATCCTGGGCGAGGAGGCGGCGGCGCTCTACTCCACGCCCTTCATCGAGCGCCTGGAGCGCGGCGAAGCCTGCCTCTACGAGCGCCTCGTGGGGCCGGGCCCGGACGACATGCGCTGGTTCCAGGTGCGCCTCGTGCCGCACATGGACGAGGACGGCGCCTTCGCCGGCTACTACATCGTCGGCACGGACATCCACGAGCTGAAGCTCGCCCAGGAGCGCCTGGCCGAGCAGGAGGCGAAGCTTCGCCTCTTCACCGACAACATCCCCGTCGCGGTCGCCTACCTCGACACGCAGCGCCGCTACGTCTTCGTGAACCGCGCCTTCGCCGAGACCCGCGGCAAGTCGCTCGAGCAGATCATCGGCCACACCTCGGCCGAGGTCCTGGGCGAGGAGGTCGCCGCGCAGCTCGAACCCACCGTCCGCCGGGTCCTGTCGGGCGAGACCGCGACGTTCGAGCGCGAGCTGGTGCTGCCCTCGGGCGAGCGCCGCTGGGTGCTGGGCCGCTCCGTTCCCGACATCGGCCCCGACGGCGCGGTGCGCGGGATGTACGTGGTCGGCCACGACGTCCAGGATCTCAAGCTCGCGCAGGCCGAGCTTCGCGCCCGGGAGGAGGAGCTGCGCTTCTTCGCCGAGAACATTCCCGAGGCGATCGTCTACATCGACCTCGCGCGCGGCTGCACGTTCGTGAACAACATCTTCCTCGCCACGCGCGGTCTCACGCGCGAGTTCACCCTCGGCAAGTTCCCGAAGGACGTCTATCCGCCGGAGCTCGTGCAATCGCTGCAGCCCTATCTCGACCGGGTCGCGGCGGGCGAGAGCGTCACCTACGAGCGCCTCCAGCGGCCGCCGGGGGCGCCGGAGCGCTGGACGCGCGTGAAGCTCACGCCGAGGAAGGACGGGGACGGGCGCGTGCTGGGCTACTACGTGGTGTCCACGGACATCCACGACCTGAAGGCGGCCCAGGCCTCGATCGAGGAAAAGGAGCGCGAGCTGCGCCAGGTGATCGACTCGATCCCGACGCCCATGGTGTACGTGGACGCGCAGCGCCGCTACCGCTACGTGAACGATGCCTTCCTCGACTACGCCGGCCTGCCCACCGCCGAGGTGATCGGCCGCAGCGTCCTGGAGGTGCTCGGCCCGGAGCGCGCCGGGGCGCTCGACCCGATCCTTCGCCGCGTCGAATCCGGCGAGCAAGTGAGCGTCGAGCGGCTCATCGCCTTCGCCGACGGCCGCAGCCGCTGGATGAACGTGGACTTCACGCCGCGCCACGACTCGCGCGGGCGCTACCTCGGCTACTACGCCGCCACCAGCGACATCCACGAGCAGAAGAAGATCGAGGAGGAGCTTCGCCGCGCCAACTCGGTCCTGTCCGCGCACTTCGACAACACGCCGCTCGCGGTGATCGAGTGGGATCCGGACCTGAAGGTCGTGCGCTGGTCCGGCAACGCCGAGCCCATCTTCGGCTTCGGCCCCGAGGAAGTCCTCGGCCGGCCCCTGGCATCGCTTCGCCTCGTGTTCGAGGAGGACTCGGACGCGGTGGGAACCATGGTTCGCCGCCTCGTGGACGGGCAGGAGTCGAGTGCCACGATCCTCAACCGCAACTACCGCAAGGACGGCTCGGTGATCTGGGTGGAGTGGCACAACTCCG
>DAORTX010000214.1:0-3364 GCA_035432885.1 Usitatibacteraceae bacterium
AACAACGTGCCGATGATCCCGTTCTTCATCTTCTACTCGATGTTCGGGATGCAGCGGGTGGGCGACCTCGCGTGGGCCGCGGGCGACATGCGGGCCCGCGGCTTCCTGCTGGGCGGCACCGCCGGGCGCACGACCTTGAACGGCGAGGGCCTGCAGCACGAGGACGGCCACAGCCACATCCTGTCCTCCATGATCCCGAACTGCCGCTCCTACGACCCCACCTTCGCCTACGAGGTCGCGGTGATCGTCCAGGACGGACTGCGCCGCATGGTCGAGGACCAGGAGGACGTCTACTACTACATCACCCTGATGAACGAGAACTACCCCCACCCGGCGCTGCCCGAGGGCGCGAACGCGGGCATTCTCAAGGGGATGTACCGGATTCCCGGCGCGGGCGCCGGGAAGGGTCCGCGCGTGCAACTGCTCGGCAGCGGCACGATCCTTCGCGAAGTGATCGCCGCCGCCGGCCTGCTCGCCGCCGACTGGGGTGTGGCCTCCGACCTCTGGAGCTGCCCGAGTTTCACGGAACTTCGCCGCGACGGCATCGATGCGGCCCGGTGGAACCTGCTGCACCCCACGGACAAGCCCCGGATGTCCCACGTCGAGCAATGCCTCGCGGGGACCAAGGGTCCGGTTGTCGCCTCGAGCGATTACGTTCGCGCCTTCGCCGACCAGATCCGCGAGTTCGTGCCGCGGCGCTACAAGGCGCTCGGCACCGACGGCTTCGGGCGCAGCGATTCGCGCGAGAACCTGCGCCGCTTCTTCGAGGTGGACAGACACTACGTGGTGCTCGCCGCGTTGAAGGCACTCGCCGAGGACGGCGAGATCCCCGCCGCCAAGGTGGCCGAGGCGATCGCGAAGTACGGCATCGACGCCGCGAAGCCCGCGCCCTGGACGGTCTGAGACACCCCGTCCCGAACCCACCATAACGACAACGCGAGGAGAACGCCTTGGCCGCCATCGAGGTCAAGGTCCCCGACATCGGGGACTTCAAGGACGTGCCCGTCATCGAGTTGCTGGTAAAAGCCGGCGACGCGGTGAAGAAGGAGGATTCGCTCGTCACGCTGGAGAGCGACAAGGCCACCATGGAAGTGCCCGCGCCTGCTGCCGGCGTGGTGAAGGAAGTGAAGGTGAAGGTGGGCGACAAGGTGAGCCAGGGCAGTCTCGTGCTGCTGCTCGAGCCCTCCGCCGCCTCCGCGCCGGCAACCGCCCCCGCCAAGCCGCCCCAGGCGGACGCGGCGCCCTCCACGCCGGCGAGTGTCCCCGCCGCCGCGAAACCGCAGCCCGCGGTCCCGGTCCCGGCCGTCGAGGCATCGCCGCGACCTGCGCCGATTCCGGCGGAGCCGGTCACGGAAGCGGGCGCGCAGCCCCACGCAAGCCCCGGCGTGCGGCGTTTCGCGCGCGAACTGGGCGTGGACCTCGCCACGGTGAGCGGTTCGGCGCCCAAGGGTCGCATCCTGAAGGAAGACATCCAGGCCTACGTGAAAGGCGCGCTGGCCGGCGGCATCGCTGCCCGGGCGTCGGCCGGCGGGTTCGCCGACCTCGGCCTGCCCGCCTGGCCCAAGGTGGACTTCGCGAAGTTCGGCCCCATCGAGCTGCGGCCGCTTTCGCGGATCAAGAAGATCTCCGGACCGGCGCTCGCCCGCAACTGGGTGATGATTCCCCACGTCACGCAGTTCGACGAGGCCGACATCACCGATCTCGAGGCCTTCCGGGCGCGCGTGAACGAAGAGAACCGGAAGGCGGGAACGAAGGTGACCCCGCTCGCCTTCCTCATCAAGGCCTGCGTCGCGGCGCTCAAGCAGTTTCCCGACTTCAACGCCTCGCTCGAGGGCGACAACCTGGTGCTCAAGCATTACTGGCACATCGGTTTCGCCGCGGACACGCCCAACGGCCTGGTGGTGCCGGTGCTCCGGGATGCCGACCAGAAGGGCGTGATGGAGATCGCGAGGGAGACGGGCGAACTCGCGGCGCGCGCGCGCGAGGGCAAGCTGGGCCCCGCGGAAATGCAGGGCGGGACTTTCACCATCTCGTCGCTGGGCGGCATCGGCGGCACCGCGTTCACGCCGATCATCAACGCGCCGGAACTGGCGATCCTGGGCGTCTCCAAGGCGTCCCTGAAGCCGGTCTGGAACGGGAAGGAATTCGCGCCCCGGCTGATGATGCCGCTCTCGCTCTCCTACGACCACCGCGTCCTCGACGGCGCCGCGGCCGCCCGCTTCACCACCTACCTCGCCCAGGTCGTCGCCGACCTGCGCCGCGGCCTTCTCTAGGGCTTGCGCCATGACCATCCTCGAGATCAAGGTTCCCGACATCGGCGACTTCAAGGACGTCCCCGTGATCGAGGTGCTCGTGAAGCCGGGCGACGCGGTGAAGAAGGATGCGTCGCTCGTCACCCTCGAGTCCGACAAGGCGACGATGGAAGTGCCTTCCACGCACTCCGGCACGGTGAAGGAACTGAAGGTGAAGCTGGGCGATCGCCTCTCCGAGGGGGCGGTGATCCTGCTCCTGGAGACCGCGCAGGCCGCCCCGGCGAAGAAGGCGGAGCCGATTGCGGCGGCTTCCCCTGCCCCGGGCGCCGCGCCGCGGGCAACGGCCGCCGCGCAGCCGTCGCTTCGCGAGGCGCTCACCTCGACCCTGGCGAGCCTCGATGCCGACCTGCACGCCGAAGTGCTCGTGCTCGGCGCCGGCCCCGGCGGGTACACGGCGGCGTTTCGCGCCGCCGACCTCGGCAAGAAGGTCGTGCTCGTCGAACGCCACGCCACGCTGGGCGGCGTGTGCCTCAACGTGGGCTGCATCCCGTCCAAGGCGCTCCTGCACGCGGCCAAGGTCATCGCGGATGCCGAGGACATGGCCCGCCACGGCATCTCCTTCGGCGCGCCGAAGATCGATCTCGACGGCCTTCGCCAGTTCAAGGAGGGCGTGGTCGCCAAGCTCACCAAGGGTCTCGCGAGCCTCGCCAAGGCGCGCAAGGTGACGGTGGTGGAAGGAAACGCCGGGTTCGCCTCGCCGCACTCCCTCGCCGTGGAGACGAAGGAAGGCCGCAAGCTCGTTTCCTTCGACCATTGCATCATCGCCGCCGGATCGCAGTCGGCGAGGATTCCGGGACTTCCGTACGACGACCCGCGGCTGCTCGACTCGACGAGCGCCCTGGCGTTGAAGGACATTCCGAAACGCCTGCTCATCATCGGCGGGGGCATCATCGGCCTGGAGATGGCCACCGTGTACGATGCGCTCGGCTCGAAGGTGACCGTGGTGGAGTTCATGGACCGCTTGATCCCCGGCGCGGACCCCGACATCGTGAAGCCCCTCGCCCGGCGCATCGAGAAGCGCTACGAGAAGATCCTGCTGAAGACCAAGGTCG
>DAORTX010000215.1:0-3283 GCA_035432885.1 Usitatibacteraceae bacterium
CGTCGGCATTGGACGCCCGCTGGCGAACACCAGCATCCACGTGCTCGACGAGGCGATGCAGCCGGTACCCCCAGGGGTGGTCGGGGAGCTTTGCATCGGCGGTGTGCAGGTGGCGCGGGAATACCTCAACCGGGAAGAACTCACCAGGCGCCAGTTCGTCGCGGACCCGTTTGGGGAGGCGGGGGCGGGGCGGCTGTACCGCACTGGCGATCTCGCGCGATACCGCAATGACGGCGGCATCGAGTTCCTCGGACGCGCGGATCACCAGGTGAAGCTGCGCGGGTACAGAATCGAACTCGGGGAGATCGAGAGCGTGCTGGCGCAGGATCCCGCCGTGGCGCAGGCGGTCGTGCTGTGCCGGGAGGATATCGCGGAAGATCGGCGGCTGGTAGGCTATGTCGTCGCAAGCGGCCAAGCGGCGCTTGACGTGGATGCGCTGCGCGCCCGGCTTCGTGCCAGCTTGCCCGCGTACATGGTTCCATCCGCCCTGGTCGTGCTGGATGCCATGCCCCTGACCCCGAACCGCAAGGTCGACCGTGCAGCGCTGCCCGCGCCGCGTGACGTCTCGGGCGTTGCGCCAGCGCCAGCGGAAGCGGAGTCGGAGATGGAGCGCCAGCTCGTCGAGCTCTGGCGGGACGCGCTTGGCATTGCGCAGGTGGGCGTTTATGACAACTTTTTCGATCTCGGCGGGCACTCGCTGCTGGTGGTCACCGTGATCGAGCGGATGCACGTGCGCACCGGCATCTGGATTGCGCCGCGCGAGTACATGATGCAGAACCTTCGTCAGATTGCAGGACTTTACGATCGCGAACGGTCCGCCGCCGGCGGAGCGGGTTCCGGTCGCCATTCGGCCCGCGCACGTCGCGACGCTTCGAGCGCGGTGAATGCCGGCGGGAAATCGTGATTCACGAACCCGACCTTTCCACGGAGGCAAGATGAACCCGGCGTCGGACGGCGTCCAGCCCGATGCCGGCGCGCCCGTTGCCGATGTCGAGCCCGTGTATTTCGGGCGCGACGGGGCGCCGCTGTTCGGTTGCTTCCACCCCGCGCAGGCGCCGGTGCGCGAGGGCTCGGCACTCGTGATCTGCCAGCCGTTCGGCCAGGAATACATTCGCTGCCACCGGCTGCTCCGTGTGCTGGCCGCATCGCTTGCGCGGTCCGGGATGCCCGTGCTCCGGTTCGACTACTACGGGTGCGGCGACTCCCGCGGGGACGGCGAGGAGTCGACCCTCGAGAGGTGCGAAGCCGACGTGGGCGAGGCCGTTCGCTTTGTTCGGGGACGTACGCGTGCGACGAGCGTCGACCTGCTTGGCCTGCGACTCGGCGCGGCGATCGCGCTTCGGCACGCCGCGGGGCACCGCGGACAGATCGGGCGCATGGTCCTGTGGGATCCGGTCGTGCGCGGAGAGGACTTCCTCGCCTCGATGCGCGCGCAGAGCGCCCGTTTCGGGAAGTGGATGGAGGGAATGTTCGGACGCCCCGCGAGCCCGGCGGAATCCGAAGGTCCCCGGGATTTCATCGGTTTCCGGTTGTCCAAGGGGTTGGTCGGCGAGCTCGGGGCGCTCGATCTCCTGCAGGTCGAGGAGAGCCCGTGCAGGCGCGTCCTGGTTCTCGACAATGGCGAGGATCCCGCCGCGAGTGCGCTTCGAGACCGCCTCGAGGGAGTCGGCGTCGGGGTTGAGCTGGAACGCCGGTCATCCCCGAGAATCTGGCTCGCCGAGCCGTACCAGGGTCTCGTGCCGCGTGAAAGCCTCGAACTCGTCAGTCGGTGGCTGTTGGCGTTCCCGAAATGAATCAGGCGATGGTTGCCGGAGTTCTCGAAATGAACATGAATGCATGGGAGGAGTACGCGGTGCCCGTTGGCGCACACCCACGAATGATCGGGATCGTTTCCCGTCCGGCTCGAGGTGAACAGAGACCCCGCACCACCGCGGTCGTCCTTCTTGGTGCGGGCCTCGTGCATCACGTGGGGCCGAATCGATTGATGGTGCTTCTGGCGCGCAGACTGGCCGCGCGAGGGATCGCGTCCTTGAGGTTCGACCACCGGGGCATCGGCGACAGCGCGCCCCGGGCCGACGGGCAGTCCTTCGAGGCCGGCGCCGTAGGGGAAGCCAGGGAAGTCATGGACCACCTGCAGGCGAGCGAGGCGAAGGACGCCTTCGTCGTTCTCGGGATCTGCTCCGGGGCCGAGACCGCCCTGAACGTCGCACTCGCGGATCCGCGGGTCGTCGGGGTCGGGATGATCAATGGGGGCGGACAGGGCGCCGGCAGCGCGTGGGATACCTACGAGTACGCGCGAGGCCAGGTGCGGCACTACGTGAGGCACGCCGTGTTCAATCTGGACAGCTGGCGTCGGGCATTGACCGGGCGCATCCAGTATCGGCGTCTGTTCGCCGCGCTCGTGCTGCGGATGCGAAACGGCCTCTCGCCTCCGGAGGAAGTGGCCAGCGCCGCGCGCGAGACGGCGGGCGACGTCGAGGGACTGGCGGCCCGCGGCGTGCGCCTGCTCTGGGTCCATTCCGAGAAGGACTTCTCGCGCGACTATTTCGAAACCATGTTCGGGAAGGACGCGGGGCGCCTCACGGCCTCCGGCCTGGTGCGCACCGAGGTGATCCCCTACATAGACCACACCCTGACCGCTCGCCACGGGCAGGAGCGGTTCCTGGATATCGTCGAGAACTGGCTCGGCGACTTCGGGCGGAATGCAGATGGCGACGCTGACGCCATCGCCCGCATGGTGGCCCGCTGATGGCCGCGGAACTCTGGCTTTCCCGCCCGCGCACGAGGCGCACGCCGCCGCGCATGCGGCTGTTCTGCCTTCCCTACGCCGGCGGTGGGGCACAGATCTACCGGAACTACGGCCAGGCGCTGCCGGCCGAGGTTGAAGTCTGCGCCGTCCAGTTGCCCGGTCGAGAGAAGCGATTCCTGGAGCCGGCTCTCGAAAGCGTCGATGCGATCGTCGACAAGCTCGCGCCAGTGATCGCCAGGGAAGGCAACCTGCCCTATGCGTTCTTCGGCCACAGCCTGGGGGCGCTGGTGGCATTCGAACTCGTGCGACGGCTTCGAAGGGAAGGGCAGCCGCTGCCCTTTCGCCTGTTCGCCTCCGGCCACCGCGCGCCTCATGCTCCCGATCCCGATCCCCCGATCCGCGACCTTCCGGACGAAGAGTTCATCGAGGAGCTGCGCGGGCTGAATGGAACCCCCCAGGGGGTGCTGGACTCGCCCGAACTGCTTGCGCTGGTCCTGCCGATGCTGAGGGCCGACTTCACCGCGGCGGAGACCT
>DAORTX010000216.1:0-1727 GCA_035432885.1 Usitatibacteraceae bacterium
CACAAGGCGAAAAGCGCCCACGACATGCTGCGAGAGGCGCGCGTGATGGCGGCGCTGAAGCCCGTCTACCCGGTGGTGCCCGAGGTGCTCGCGACCTGCGACGATCCGGCCGTGCTGGGTTGCGATTTCTACGTGATGGAGCGGATCGCGGGCATCATCGCCCGCCAGGACCTGCCCGCGGGACTGGGATTCGGGGAGGCGCAGACGCGAAAGCTCTGCCTCGCCGTGATCGACAAGCTGGTGGAACTGCACACGATCGATCCGCAGGCGGCAGGCCTCGCGGGCCTGGGCAAGGGCGAGGGCTACGTCCGGCGCCAGGTGGAAGGCTGGAGCCGGCGCTTCCGCGACGCGCGCACCGAAGACGTCGCCGACTTCGAGCCGGTGATGGCCTGGCTCGCGAAGCGCTGCCCGGAGCGCGAGGTCGCCATCCGCGCGATCCACGGCGATTTCCGCTTCGACAACGTGGTGCTCGATCCCACCGACCCGTTCAAGGTGATCGGCGTGCTCGACTGGGAAATGGCCACCCTGGGCGATCCGCTCATGGACCTGGGCAACTCGCTCGCCTACTGGGTGCAGGCCGACGACGACGAGTACTTCCGCATGACGCGCCGCCAGCCCACCAACGCGCCGGGCATGCTCACGCGCGCGGAGGTGATCGCGTACTACGCCTCGCGCACCGGGCTGCCGGTCGCGAACTTCGATTTCTACGAGGTGTTCGGGCTCTTCCGCGTCGCCGTGATCGTGCAGCAGATCTGGCGCCGCTTCCGCGAAGGGCACACGAAGGACCCGCAGTTCGCCGCCTTCGGCCCGCTCGTCACCTATCTCGACGGGCGCTGCCGGCGCCTCGTCGCCGCTTCGAACGAGGGCGCATGACGCCGGCCCGGCGCCGCGCCCGGAACCCACGGGAAGGCCCATGAAGGAATTCGCAGGCAAGGTCGCCGTCATCACGGGTGCGGCCGAAGGCATCGGCAAGGCGATCGCCGAGGAGGCCGCCGCGCGCGGCATGCGGCTCGTGCTGGCCGACATCGACGCGGTGAAGCTCGACGCGACGACCGCGGAGCTGCGCGCGAAGGGCGCCGACGCCGACGGCCTTCGCACCGACGTGTCCCGGGCGAGCCAGGTGGACGACCTGGCCGATCTCGCCTTCGCGCGCTTCGGCCGCGTGCACCTGCTCGTCGCGAACGCGGGCGTCGCCTGCGCGAAGCCCGTGTGGGAAACCACGCCGGGCGACTGGGAGTGGGTGATGGGCGTGAACTTCCACGGCGTGACCCACGCGCTTCGCGCCTTCCTGCCGCGCATGATGGCCGGCGGCGACGAGGGCCACGTGGTCGCCACCGCCTCGATGGCGGGGCTCCTGTCGCTGCCGAGCATGGCCGCCTACAACGCGAGCAAGCACGCCGTGGTGACGGTCATGGAAGGCCTGCACCACGATCTCACGCTGCGCGGCGCGGCGATCGGCGCCTCCGTGCTCTGCCCGAGCTGGGTGAAGACACGCATCTCGACCTCCGAGCGCAACCGCACCGCCGGCGAGGCGACGCGCGTGGAAGCGCTCGATCCGGTCGCGGCGAAGATGGTGGGCGCGGTGCACAAGGCCGTGGCCTCCGGCATCGAGCCCGCCCAGGCCGCGCGGGCGGTGTTCGAGGCGATCGCCGGCGGGCGCTTCTACATCCTCACCCACGCCGACTCGAAAGCCGGCGTGAAGGCGCGCCTGGAAGACATCCTGGGCG
>DAORTX010000216.1:1827-3244 GCA_035432885.1 Usitatibacteraceae bacterium
GCTTGCGCCTGCCCGCGACCTTTACTAGACTTTGTGGCCACGCTCCTCCACGGGCACTAGATGTTGTGGACGAGCAGATGAACAAGCTGTGCATAAACCCGGGGATAGTTCCTCGTTATTCACATAGTAATCAGGGCCTTGGTTCATCCCGGGGCGCCGCTTCATCCACGGATCGGCTGCGGCACCGCAAGTCCCCACCGGCCCCAAGACAGATTCAGACAAGGAGAGGACCCATGCGGCTGTCTTCCGATATCGATTCCCAGGCCCCCCTTCCCAACCCCGGTCGCACGGACGAGGGCGGCGCAACGCCGGAACGGTTCTCGGACTACAAGGTCATCCGCCGCAATGGCGCGGTCGTGGGCTTCGAGCCCGACAAGATCGCGGTCGCCGTGACGAAAGCCTTCCTCGCGGTCGCGGGCGGCGGCGCCGCGGCGAGCGCGGGCGTTCGCGAGAAGGTGCAGTTCGTCACGCAGTCGGTGGTCTCGGCCCTCGTGCGCCGGCACCCGACGGGCGGCACGTACCACATCGAGGACATCCAGGACCAGGTGGAACTGGCGCTCATGCGCGCGGGCGAGCACCAGGTCGCGCGCTCCTACGTGCTCTACCGCGAGGAGCGTGCCCGCGAGCGCGCCACGCGGGCGCTGGAAGCCGCCGAGGCCCGCCAGCCCAGCTTGAACGTGCTGGTGAACGGCGCCAAGGTGCCGCTGGAACTGGCCACGCTCGAAGCCCTCATCACCTCCGCGTGCCGGGACCTGGGCGATGCCGTGGAGCCGAAGAAGATCCTCGACGCCACCCTTCGCGACCTCTACGACGGCGTGCCCATCGAGGAAGTGCACAAGTGCGCGATCCTCGCCGCGCGGATGCTGATCGAGCAGGACCCGGCCTACACCTTCGTGTCCGCGCGGCTGCTGCTGCACACGATCCGCCGCGAGGTGCTGGGCGAGGAAGTCGCCCACGAGCAGATGGCCGGGCGCTACGCCGAGTACTTCCCCACCTTCATCCAGCAGGGCATCAAGTCGCAGCTCCTCGACGAGCGCCTGGGCACCTTCGACCTCGCGCGGCTGGGCCAGGCGCTCGACGCCTCGTGCGACTTCAAGTTCGACTACCTCGGGCTGCAGACGCTCTACGACCGCTACTTCCTGCACATCCACGACCACCACATCGAGCTGCCGCAGGCCTTCTTCATGCGCGTGGCGATGGGGCTCGCGCTCAACGAGGTGAACCGCGAAGAGCGCGCCATCGAGTTCTACAACGTGCTCTCGACGTTCGACTTCATGTCGTCGACGCCCACGCTGTTCAATTCGGGCACGCAGCGCTCGCAGCTTTCCTCCTGCTACCTCACGACGGTGGCCGACGACCTGGACGGCATCTACGAGGCGATCAAGGAAAACGCGCTGCTGTCGAAATTCGCCGGCGG
>DAORTX010000217.1:0-3119 GCA_035432885.1 Usitatibacteraceae bacterium
CGCCGCTTCGAAGGCGAGGAATTCCTCTTCGGAACCGCGCCCAACACGTGGCTCGTCGAGCACGCCGGGCTGTTTCGCCCCGGCCAGCGCGTCCTCAGCGTGGCCGACGGGGAAGGGCGCAACAGCGTGTGGCTCGCCGGGCGCGGCCTGGAGGTCGATGCCTTCGACATCGCCGAGGCGGGCGTGGCGAAGGCCCGCCGGTTCGCCGCGGAGCGCGGCGCCGCCGTCAATTTCGCCGTGAGCGATTGCGACGGCTACGCCTGGCCGCGGGGGTACTACGACGCCGTGGCGGCGATCTTCGTGCAGTTCGCCGATCCGCCGATGCGCGAGCGCCTCTTCGCGCGCATGATCGAATGCCTCAAGCCCGGCGGCGTGCTCGTGCTCCAGGGCTACACGCCCAAGCAGCTCGAGTACCGCACCGGCGGGCCGCCCATCGCCTCGCACCTCTACACGCTGGACATGCTCCGCGCCGCCTTCGCGGCGATGAAGATCGTCGAGCTGCGCAAGTACGAGGCCACGCTCGCCGAAGGCGCCGGGCATTGCGGCCGCTCGGCCCTCGTCGGCCTCGTCGCCCGCCGTCCCGGACCGGACCCCGCAGCGAAGGGGAAGGCCGGCCGCAAGCTTTAGGAAATCGCTTTCTCGAAAAACCCGGACGCCCACTGACATGCTCAAGTCGCTCTATTCGCCGCGCGGGATGGTCACCGCGCCCCACCACCTGGCTTCCCAGGCCGGACTCGCCGTGCTGCGCGAGGGCGGCAATGCCGTCGAGGCGATGGTGGCCATGGCCTCGACCATCGCCGTCGTCTATCCGCACATGAACACGATCGGCGGTGACGGCTTCTGGCTGGTGAGCGACCCGGTGAAGGGCGTCTTCGCGATCGATGCCTGCGGGCGCGCGGGCAGCGCCGCGACGCAAGCCTTCTATCGCGAGCAGGGGCTCGCCGCGATTCCCTCGCGCGGACCGCTCGCCGCCAACACGGTGGCGGGGGCCGTCTCGGGATGGGAGGCGGCTCTCGCTGCCGCGGGGGGGCGCCTTCCGCTCTCGCGCCTGCTCGCGGACGCCATTCGCTATGGGCGCGAAGGCGTGCCCGTCACCGGCAACCAGGTCGCCTACACGGCCAAGTTCCGGGACGAGCTCGCGGGCCAGCCCGGATTCGCCAAGGCCTACCTCACGGACGGCAAGCCGCACGCGCAAGGCACGCTGCAGCGCTTCGCTACCCTCGCCTCGACGCTCGAGCGCCTGGCAAGCGCCGGCCTGGGCGACTTCTACCGGGGCGAGATCGGCGCCGCGCTTGCCCGCGAACTCGCGCAGCTGGGCAGCCCCGTGCGAGCCGAGGATCTCCGGGCGCACCGTGCCTCGGTCGTGCGACCGCTGTCGGTGAGGATCGGCGCGGGAGAGCTCTTCAACCTGCCCCCGCCCACGCAAGGACTCGCCTCGCTCCTCATCCTCGCCCTCTTCGACCGGATTCGCGGCGAGGCGAAGGCGGAAAGCTTCGAGCACGTGCACGGCCTGGTGGAAGCGACCAAGCAGGCGTTTCTCGTGCGCAATCGCCACGTCTGCGACCCGGAAATGATGAAGGCCGACCCGGCCTCGTTTCTCGCCGCGGAATCGCTTCGCCAGCGTGCCGCCGCCATCGATTTGCGCCGGGCGCGGCCCTGGCCCGAGCCCGCGATCGCCGGCGACACCGTGTGGATGGGCGCCGCCGATGACGAGGGCCGGATGGTGAGCTACATCCAGAGCGTCTACTGGGAGTTCGGCTCGGGCGTGGTGCTCGCCGACACCGGCGTGGGCTGGCAGAACCGGGGCAGCTCGTTCCTGCTCGATCCCGGCTCGCACCTCGCGCTCGCGCCTGGCCGGAAACCCTTCCACACCCTCAACCCCGCGCTGGCGAAGCTCGACGACGGACGCACGATGGTCTACGGCAACATGGGCGGCGACGGCCAGCCGCAGAGCCAGGCCGCGGTGTTCAGCCGCTTCGCGATCTTCGGCGACGATCTCCAGCAGGCGATCACCCGGCCGCGCTGGCTGCTCGGGCGCACCTGGGGCACGATGAGCGTGAGCCTCAAGGTGGAGTCCCGGCTGGACGAGGCCGTGATCGCGCGGCTTCGCGCCGCCGGACACGATGTCGAGGTAATCGAGCCCTTCTCCGATTTCGTGGGCCACGCGGGCGCCCTCGTGCGCGACGGCGCGGGCGTGATCGCGGGCGCGGCCGACCCGCGCTCCGACGGCTCGGTCGCCGGATGGTAGGGGCGCCGCCCCGCTACCAGCCGATGGACTTCGGAAGCCAGAGGGCGATCTGCGGGAAGCTGAAGACCAGCACCACCGCCAGCACCTGCATCCCGATGAACGGGATGACCCCCAGGTAGATCTGCCGCGTCGAGACCTCCGGCGGCGCCACGCCCTTCAGGAAGAAGAGCGCCCAGCCGAAGGGCGGCGTGAGGAAGGAGGTCTGCAGGTTCACGCAGATGAGCATCGCGAGCCACACGAGGTCCACGCCCTGGCTCACGAACACCGGCAGGAAGAGCGGCACGGCGATGTAGCTGATCTCGATCCACTCGAGGAAGAAGCCGAGCACGAAGATCAGCAGCATCAGGAACCAGATGTCCGCCGCCACGCCGCCCGGCAGCCACGCGAACATCATCGAGATGAGATCCTCGCCGTGCAGCCCGCGGAACGAGAGCGAGAACACCTGCGCGCAGATGAGGATGAACATCATCATCGCGGTGATCCTCGTGACCGACTGCACCACGTCCCGCAGCACCTTGAAGGTCATCCGCCCCGCGAAGGCGGTGACGAGGATCGAGCCGACGGCGCCCATCGAGGCCGCCTCGGTCGGCGCCGCGACGCCGGCGATGATCGAGCCCAGCACCGCGAAGACGAGCAGCACCGGCGGCACCACGACCTTGAAGAAGCGGATCCACAGGTCGCGCTTGGCGAGGGCGTCGCGCTCCTCCTGCGGCAGGGGCGGCACGAGCTCGGGCTTCACCATCCCGACGATCACGATGTAGAGGCAATAGAGCGCGGCGAGCAGCATGCCCGGCATCACCGCCGCCGCGAAGAGCGTGCCGACCGAAAGCTGCAGGATGTCCGCGAGCAGGATCAGGATGAGCGAGGGCGG
>DAORTX010000218.1:0-3105 GCA_035432885.1 Usitatibacteraceae bacterium
ACTCGATGCTGAAGACGCTCGAGGAGCCGCCGGAGCACGTGAAGTTCATCCTCGCGACGACCGATCCGCAGCGCGTTCCGGTGACGGTCCTGTCGAGGTGCCTGCAGTTCAGCCTGAAGGCGCTGCCGCCGCAGGCGCTCGCCGGGCACCTGAAGCGCGTCCTCGAGGCCGAGGGAATCCCCTTCGAGGAAGCCGCGCTCGCGATGCTCGCGCGCGCGGCGGCGGGCAGCGTGCGCGACAGCCTGAGCCTCGCCGACCAGGCCATCGCCTTCGGCGCCGGCAAGGTGACCGCCGCGCAGGTCGCCGACATGCTGGGCGCCGTCGGGGGCGACCTGGTATGGCCCCTGCTCGAGCGGATCGCGAGCGCAGACGGCGCGGGCGCGCTCGCGGAAGCCGAGCGCATTTCCCAGCGCGGGCTCTCCTGCGACCAGGCCCTGCAGGACATCGCCGCGATCCTGCACCGCGTGGCACTTGCGCAGAACGGCGCGGCGCCCGCCTCCGATGACCCGGACTCGGCGTCGATTGCGGCGCTCGCGGGCAGCCTCGACGCCGGGCGGGTCCAGGTGATGTACCAGGTGGCGGTCCTCGGGCGGCGCGACCTGCCGCTCGCGCCCGACGAGGTCGCGGGCTTCGGCATGGCGGTGATGCGGATGCTTTCGTTCGGCACGGCAACCTCGGGACAGGGCGTCGCCGCGCGAATCGCGCCAGTGCGGGCGCCGGCCCGGGAACCGGGGAATCCTTCGGGGCGGGAGGCGCAGGAAGCGCGGGAGCGGCAACCGGCGATCGCTGCCGCGACGGCTGCCTTCGACGGCGATTGGGCGGCCTTCGTGGAACGGCAGAACCTGAGCGGCATGGCCGGGCTGCTCGCGCGATACGGGGAGTTCGAGTCCTTCGAAGGCAATCACCTGCAGCTCGCGCTGCCCGAGGCGCACCGCATGTATGCGGAGAAGGCCTACCAGGCGAAGCTCAAGGCGGAACTCGCCGCGGCGTTCGGCGCGGGATTGCGGCTGTCGGTTCGGGTTGGCGAGACCAAGGGCCGCAGTGTCGCCGCGGTGCGCGGCGTGGAGGCCCAGCAGCGCCTCGACGGCGCGACGGCGGCGCTCGAGAGCGATCCGTTCGTGAAGGAACTGGTGGAAGGCATGGGCGCGCAGGTCGTGACCTCGTCCATCCGGCCCGCGGGCGACGAGGAATCCAGGGCATCCGGGGAAAGGGGAGGAAAGCCATGATGAAGGGCGGACTGGGCGGTCTGATGAAGCAGGCGCAACAGATGCAGGAGAACATGCGAAAGGTGCAGGAGAGCCTCGAGTCGATCGAGGTCGAGGGCCAATCCGGCGCCGGGCTCGTGAAGGTGGTGATGACCTGCAAGCACGCGGTGAAGCGCGTGAGCATCGATCCCAGCCTCCTGGGCGAGGACAAGGACATGCTCGAGGATCTGGTGGCCGCGGCCTTCAACGACGCTGCGCGCCGAGCCGAGGAAACGACCCAGGAAAAGATGGCCGGATTCGCCTCGGGCATGAACCTCCCGCCCGGCATGAAACTGCCGTTCTGATCGGGGCATCGCCGATGCAGACGCCCGATTCGCTGGAGGAATTGATCCAGGCGCTTCGCTGCCTGCCGGGCGTCGGACCGAAATCGGCCACGCGAATGGCCTACCACCTGCTGCAACGGGACCACCCGGGCGCGGGTCGGCTCGCCGCGGCGCTGGGAGAGTCGCTTAGCAAGATCCGCCACTGCGGGCGCTGCAACACGTTTTCGGAGGCGGAAACCTGCGGGCTGTGCGCTTCGCCGCGCCGGGATGCTTCGCTCCTGTGCGTCGTCGAATCGCCGGCCGATCTCCTGATGATGGAACAGACGCAGAGCTACGGCGGCCTGTACTTCGTCCTCATGGGACGGCTTTCGCCCCTCGACGGCATCGGGCCGCGCGAAATCCACCTCGACCGGCTTCTCAAGCGGGCCACGGGCGGCGAAGTGAAGGAAGTGATCCTCGCCACCAATTTCACGGTGGAAGGTGAAGCCACGGCGCACTATGTGGCGGAGATGTTCGCCGGCAAGGGGATCGCGGTTTCGCGAATCGCGCGCGGACTCCCGGTGGGGGGCGAGATCGAGCACGTCGACGCGGGCACGCTCGCCCAGGCATTGATCGAACGCCGCCCGGCCTAGGACGCGGGGCGCGATCCCGGCGAGGTCACGGGCCGGGCATCCGCTCGCGCGAGTCGCCGGCGCACGAACCGGGCGAAGGCGATGACGAACCACGTCGCGAATGCGATGAACACCGCGAGGGAGGCGAGGAACACGGCGGGATGGTTCAGCGCGACCCAGATGCCGCCCAGGACCATCGCATCCTCCGTGAACGAAGCCACCCAGTTGGAGACAGGCTCGGGCGACGTGTTGATGGCCGCCCTGCCGCCGGCCTTCGCGAAATGCGTCCCCGCCGTGATGGATCCCCCCAGCAATCCGGCGGCCACCGTGAGGGCGGTCAGGTCGCCGCCGGCGGCGCCGGCCGCGAGCATGGCGCCCGCAGGTATCCGGATGAACGTGTGCAGCGCATCCCAGGCGCTGTCGATGCCGGGCACCTTGTCGGCGAGAAACTCGACCGTGAGGAGAATGGCCGCGGCGCCGATCACGAAGTCGTGGGACAGGAACGCGAGGCCGGCGGGCAGGGCAAGGTAGCCCAGCCGCGAGGCGAGCCCGAGGACGAAGACCACGAGGTACAGGCGCAGTCCACTCGCCCAGGCGACGAGCGAGCCCAGGGCCACGGCCTGCAGCAGTTGCCAGTTGACCGGATCCATCGCCTAGACCCTTGTTTTCACAGGACGCGGCCCCCGGGCCCTCGGACCGGCCGCTCGTTTCGTTGACGCAACATGCGCAAAGATGTCATAATCCTCCCTCTCGACGCTCGGTTCATGAGTCGTGGGCCGGCAGTTCGAAATCGGGCGCGGGGTGGAGCAGTCTGGCAGCTCGTCGGGCTCATAACCCGAAGGTCGCAGGTTCAAATCCTGCCCCCGCAACCAACTCCCTTACAGGCATCTTGCTCGGCAAGGGACGCTCGTCGCTCTTTAACAAGTTACAGCCGATAGAGGTGGGTGCTGTGGGTGCGCGAGGCCA
>DAORTX010000219.1:0-3099 GCA_035432885.1 Usitatibacteraceae bacterium
TGTTGATCGCGACCAGCTGGCCGTTCTGGATGGCGTAGGTGACCACCGTGGGCGCGGCGCCCAGATTGTAGAGCCGGCCGCCGGTGTTGGTGGCGGGGTTCCAGGCGACGTACGAGATGTTGTTGGGCGCCACGAGTCCGCCCGGCTTGTTGTATAGAGTGGGAATCGAGGCGCCCTGGCTGTTCACGTAGTTGCCGGCATCGTGGAGCACGTTCGTCAGCTCGGAGGGGGTGTTCGGCGTGCTGCTCGCCTGCGCGAGCGTGCAGGGTTGCCCGGATTGCGCGGCGATCACCATGTCGCCGGGATTGAAGCCGAAGCGGTTGTCCAGCTGGAAGAGGGACGTCGGGGTCCCCATGGTCTGCTGGAACTTGGCTGGCGCCGAGAACAGGTCGGAATCGCTGAAAGCGATGCGGATCTGGTCCGGGGCGCCCGCTGCGCCGTTGATGATCTCGACCGGCACGAGCCTGAAGGAGATCGGCAGCCCGCTCGGCACGTACCAGCCGTTGGTCTGGCAGCCCAGGAGCGCCAGGTAGTTCAGGCCGTAGCCGGCCATGCGCGCGTCGCGCTCGATCTGGAAGAGCCCGAAGACGCCGTTCTGCTGGGCGTCGCTGCCGCCGGTCGTGGTGCGCTTCTGGCCCTCGGAGACCGCGAAGACCTGGAAGATCACGACGGTGCCGATCAGGCCGATCAGCACGCCCACCATCAGCTCGACGAGGGTGAAGCCTCGCGAAAGTCGGGGAAAACGGCCGTTTTTCATGGTTGTGCGTCCGGCGGGTTCTAGGGGTCGCTGATGAAGGCGACGGCGGTGTGGTTGCTCACCGAGACGGCGTCGGGAGCGCGCCAGCGAACCGTGACGGTGACCTGACGGCCGCCATTGGCGGGCACGGCCACGGCGACGTCGGGCGGGTTCGCGTTGCTGCCGGGCAGCATCGCGTAGACCTTCGCGAGCCAGGCGTCACCCTTGGCCGAGGCCGTGGAGCCCGACGTGATCGCGTAGCCCCCCACGTTGCCGTAGCTCACGCCACGGTCCACCCAGATCTGGCCGATGATCTCGTTGGCGAGAAACGCCGCCTCGGTGCGGTAGCGCGCGTTGGAGACGTTGCTGATCGACACCGCCTGCATCGCGACGAGGGCCAGGATGCCGAGCGAGAAGATGAGGATGCCGATGAGGGCCTCGAGGAGTACGACGCCTTCCTGGTCGGAGCGTTTCGGCTTCATGGCGTGAGCACCTGGCAGGTTCTCGGATCGTTGGCAGGAGCCTTGGGATCGCAAAGGCGGATGGATCCCCCGGGCGGCAGGAGCAGGGCCAGGTTGCGGCGATCGGCCACCACGGCTATCTGCGGGTTGTCGACATCGACCCGGGTCAGGGACGGGGATGCGTCCGCGTTCGGGATCACGCGTCCGAGCGCGCTGAAGGTCACCGTGTTGGCGTCGGCCGGGGTAAGCGTGATCGTCGCATTGGGCGAGCCTTCCTCCGCGGCGCGCGACTGGATCGGCGTGCCGTCGGGATCGATGAAGGGATTCACGCGCCACTGCGTCGTGGTGCCGGCATCCAGCTTGAACTGCATCGGGGCATTGCGCCGGATGGCCTCGTTCTTCGCGACCTGGAGCCCGGCCAGGATCGACTCTGCGGCGGTCCGGATCTGCGTGTTCTGGATCCACGTCCCGTAGGACGGCATGCCCAGCGCGAAAAGGATACCTACGATCGCGATCGCGACCAGGATCTCGATGAGCGACATGCCCGATTGCGCGGCGCGGCGCATCAGCAGGAGCCTTTCCTCGTGACCCAGCACGGAGCCGGCATCGCCGCGGGCGCCCAGCCGGCGGCCGTGGCGGTTGTCTGGCGCAGGTTCGTTTCATTGATCGTGAAGGTGAAGCCCACGACCCGGCCCGCGGTGCCGTTGGCGGTAGCGACATAGGTCTGCCCCGCCGAGGCGCAGTTGTAGCCGAAATTCGTGGCGGTGGCAGGCGTTGCCGCGCCGCAGCCACCGAGACCGCCGCCCGAGTAGGTCCGGTTGTCCTGGAAGAACTGCTCCATTCGCACGCGGAAATCCGACAGGCCCGTGTGCCCCTCGACCAGCTGGCTGCGGGTGATGTGGTCGACGTACATCGGCACCGCGATGGCGGCGAGAATGCCGATGATCGCCACGACGATGAGCAACTCGATCAGGGTGAAGCCGGACGATCTTTTCACGCTTTTCACGCTTTTCATGGTTTTCCTCCAGATGGACCGGATACTAGGTAGCCCCGCCGCGGCCCGCCACTCGGTCCGACGCGAGGCGCCGGAAGGCCGACGAACGGAATCGGCGGGCCTGGGACGGAGCCCGCTCTCCGGGAGCGGCGAATGCTCGCGAAAGGCCGGGGCTGCGGCTATAATGCCCGACTCGCGTGCTGTTGTAGCTCAGCTGGTAGAGCAACTGATTCGTAATCAGTAGGTCGGTGGTTCGAATCCACTCAACAGCACCAGTAATTCGAGCGTGCGGCGTCCCGTTACCGCCGTAACATCGGGCCGCGCGCCGCGCGGCCCTACTTCAGGAAGAGCCGGTAGGCGGGATTGCGCGTCTCGTCGGTGTAGTCGTAGCCCAGGTCGCGCAGGAAGCGCCGGAACGCCGCCCGGTCGCTCTCCGGCACCTGGAGCCCCACGAGCACCCGCCCCACGTCGGCGCCGTGGTTGCGGTAGTGGAAGAGCGAGATGTTCCACCCCGAGCCCATGCACTTCAGGAAGTTGATGAGCGCCCCCGGGCGCTCGGGGAACTCGAACCGGAAGACCGACTCGCCCGCCTTCGCCGGGGCGCGCCCGCCGACGAGATGGCGCACGTGCAGCTTGGCCAGCTCGTTGTCCGAGAGGTCCACCGCCTTCAGGCCCGCGCGATGGAGCTGCGCAATGAGGCGGTCGGTCTCGTCCCGGCCCGATACCGAAACACCGATGAAGACGTGCGCCTGGCTCGCGTCGGCGAACCGGTAGTTGAACTCGGTGACGCTGCGGCGACCCAGCAGTTCGCACAGCGCCCGGAAGCTTCCGGGCTTCTCCGGGATGGTCACCGCGAGCACCGCCTCGCGGTGCTCGCCCAGCTCCGCGCGCTCGGCCACGAAGCGCAG
>DAORTX010000220.1:0-3081 GCA_035432885.1 Usitatibacteraceae bacterium
TCAACAAGCCGCTCAAGAAGAAGGAGATCTCGAAGCTCATCAACGAGGCCTTCCGTCGCTGCGGCATCCGCGAGACGGTGATCTTCGCCGACAAGCTGATGTACACGGGCTTCGGCTACGCGACGCGCGCGGGCCTGTCGATCTGCGTCGACGACCTGCTCATCCCCACCCAGAAGTCGACGATCATCAACGAGTCGGAGAAGGAGGTGA
Source organism: Usitatibacteraceae bacterium (assembly GCA_035432885.1). Taxonomy (GTDB): domain Bacteria; phylum Pseudomonadota; class Gammaproteobacteria; order Burkholderiales; family Usitatibacteraceae; genus FEB-7. Next base: position 211 of record DAORTX010000220.1, read on the forward strand.
AGGAGATCGAGCGCCAGTACACCTCCGGCCTCGTGACCCAGGGCGAGCGGTACAACAAGGTCGTCGATATCTGGGGCCGAGCCGGCGACCAGATCGCGAAGGCGATGATGGACCAGCTCGGCAACGAGAAGGTCGTCGACGGCAAGGGCAAGGAAACCGCCCAGGAGTCGTTCAACGCCATCTACATGATGGCCGACTCCGGTGCGCGCGGCTCGGCGGCGCAGATTCGCCAGCTGGCGGGCATGCGGGGCCTGATGGCGAAACCCGACGGCTCGATCATCGAGACGCCCATCACGGCGAACTTCCGCGAAGGCCTGAATGTGCTTCAGTACTTCATCTCGACCCACGGGGCGCGCAAGGGCCTGGCGGACACGGCGTTGAAAACCGCCAACTCCGGCTACCTGACGCGCAGGCTTGTCGACGTGACGCAGGACCTGGTCGTGATCGAGGAAGACTGCGGAACGACCCAGGGCATGGTCATGAAGGCGCTTGTGGAGGGCGGCGAGGTGGTCGAGGCGCTCCGGGAACGCATCCTCGGCCGGGTCACGGCGATCGACGTGCCGCACCCGGAGTCTCAGCAGGTCGTCCTCGACGCGGGCACGCTTCTCGACGAAAGCGGGGTCGAGAGGATCGAGTCCCTCGGAATCGACGAGGTGAAGGTCCGTACGCCGCTGACGTGCGAGACGCGCTACGGTCTTTGCGCCAAGTGCTACGGCCGCGACCTCGGGCGCGGCGCCCTGGTGAACGTGGGCGAAGCGGTCGGCGTCATCGCCGCGCAGTCGATTGGCGAGCCGGGCACCCAGCTGACGATGCGCACGTTCCACATCGGGGGTGCGGCTTCCCGGGCCGCCGTGTCGAGTTCCGTGGAAGCGAAGTCCAACGGGGTCGTGCGCTTCGCGCCCACGATGCGCTACGTGACGAACGCGCGCGAGGAGCAGATCGCGATTTCGCGCAACGGCGAGATCATCATCGCGGACGACAGCGGCCGGGAGCGCGAGCGCCACAAGGTGCCTTACGGGGCGACGCTGTCGGTTCGCGACGGCTCCAAGGCCAAGGCGAGCCAGACGCTCGCCACGTGGGATCCGCTCACCCGCCCGATCATCACCGAGTACGCCGGCGAGGTGCGATTCGACAACGTCGAGGAGGGCGTGACGGTCGCCAAGCAGATCGACGAGACGACGGGTCTGTCGAGCCTTGTCGTGATCGATCCGAAGCGCAAGGCGGGTGCCGCCGCCAAGGGGCTTCGCCCGGCGGTGAAGCTGGTGAACGACAAGGGCAAGGACGTGAAGCTTGCCGGCAGCGACTCGCCGGTGAACTACACGTTCCAGATCGGGGCGATCATCACCGTGAAGAACGGCCAGCAGTTGAGCGTGGGCGACGTGCTCGCGAGAATCCCGCAGGAGTCGTCCAAGACACGGGACATCACCGGCGGCCTGCCGCGCGTGGCCGAGCTTTTCGAGGCCCGTTCACCCAAGGACGCGGGCCTGCTCGCGGAGATCACGGGAACGGTCTCGTTCGGCAAGGACACGAAGGGCAAGCAGCGCCTGATCATCACGGATTTCGACGGCGCTGCGCACGAGTACCTCATCCCGAAGGACAAGCACATTTCGGTGCACGACGGGCAGGTGGTCAACAAGGGCGAAGGGATCGTCGACGGTCCGTCGGAGCCCCATGACATCCTGCGGCTTCAGGGGATGGAGGCGCTCGCGCGATACATCATCGACGAGGTCCAGGATGTCTACCGCCTCCAGGGGGTGAAGATCAACGACAAGCACATCGAGGTGATCGTTCGCCAGATGCTGCGGCGCGTGCAGATCGTGGATCCGGGCGAGAGCAGGTTCATCACCGGGGAGCAGGTCGAGCGAGCGGAGGTCCTGTCGGAAAACGACAGGGCCGCTGCCGACGGGAAGAAGCCGGCGGTCTTCGAATACATGCTCCTCGGGATCACCAAGGCGTCGCTTTCCACCGACTCGTTCATCTCGGCGGCCTCCTTCCAGGAGACCACGCGGGTGCTCACCGAGGCGGCGATCATGGGCAAGAAGGACGACCTGCGCGGCCTCAAGGAGAACGTGATCGTCGGCCGCCTCATCCCCGCCGGGACGGGCCTTGCCTACCACACGACGCGGAAGAAGGACAGCTTGCTGGACGCGGGCGCGGGCTCTTCGGTCACCTTTTCGATCGACGAGACCGATGTCAGCAGCGAGCAGGTCGCTTGACTGGAATGACCTAAACCCCTAAACTTGAGAGCTTTTTTCCGTCGCCTCTTTGTTCATGGAGGTGGCGGAACCCGGCTTCCGAGAGGGGGTCCGGATCGACTATCGGACGAAAAAAATGCCCACGATCAATCAGTTGCTGCGCAAGCCACGTCAGAAGGCCGTCACCAAGAGCAAGGTGCCGGCGCTCGGCGGAAGTCCCCAAAAACGGGGTGTCTGCACGCGCGTCTACACGACGACGCCGAAGAAGCCGAACTCGGCCCTGCGCAAGGTCGCCAAGGTGCGGCTCACCAATGGCTACGAAGTCATCAGCTACATCGGCGGCGAGGGGCACAACCTCCAGGAGCACTCGGTGGTGCTCATCCGCGGCGGCCGCGTGAAGGACCTGCCCGGCGTGCGCTACCACATGGTCCGCGGAAGCCTCGATACCGCGGGCGTCAAGGATCGCAAGCAGTCGCGCTCGAAGTACGGTGCGAAGCGGCCCAAGGCCGCGTAAGCCGGATGACCGGCCGACGGCCGCCTGATCGACACTTATAGAACGGATAGAGACCTATGCCCCGCCGCAGAGAAGTCCCGAAGCGCGAGATCCTGCCGGATCCCAAATTCAAGAGCGAGGAAGTCGCGAAGTTCATCAACGTGCTGATGACGCGCGGCAAGA
>DAORTX010000221.1:0-3003 GCA_035432885.1 Usitatibacteraceae bacterium
TCTTGCCGTCCTCGTAGTGGGCGCGAAGGATGTTGCGGCCGATGCGGCCGTAGCCATTGATGGCGACGCGGATGGTCATGGTGGGCTCCGGTGCGGAATAAATGCGGGGGGAACCCCTATTTTAGCCCAATGGGGTCCGGCGACTTGATGCGGGACAAGTTCGATGCGCTCACTCAGAGGAGCGATTTCACCGCCGCGACCACATGTTCTGCATCCACGCCGAAGTGCTTGTAGACGGCGCCGGCCGGCGCCGATTCGCCGAAGCTGTCGACGCCGATCGCAGCACCTTCGAGCCCCACGTACTTGCGCCAGAAGTCGGTCACCCCGGCCTCCACCGACACGCGCGGCAGGCCCTTGGGCAGGACGGCGGCGCGCCACGCCTCGTCCTGGCGGTCGAAGACGCTGGTGCAGGGCATGGAGACCACGCGCACGGCGATGCCGGCTTCGGCGAGCGCCTTCTGCGCGGCGAGCGCGAGCGACACTTCGGACCCGGTGGCGAGGATCGCCGCCTTCGGGGCGCCCGCGGCCTCGCAGAGCACGTAGCCGCCGCGACGGATCGCCGCGACCTGCTCAGGGGCGCGCTTCACGAAGGGCACGTTCTGGCGCGACAGCGCGAAGGCGCTCGGGCCGTCGTCGCGCTCGATGGCGGCGGCCCAGGCGATCGCCGTCTCCACGGTGTCGCAGGGGCGCCAGAGATCGAGGTTCGGGATCAGGCGCAGGCTCGAGACGTGCTCGACCGCCTGGTGCGTGGGGCCGTCCTCGCCCAGCCCGATGGAGTCGTGGGTGAAGACGAAGAGGTTGCGCGTCTTCATGAGCGCGGCCATGCGCAGCGCGTTTCGCGAGTAGTCGCTGAAAGTGAGGAAGGTGCCGGAGTACGGGATGAACCCGCCGTGCAGCGCGAGTCCGTTGCCGATGGCGGCCATGCCGAACTCGCGCACGCCGAAGTTCACGTAGTTGCCGGCGGTGGTCGCGGAGACCGCCTTCGAGCCCGACCAGTTGGTGAGGTTGGAGCCCGTGAGGTCCGCGGAGCCGCCCAGGAAGCCGGGCAGGTGGGGCGCGATCGCCTCGATGGCGATCTGCGAGGCCTTCCTCGTGGCGACGTTCTCGGCCTTGCCGACGGCCGCGGCCACCATCGCGTCGACGACCTCGCCCCAGTTGGGCGGCAGGTCGCCGGCCATGCGGCGGCGGAACTCCTTCGCGAGATCCGGGTGCGCCTTCGCGTACGCGTCGAATCGCGCGTTCCAGTCGTCCTCGAGCCCGGCGCCGCGCGAACGCTGGTCCCAGGCCGCGTAGATCTCCGCGGGGATCTCGAAGGGCCCGTGGGGCCAGCCGATCGCCTCGCGCGTGGCGGCGACTTCCTTGTCGCCCAGCGCCGCCCCGTGGACGCCGTCGGTGCCCTGCTTGTTGGGCGAGCCCTTGCCGATGACGGTCTTGCAGCAGATGAGCGTGGGCCGCGACGCATCGGCCCTCGCCTCGGCGATGGCGCCCTCGATGGCCTTCGGGTCATGCCCGTCGACGTTCGGGATCACGTGCCAGCCGTAGGCCGCGAAGCGCATCGGCGTGTTGTCGCGGAACCAGCCGTCGACCTTGCCGTCGATCGAGATGCCGTTGTCGTCGTAGAGCGCGATGAGCTTGCCCAGTTCCAGCGTGCCCGCGAGCGAGCACGCCTCGTGCGAAATGCCCTCCATGAGGCAGCCGTCGCCGAGGAAGACGTAGGTCACGTGATCGACGATGGTGTGGCCGGCCCGGTTGAACTCGGCGGCGAGCAGCCGCTCGGCGAGCGCCATGCCCACGGCGTTGGCGATTCCCTGGCCCAGCGGCCCGGTGGTCGTCTCCACCCCCGGTGTGACGCCCACTTCCGGGTGCCCGGGCGTCTTCGAGTGCATCTGCCGGAAGGCCTTCAGGTCCTCGAGGGTGAGCGCGTAGCCCGTGAGGTGCAGCAGCGCGTACTGGAGCATCGAGCCGTGGCCGTTCGAGAGCACGAAGCGGTCGCGGTCGGCCCAGGCGGGGTTGGCGGGGTTGTGGCGCAGGAACCGGCGCCAGAGCACCTCGGCGATCTCGGCCATGCCCATGGGCATGCCGGGGTGGCCGGAATTGGCCTTCTGGACGGCGTCCATCGCGAGCGCCCTGATGGCGTTGGCGAGGTCTTTCGGGGTGACGGAAGTGGTGGCCATGCGCTTCGGGGAGAGGGTGGACTGCATGAGGGGATCCGATCGTCTCGTATTATCGGGCATCGGCGAGGCCGCCGCCAGCGACGGCGGCCTCCCGCTTCATCGCGAAACCGCCTGCTTGCGCCGCTCCATCAGCCGCCAGATCATCGGCGTGAAGATCGTCTGCATCGCAAGATCCATCTTGCCGCCCGGCACCACGATCGTGTTGGCGCGCGACATGAAGGAGTCGTGCAGCATCGACAGCAGGTAGGGGAAGTCGATGCCGCGCGGGTTCGCGAAGCGGATCACGAGGAAGCTCTCGTCGGGCGTCGGGATGAAGCGCGCGACGAAGGGGTTGGAGGTGTCCACCGTCGGCACGCGCTGGAAGTTGATGTGCGTGCGCGAGAACTGCGGCGTGATGTAGTTGATGTAGTCGGGCATGCGCCGGAGGATCGTGTCGGTCACGGCCTCCGTCGAGTAGCCGCGCATCGAGCGGTCGCGGTGCAGCTTCTGGATCCACTCGAGGTTGATCACGGGAACGACGCCGATCAGCAGGTCGGGGTGCTTCGCCACGTCGAATCCCTCGCCCGACACCGCGCCGTGCAGGCCCTCGTAGAAGAGGAGGTCGGTTTCCTCCGGGACGTCCTCCCAGGGCGTGAAGGTTCCCGGCGACTGCTTGAAGGGCGCCGCCTCCGCTTCGTCGTGGAGGTACCGGCGCCGGCGCCCGCGGCCGGTCTCGCCGTAGGTGCGGAAGAGGTCCGCGAGCTCGGCGAAGAGATTGGCTTCCGGGCCGAAGTGGCTCATGTGGCGGTTGCCGCCGGCCAGCGCCTCGGCCATCTTCGCCTTCATCTCG
>DAORTX010000222.1:0-2956 GCA_035432885.1 Usitatibacteraceae bacterium
CGGCAAGATCGTCACCGCCTTCGACATCGCGCGCACCATGGCGATCGGCGCGGACTGGTGCAATTCCGCGCGCGGCTTCATGTTCGCCCTGGGCTGCCTGCAGGCGCAGACCTGCCACACGGGGCACTGCCCGACGGGCGTGACCACGCAGGACCCGCGGCGCATGCGCGCGCTCGCCGTTCCCGACAAGGCCGACCGGGTCTTCAATTTCCAGCAGAACACCCTCAAGGCGCTGAAGGAGCTGCTCGGCGCCGCGGGGTTGACCCACCCGAGCGAGCTGGGCCCGGAGCACGTGATCCGGCGGGTTTCCTCCAACGAGGTGCGCTCGCTCTCCACGCTGCATCCGTGGCTGGAGCCGGGCGAGCTCCTGTCGAGCGTGCCCAGGCATCCCGTCTACCAGGTGTTCTGGCAGAACGCGCGGCCCGACACGTTCGCCGCGCCTCCCAGCGTGCTGACGGTGCGCACGAGCAAGTCGAAATGAAGATGCGCAAGGCACTCCTGCTCGCGCTCGTCCTCGCCACGCCGCTCGCGGCGCGGGCCGACTGGGAAGGCCCGATCTTCGACGCGCACCTGCACTACAACGTGGAGGCGGTCGAGCGCTACCCCGTGGGCACGGTGATGGAACTCTTCTCGAAGAACGGCGTGAAGGCGATCCTCGCCAACAGCCGCCCCAACGACGGCACCCGCGCGCTCGTCGAGGCGAGCCGCAAGTCGCCGCGGGCCGGGCTCGCCGTGGTGCCCTTCATCCGCGTCTACCGCGACCGCGCGGACTACGGCACCTGGCAGGAGAACCCCGACATCGCCGCGATGATCGAGGAGGAGGCGAAGCGCGGCTATTACCGGGGCGTGGGCGAGTTCCACGTGTTCGGGCGGGACGCGGACACGCCCGTGGTGAAGCGGATCGTCGACTTCGCGGTCGCCAGGGGCTTCATCCTGCACGCCCACTGCGACGAGGAGGCGCTGGAGATCCTCTTCGCCCACAACCCGAAGGCGCGCGTGATCTGGGCCCACACCGGCTTCTCGACGCCGCTCGCGCGCGTGGACGAACTCTTCGGCAAGTACGCGCAGCTCTGGGGCGAGCTCTCCTACCGCGGCGACCTGGTCGAGGGCGGGCGCCTCTCTCCGGCCTGGAAGGCGTTCTTCGCGAAGCACCCGCGCCGCTTCCTCGTGGGCTCCGACACCTGGGTGAACGAGCGCTGGCAGTCCTACCCGGCGACCCTCGGCACCTACCGCAAGTGGCTCGGGGAACTGCCCCCGGAGCTCGCCGGGCGCATCGCCTGGCGCAACGGCGCGGAGCTCTTCGGCTTCGAGTAAGGGGTGGGGGCGGTAGAATGCGGGCATGTTCAGCCGCACGACGACGCCGATGACCCGAACGCTCCGCTTCCTCGCCGCGCTCCTCGCGAGCCTCGCCCTCTGCGCGCCCGCGCGCGCGACCTCCTACTCCGCCGACTTCACCGACCTCTGGTACGCCTCGCCCGCCGAGAGCGAGAGCGGCTGGGGGATGAACCTGGTCCAGCAGGGCCAGACGCTCTTCCTCACCTTCTTCGTCTACGGCCCGGACAACACGCCGCGCTGGTACGTGGGCTCCGCGGTCGAGCCCACCAACCCCCAGCCGGCGAACGCGGTGCGCTTCGCGGGGCCTCTCTACCAGACGACGGGCCCCTGGTTCGGCGGGCCCTTCAATCCCGCGAACGTCACCGTTCTGGAGGTCGGGAGCGTCACCCTCACCTTCGACGCGGTGGACCACGGGACGCTTTCCTACACGATCGGCGCGACGCCCGTGGTGAAGGCGATCGAGCGCCAGTATTTCCGCGTGAATTCCGCCGGCGGCGCCTACGCCGGCGGACTCGTCGCGCTCGCCTCGCAATGCGTCGCCGCCGCCGACAACGGCCCGCTCGACATGCTCGGGACCACGACGGTCACGCAGACGGCCACCCAGATCACTTTCGCCGTGGCCTTCACTTCGCCCACGGGACTTCCCGCCACCTGCAACTTCGTGGGAACCTATGCCCAGAAGGGCCGCATGGCCTCGGTCCCGTCGGGGAACTTCTCCTGCATCGTGGGCGGATTCCAGGCCAATGCGGGCGTGTTCACGATGAGCGCGCTGGACGCGCAGGTGAACGGGTTCCACGCGACGTTCACCGGGCAGGACCAGTTCTGCACCTACAACGGACGCTTCGGGGGCACGCGAAACGCGGCGGGATGAAACGCCCCGCGCGCGCAGCCCCACGCGGCGCATCGCGCACGTTGATGAACCTGGACTCTTGAGGGGATGGCGACATGCGAACGATCTCGATGATGGCTGCCGTGGCCCTGGCCGCCGCGGCAACGGCGGGTACCGCGGCGCAGGACGGCTTCGATGCCTGCGATGTCTTTACGCAAGCCGAGGCGCAGGCCGCGCTCGGCGGCCAGGCCGAAGCCGAGCCGGTGAATCCCAAGGCGAGGAAGCCCAAGGTGGTGCCGACCTGCACGTGGTGGGGGTCGAAGGAAGGCAAGGCGATATCGGCCGCCGTGACCTTCCGCTTCGGCCGCACCGAGGCCGAACTGCAGCGCGCCTTCGACGACGAGAAGCTCAGGTTCCAGACCAAGCCGATGCTGATCGGCGACGCCGCCGCCTTCTGGAGCGCGAAGCAGGGCGTGCTGCAGCTCCTGAAAGGGCGCACCTGGATCGTGATCGCCGTGGGCGGCGCCAAGCCCTCCGAGCGCGACGCCGTGGCCTCGAAGAAGGTCGCCGAGGCCCTCGAGAAGAAGCTCTGAGCGGCACGCGCGCAGGGGCGGTCACCCCCCCTTTGGACTAGAATATCTCCCTGGTGTCGCGGCGCCACGCCGGCCGCGCGCGCACCGCAACCGGACAGGGAGCCTGCATGACCGCCATCGTCGAAGTCGTCGCCCGCGAGATCCTCGATTCGCGCGGCAATCCCACGGTCGAAGCCGACGTGCTGCTGGAATCCGGCGT
>DAORTX010000223.1:0-2830 GCA_035432885.1 Usitatibacteraceae bacterium
CGGCACCCAGCGCCCGGGCGCGGCGGGCGTTCGACTCCTCGTTCTGGCCGGTGAGGACGACGATGCGAACGTCGGGGGCATGGGCAAGGAGGTCGCCGATCAGCTTGAATCCCTCGTTGGGCAGGTGGGGCGCCGGCGGAAGGCCCAGGTCGATCAGGGCGAGTTCGGGCGGCGCGGCCAGTTCGCGCAGCGCGGCGACGGCGGAAGCCCGGTCCGAGGCGCAGGTGAGATCGAAGTCCGCCCCGAGCACGAAGGCGAGGCTTTCCGTGATCAGGGGATCGTCGTCGACCAGCAATAGGCGGGGTTTCATCCGGGGCGCCGGGGCACGCGAGTGTGACGGGGATTATAGGACGCCCCGCCGCCGGCCGCGCCGGGGATTGCTGCTAGAATGAACTCCCGATTTCGCCAGTTCCGCCCCCACCCGAGTGACCGAAGAGAACCTCGTCGAGATCGACGCCGTCAGCTTCGGCTACGGTCGCCGCCCGGTCCTCGAGGGCATCTCCATGCGCATGCCGCGCGGGAAGGTGATCGCCATCATGGGCGGCAGTGGCTGCGGCAAGACCACGCTCCTGCGCCTCATCGGCGGGCAGCTTCGGCCGTCGAAGGGATCGATCCGCGTGGGCGGGAGCGTGGTGCACGAACTCGACCTCGAGGGCCTTTACGCCCTTCGCCGCCGGATGAGCATGCTGTTCCAGTTCGGCGCCCTCTTCACCGACATGACCGTGTTCGACAACGTCGCCTTTCCCCTTCGCGAGCACGCCACCCTGTCGGAGGCGATGGTCCGCGACCTGGTCCTCATGAAGCTCGAGGCCGTGGGGCTTCGCGGCGCGCACAACCTCATGCCCTCGGAACTCTCGGGCGGCATGGCGAGGCGCGTGGCGCTCGCGCGCGCGGTGGTCATGGATCCGATGCTGGTCATGTACGACGAGCCCTTTGCCGGGCTCGACCCGATCGCGATGTCCGTGGTGGGCAGCCTCATCCGGCGCCTGAACGACGCGCTGGGCGCAACCTCGATCATCGTCACGCACGACGTCGTGGAGTCCCTGCAGATCGTCGATTACCTCTACTTCGTGGCCGAGGGACGCGTGGTCGGCGAAGGAACGCCGGCGCAGATTCGCGCGACGGAGCTGCCCGTGGTCCACCAGTTCGTCCACGGGGAGATCGACGGCCCCGTGCCGTTCCATTACCCCGCGCCGGAATACGACGTGGACGTGGGGCTCGCGCGCGCGCGGGCGGAGGCGGCCCATGCTTAGCCGCGCGAGCCGCACCCTCACGCGGGTGGGCCACAACTTCATCGAAAACGTCTGGCGCGCCGGCGCGATGCTGCGTTTCTTCTTCGTCGTGCTCGCGGCCTCCGGCACGAGCGTCCGGCGCTTCCGCCTGGTCATGCGCGAGGTGTACTTCACCGGCGTGCTCTCGCTCATCATCATCATCGTGTCGGGCCTCTTCGTGGGCATGGTGCTGGGCCTGCAGGGATTCGAGACGCTGCAGAAGTACGGCGCGCAGGATTCCATCGGCGTCCTGGTCGCGCTCTCGCTGGTGAGGGAACTCGGCCCGGTGGTCGCCGCGCTCCTTTTCGCGAGCCGCGCCGGATCGGCGATCACCGCCGAAATCGGGCTCATGAAGGCGACCGAGCAGCTGACCGCGATGGACATGATGGCCGTCTCGCCGATGGCGCGCGTCATCGCGCCGCGTTTCTGGGCGGGCGTGATCTCCATGCCGCTGCTCGCCGCGATGTTCTCGGCCATGGGCGTGTTCGGGGGCTACATCGTGGGCGTGGTCCTGGTCGGCGTGGACCCCGGCGCGTTCTGGTCGCAGATGCAGGCGGCGGTGGACTTCCAGTATGATGTGATGAACGGCGTCGTGAAGAGTTTCGTCTTCGGGATCGCGGTGACGGTCATCGCGACTTTCGAGGGTTTCGACGCGCCGCCGACCGCCGAGGGCGTCTCGGGAGCGACGACCCGCACCGTGGTGAGTTCGGCGCTCACCATTCTCGCCCTGGACCTGGTGCTCACCGCCTTCATGCTGCGCGGCGGCACCTGAAGGGCAACTCGGGACAAGCACGGATACCATGGAAAGAACGACCATCGATCTCTGGTTCGGCGCCTTCGTGATGGCGGGTTTCGCCGCGCTCCTCGTGCTCGCGCTGAAGGCGGGCAACCTCGGGGCGGAGCGGGCCAACGCCACCTACCGCGTCGAGGCCCGCTTCGACAACATCGGCGGCCTCAAGGTGCGCGCTCCGGTGCGCAGCTCCGGCGTGCTGGTCGGCCGGGTCGCCGACATCCGCTTCGACAACGAGCGCTTCCAGGCGTCGGTCATCCTCGCCCTGGACACGCGTTACGGCTTCCCGAAGGACACGAGCGCCTCGATCCTCACGTCGGGACTCCTGGGCGAGCAGTACGTTGGATTGGACGCCGGCGGCGACGACAAGAAGCTCGCCGACGGCGACCGGGTCACGATCACGCAGTCGGCCGTCGTGCTCGAGCGCCTCATCGGGCAGCTCCTCTTCAGCAAGGCCCAGGAAGACGGCGCGAAGAAATAGCGGCCGGGAACCCGGCACGCGCGGATCGCTCCAACCGCCAGTGAGCCAACCAGACAGGATGACCCCATGAGACGCAGCATCGCCTCCCTCGCGCTGGCCGCCTTCGCGGCCCTCGCGTCCGCGGCCGCCACCCAGGAAACGGCGCCCGATGTGCTTGTCCGCACGTCGATCGACGAAGTGCTGGCGATCATCAAGTCCGACAAGGACCTGCAGGGCGGCAACCAGACGCGCATCCTCGACCTCGTGGAGGAGAAGGCGCTCCCGCATTTCGACTTTCCGCGCATGACG
>DAORTX010000224.1:0-2819 GCA_035432885.1 Usitatibacteraceae bacterium
GCACGAAGACGACGGCGAGCCATCGCCAGAGGTTGCGGGTGGGTTGCATGGCGGCCTTTCCTTTCGCCCGCGGGGCGGGCTATTGCTGGATATGAAATGCACCTTCTATAAGGTGCACAGCATATGCAGCTTAAAAGGCCGGGCCTTGATATGCGTCAAGTTTCCGCAAGGACGGGCCCCGCCGCCCGCTCAGGCTCGCGGCGCCAGGGCGCGCTTGCCCAGTTCCGCCATGCCCTCGAAGAGCTCGATGGGCAGCGGGAAGACGATGGTCGAGGACTTGTCGCCCGCGATGGCGCCGAGGGTCTGCATGTAGCGAAGCTGCATGGCGCCCGGCTGCCGCGAGAGCATCTCGGCGGCCATCATGAGCTTCTCGGAGGCCTGCAGCTCGCCCTCGGCGTGGATCACCTTGGCGCGCCGCTCGCGCTCGGCCTCGGCCTGGCGCGCGATGGCGCGCACCATGGACTCGTCGAGGTCCACGTGCTTGATCTCGACGTTGGCGACCTTGATGCCCCAGGCGTCGGTCTGGGCGTCGAGCACCTGCTGGATGTCGAGATTGAGCCGCTCGCGCTCGGCGAGCATCTCGTCCAGTTCGTGCTTGCCGAGCACCGCGCGAAGCGTGGTCTGCGCGAGCTGGCTGGTGGCGTTCAGGAACTCCTCGACCTGGATGATGGCCTTCTCGGGGTCCACCACGCGCAGGTAGACGACCGCGTTCACCTTCACCGACACGTTGTCGCGCGAGATCACGTCCTGGGTCGGGACGTCGAGCACGACGGTGCGAAGGTCCACCCGCACCATCTGCTGGATCACCGGCACCACGATCACGAGCCCGGGGCCCTTCACCTTCCAGAAGCGCCCGAGCTGGAAGACCACGCCGCGCTCGTATTCCCGCAGCACGCGGAACATCGAGACGAGCAGCGCCAGCACCACCAGGGCCAGGCCGCCGAAACCGAGATCGAATCCCATGGCTACTCTCCTTTTGACTTCGTTTCCTCGGGCACGACCTCGAGCACGAGGCCCCGTCGCGCGCGCACGCGAACCCGCTGCCCGCGCGAGAGCGGTGTCGCCGAGGCGACGCGCCAGGTCTCGCCGTGCAGCCGCGCCCAGCCGTCGCCGGACGTGTCCTCCAGCACCTGCGCGGTCATGCCGATCAGCTCCTGGGCGCCGGTGACGACCGCGCGCGCGCGCGCCTTCCACGCCATGCCGCCCACGGCGCCGATGAGCAGGGCGCTCGCCACCGCGACGGTGACGATGAGCGCGATCGGGATCCCGAAGCCGGGCACCTCGGTGTCGAAGAGGAAGAGCGCGCCCGCCACGAAGGCGACGACCCCGCCCGTGCCGAGGACGCCGAACCCCGGCAGGAACGCCTCCGAGACCATGAACGCGATGCCGAGAAGCATCAGGGCGAGTCCCGCGTAGTTCACCGGCAGGAGGTTCAGCGCGTAGAGCGCGAGCAGCAGGCAGATGCCGCCCAGCACGCCGGGCACGCCCACGCCCGGCGAAGTGAACTCGAAGAAGAGGCCGTAGACGCCGATCATCATGAGGATCAGCGCGATGCCGGGGTCGGTGATGACGGCGAGCAGGCGGGAGCGCCAGTCCGGATCGCGCGCGACGACGGCGGCGTCCGCCGTGGCGAGCGTCCGGGCGACGCCGTGAATCGTGATCGCGCGGCCGTCGAGCCGCGCGAGGAGTTGCGGCAGGTCGTCGGCCACGAGGTCGATCACGTTCTTCGCGAGCGCCTCCTGCGCCGAGAGGCTCGCCGCCTCCCGCACCGCCTTCTCGCCCCACTCGACGTTGCGTCCGCGAAGCTGCGCGAGGCCCCGGATATAGGCGGAGGCATCGCTCACCTGCTTGCGCGTCATCGCCGAGCCGCCCGCGGCGGCGGCGTCCTTCGCTGCCGCGGACTGGCCGGCCTTGCCCGATGCCGTCTCCGATTCCGGCTTGCCCGGTGCGGCATCCGGACCTGCCCTGCCGGGGCGCGGCTGGCCGGCCTCGGCGCCGGGTTCGGCCGCCGCGGGCGCGGGCGCCGGCTCCTTCGCCTCGGGCGAGCCGGGCAGGATGCCGATCTGCACGGGAGTCGCGGCGCCCAGGTTCGTGCCCGGGGCCATCGCGGCGACGTGGCTCGCGTAGAGGATGTAGGTTCCCGCGCTCGCGGCGCGGGCCCCGCCCGGCGAGACATAGCTCGCCACCGGCACGGGCGAGGCGAGCATCGCCTTCACGATCTGGCGCATGGAGGAATCGAGCCCGCCCGGCGTATCCATCTGCAGGACCACCAGCTGCGCGCCCTCGCCTGCCGCGCGGGCGATGTTGCGCTCCACGTAGTCGGCCACGGCCGGTCCGATGGCGCCCTGGATGCGCAGCGTGACCACGGGCGCGGCCACCGGGACGGTGGCCGCGATCGCCAGCCAGGAAACGAGCCCCGCGAACGCCAGTGCCAGCGGGCGCGATGTCGGGCGCTGCGGGAAAGCGGTGCGTTCGATGGGCGCCTCCCTGGAGTTCACGGCGCCGCGCGGCAACCGTTCCCGTGCGCGACGTCACCTCCCGGTTCGACAGGCCGCCCGGAAGATCGGTTCACCCCTTTTCGTGGGACCAAAGGCGAAGGCCCGCCTGGCGGGCGGGCCTCGGGAAGGGCGGCGCAGGGGAATTACTTGTACTTGATCGTGCAGCCGTAGGGCGCGTTGGAGGCGTTGGAGACCGGCTTGCCGGCCTTCATCTCCTCGAGGGCGGCGACCACGTAGTTCTTCGCCGTCTTCACGTCGGCCACGTCGGCGGAGCGCTTGTCGTCGATGGCGCCGTTGTAGGCCACCTTGCCGCTGGGATCG
>DAORTX010000225.1:0-2797 GCA_035432885.1 Usitatibacteraceae bacterium
CCGGGTCGGAAACCACTTCGCTGATGTCGCGGTTCAGCTTGTCCACCATGGCCTGGGGCATGCCCGCGGGGCCCACGAAGGCGTACCAGCCGAAGGCGCTCAGCCCGGGGAACCCGGACTCCGAGATCGTCGGCAGCTCAGGCGCCGCTTCCACGCGCCCCTCCGTCGTGACCGCGATGGCCTTGAGCCGCCCCGCTTGCACGTGGGGCAGCACCGCCGGAAGGCTGCTGAACCCCATCTGGACCTGCCCGCCGACGAGGTCGGCCGTGGCCGGCGCAGCACCCTTGTAGGGAATGTGCAGCAGCTTCGCGCCCGTCGCAGACTTGAGTAGTTCCGCAGTGAGGTGCCCGATGCTCCCGTTCCCGGGTGACGCGTAGGTGAGGCCGTTGGGCTGGCTCTTGGAGTACTCGACGAGAGCCCGGACATCCTTCGCGGGCACCGACGGATGCAGGGCGAGGATCATGGGAACGCGCACCGCCATGGCGATGTGCGAGAAATCCCGGACGGGGTGGTAAGGCAAGTTCCGGAAGAGAGTGGCGTTGACCGCCAGCTCACCCGTCGTGCCGAGGAAGAGCGTGTAGCCGTCGGGCGCGGACTTCGCGGCAAGGTCGGCCGCGAGGTTCCCCCCGGCGCCCGGGCGGTTCTCGACGATGACCTGCTGCCCCCAGACGGAGGACAGCTTCTGCGCGATCAGGCGCGCGGTCACGTCCACCCCGCCGCCGGGCGCCCAGCCGACGAGGATCTTGACCGGCTTCGCGGGATACGTGTTCGCCACGCTCACTTCCGGGAGCAGCACCAGCACCGCACAGAGGATCGCGGTTCCAACGACGTGCAGGGGGCCTCGCAACATGGGGATCTCCTTGGGTGGGGGAATTCGGATGGCGTGGAGAAGTTGCCTGTAGTGCCAGTCGAGTGAATCGAGGGGCTGCGCCCTAGTTGCTGGCTACCGCCGGGATGAGGCCGAGCCGCACGTACTCCGCTTCCAGCTTCGCCCGGTCCGGCTGCTCGTCGCCCAGCATGTTGGGCGGCAGGGAAGGCCGCTGGTGATAGTCGAAGACGGCAGGGGCGTAGAGGGGCAGGCGCGAGGGGCCCCTCGAGGCGCGAAGCCGGTCCACGTCGATCGTCCCCCAGGTGGTGGAGTCGGAGACGTGGGATTCCGCGATGACCTCCCCGCGGAACCCGATGATCCGGGAGGACCCGCTGTCGCCCGTCGTCCTGTCCTCGACCGAGTGGCCGGCGTTCGAGACCACCCAGTAGACCTTGTTCTCGATCGCCCGCGCGCGGTCGAGCATGTCCCGGCCTGCAATGTCCGGCTCGATGGTCGGGCGGATGATGACTTCGGCGCCGTTCGAGGTGAGCTGCCGCGCAACCTCGGGGGTGCGCACTTCATGGCAGACGCACATGCCCAGCCGCCCGATGTCCGTGTCGGCGACGGGGAACACCGTCTCGCCGACGGAGCGGCCGTTGCTGAACTCCGCCATGTACCGGTCGAGGATGTCGTTGGGGCTCGTGTAGAGGGTCAGCAGGCCATGGCGCAGCTTGTGGCGCTTGTAGACGAGGTCGCCGTTCGGGCCGAAGATGAAGGCGGCGTTCATGTAGTGGTTGGGGAACTGCGGCAGGATCTCCAGCGCCTGCGCGGCGATGTACGTCCCGCACTGCTTGGCGGCGATCGCGAGCGGCTCCACCTCCGGGCCCGGGATCTCTACGGCGATGTCGAGCCCGTTCACCAGGCCGCGCGCCAGCTTGCGCCAGTCGCTGAAGCCGTATTCCGGGAAGGCGATCAGCCGCACCTTCCCCATGCCGCGGGTTTCCTGCCGGCGGTGCTGCAGGAAGACCATCTCCTCGAGCACGTTCGCGATCCGCTGGACGTTCGCCTTGACGTCCTTCCGATTTCGCGCGGTGTGGATGGCGGGCTGGACGCAAATCACCTGGTACGGCTGTGGCATCGTGGGAATCCTCTCGGTGAGGCTGGGCTGCGGAAGGGGGCGGAAACCGCGCGGCTACTGCGGCGCGCGGGAGTATCTGGCGGTGAAGCGGAAGGAGTAGTGCTCGGCGATGAAGGTCGTCGTGCCGTGGGCCAGCGGGGCACCGCGCGGCCCGCGCAGGGTGCTCGTGCGCACGAGCAGCGGCGCGCCCGCCTTGATCCCGAGAAGCCGGGCCATGGCGCGGTCCGCGACCTGGCTGCTCACCTCGATGTCGATGAGCGCGATCGGCTCGGCCTGCGCGTGCCGCAGCAGCGCGAAGATCGACTGCTTCTCGAGCGACTTGCGCGGCATCCCGGATGCGATCGCCTCGGGGATGAAGCGCTCCTCGATCCCCACGATCTCCTGGTCGACCGACCGGAGGCGCTTCAGGTGGTAAAGGCCCGAAGACCTGGCCGATGCAAAGACGCGCGCGAGGTCCGGTGAGGGCGCCACGCGGTCCCAGGCGAGAAGCCGGTAGGTCGTGCTGTGGGCGGCCCGCCGCATCTCGTCGTCGAAGTCGTGGCTGATGTCGTGCGAAAGCTTCGGGCGCGTGACGAACGTGCCGCGGCCCTTCTCGCGCTCGATGAGCCCTTGCGAAAGGAGGGAGGCCATCGCCTGGCGCACGGTCGGCCGGCTCACCCCGAACACTTCAGCGCACTCGGCCTCGGGCGGCAGCGCCTTTCCGACGGCGTTGTCGCCCAACTCGCGGATCAAGTCCGTGAACCGCTCGGCCATCTGGGCGTAGAGCGGGACGGGGCTGCCGGAATCCAGCGTCCCGAGCCGGTCCGACGGAAAGGCGTACTCGAGGCTCATATGTAAAGACATCTTTACAG
>DAORTX010000226.1:0-2763 GCA_035432885.1 Usitatibacteraceae bacterium
GGAGATCGGCAAGCTCCTCGCGAAGATGGACGAGGGGCACGACTACGTGGGCTCCGTTCGCCTCATGCGGCAGGACGCGGCGTGGCGCCGCGTGGCCTCCAAGGCGATGAACGGGCTGCGCGAGCGTCTCACGCGCATCCGCATGACCGACCAGGGCTGCATGCTGCGCGCCTACGACCGGGCCATCGTGGACGCGATCCGCTCCTCGCGCGAGGTGAGCACCTATATCCCCGCCCTCGGCTACTCGTTCTCCCAGAATCCCGCGGAAGTGGAGGTCTCCCACGAGGAGCGCGCCGCGGGAGAGTCCAAGTACTCCCTCTACAAGCTCATCCGGCTCAACTTCGACCTGGTCACCGGCTTCTCCGTCGTGCCGCTGCAGCTCTTCTCGCTCTTCGGCATCGGCGTGTCGATCGTGGCGCTCGCCGCCTACTTCGTGGTGATCGTGAAGCGCATCCTCGCGGGCGACGGCGACGGCCTGTGGGTGATCTGGGACCGGGACATCCTCGCCTTCTTCCTGATCGGCGTCGTCCTCTTCGGGCTGGGCCTCGTCGGCGAGTACGTGGGGCGCATCTACCAGCAGGTCCGCGAGCGGCCGCGCTACCTCGTCCAGGCGGTGCTCGAGAAACGCGACGCGTGAGCGCCACGGCCGTCGTCTTCGCCTACCACGACGTGGGCTGCCGCTGCCTGCCGGTGCTGCTCGCGCACGGTGTCCGCGTGCCGCTCGTGGTCACCCATCGCGACGATCCCGACGAGAACGTCTGGTTCGGCAGCGTCCTGAAGCTCGCGCAGGAGGCGGGGCTCGAAGTCGCGACGCCGGACGACCCGAACGAGCTGGCGTTCGTCGCGCGGCTCGCGGCGATCGCGCCCGACTTCCTCTTCTCCTTCTACTACCGGCGCATGCTTTCTCCCGCCGTTCTCGCCACCGCGCGCCGGGGCGCCTACAACCTGCACGGCTCGCTGCTGCCGAAGTTCCGCGGCCGCGTGCCGGTCAACTGGGCCATCATCGGCGGCGAGCGCGAGACGGGTGCGACGCTCCACGAGATGGTGGAGAAGCCCGACGCGGGCCGAATCGCGGGCCAGGAAGCCGTGCCCATCGGCGACAACGACACCGCGGCCGAGGTCTTCGACCGCGTCGCGCACGCGGCGGCCCGGGTCCTGGATCGCACGCTGCCGGCGCTCCTCGCCGGCACCGCCCCGCTTCGGCCCCAGGCGCTTCGGGAGGGAAGCTATTTCGGCGCGCGCCGTCCCGAGGACGGTCTTGTCGACTGGCGCAAGGGTGCCCGGGAGATCCACGACCTCGTGCGCGCCGTGGCGCCGCCCTACCCGGGCGCCTTCACGTCGCTCGCGGGCAGGCGCGTCCGGGTGCTGCGCACGTGGTGGTGCGAACCGCCCGCGCTCGCCGCGGGCCCTCCCGGCGTCCTGGCCGTGGACGGGGGAGAGACCTGGGCCTGCTGTGGGGACGGCCGCTGGCTCAATGTGCGCGAGATCGAGATCGAAGGCGAAGGACTTCTCGCCGGCGCCCCGCTCGCCGCGCGCTTTGCCGCCGGCGGGGGCGGCATGGGACAATTCAGCTTTCGCTGACGGCGCCCCCTGCGCCTTCGGCAATGGACGCGACCCCGAAGGCACCATGACCAAGCGCATCTGCATCCTCGGCGTGAACGGCTTCATCGGCCACCACCTCTCCCGCAAGATCCTCGAGGACACCGACTGGGAAGTCTTCGGCATGGACATGGGATCGGACCGGGTGACCGAGCTCCTCGAGCACCCGCGGTTCCACTTCTTCGAAGGCGACATCACGATCAACCGCGAGTGGATCGAATACCACGTCCGCAAATGCGACGTGGTTCTGCCGCTGGTGGCGATCGCCACGCCCGCGACCTACGTCCGGGAGCCGCTCAAGGTCTTCGAGCTGGACTTCGAGGCGAACCTGCCGATCGTGCGGTGGTGCGTGAAGTACGGCAAGCGCATCCTCTTCCCCTCGACGTCGGAAGTCTACGGGATGTGCCGCGACGAGCAGTTCGACCCCTACGCCTCCGAACTCGTCCTGGGCCCCATCGACAAGCAGCGCTGGATCTACTCGTGCTCCAAGCAGCTGATGGACCGGGTGATCTGGGCCTACGGTTCCATGGGCAGCCTCGACTTCACGCTGTTCCGCCCGTTCAACTGGATCGGCGCCGGTCTCGATTCCATCCACACGGCCAAGGAGGGATCGTCGCGCGTGATCACGCAGTTCTTCGGCCACATCGTGCGCGGCGAGCCGATCAAGCTGGTCGACGGCGGCTCGCAGAAGCGCGCCTTCACCTTCATCGACGACGGCATCGCGGCCCTGATGAGCATCGTCGAGAACCGCGGCGGCGTGGCCTCCGGGCGCATCTACAACATCGGCAACCCGGCCAACAACTATTCCGTCCGGGAGCTCGCGACGATGATGCTCGAGCTGGCGAAGTCCTATCCGGAATACCGCGACAGCGCCGCGAAGGTGAAGATCGTCGAAGTGAGCTCGGACGCGTACTACGGGAAGGGATACCAGGACGTGCAGAACCGCGTGCCGAAGATCGACGACACGATGAAGGAACTGGGCTGGGCGCCGAAGGTGGACATGGCCACGGCGCTCGAGCGCATCTTCGACTCCTACCGCGCCTCCATCGAGGACGCGCGCGCGCTCGCGTCGTGAGGCATCGACCATGATGAAACCGGTCGTCGGCGTGGTGATGGGCTCCCAGAGCGACTGGGACGTGATGCAGCACGCGGCCAAGGTGCTCA
>DAORTX010000227.1:0-2744 GCA_035432885.1 Usitatibacteraceae bacterium
GCGACGAGCTGCAGGAGGCCAAGGAGCGCTTCTTCCGCGAGGCGGAGACGGCCGGCCGCCTCACGCACCCCAACATCGTCACCATCTACGACGCGGGCGAGGAGCACGACCTCGCCTACATCGCCATGGAGTTCCTGAAGGGCAAGGACCTCGTGCCCTACGTGAAGCAGCCCAACCTCCTGCCCGCAGGCCGCGTGCTCTCGATCGTCGAGCGAGTGGCCGACGCCCTGGGATACGCGCACTCGATGGGCGTGGTGCACCGCGACATCAAGCCGGCCAACATCATGTACGAGCCGGAGAGCGACGTCGCGAAGGTGACCGACTTCGGCATCGCGCGCGTGACGGATTCCTCCAAGACGAAGACGGGCATGGTGCTCGGCACGCCCTCGTACATGTCGCCCGAACAGCTGGCCGGCAAGAAGATCGACGGCCGCTCCGACCTCTTCTCGCTCGGGGTCACGCTCTTCCAGATGCTCTGCGGGCGCCTGCCGTTCGAGGGCGAGTCGATGACCCAGCTCATGT
Organism: Usitatibacteraceae bacterium; assembly: GCA_035432885.1. Classification (GTDB taxonomy): domain Bacteria; phylum Pseudomonadota; class Gammaproteobacteria; order Burkholderiales; family Usitatibacteraceae; genus FEB-7. The sequence continues at coordinate 523 of DAORTX010000227.1, forward strand.
TCGCCATCGCGAGCAACCCGCACCCGGCGATCCGCGAGTTGAACCCGAACCTGCCGGCCTGGATCGACGCGATCATCGACAAGGCGCTCGCCAAGGACTACAACCAGCGCTACCAGACGGGCCAGGAATTCGCCGAGGCCATCCGCCAGGCGAGCAAGGGTGGCGCCGGCGTCGCCGTCGATGTCGCTCTCTGAGCCAACGGCGAAGCGCGAGCCCCTTCACCGCCGCACGATCGAGATCGTCGGCTACAAGCGCGAGGACGGTCTCTTCGACATCGAGGGGCGGCTTCTCGACCGCAAGGACGTGGAATTTCCGGTGGGCGGGCGCAGGCTTGCGCCAGGCGAGCCGGTCCACGAGATGTGGCTTCGCATCACCGTGGATCGGGAGCTGCGAATCGTCGACGCCGCCGCGGCCACGGATGCGATGCCCTACACCGGGGAGTGCGACCGCATCGCGCCCGACTACGCGAAGCTGGTCGGCCTCTCGATCGGGCCCGGATACCTGCGCAAGGTGAAGGAGCTGCTCGGCGGCGTGCGCGGCTGCACGCACATCACGGAGCTCGCGGGCTCGCTCGCCACGGCGGCCATCCAGACCTTCGCGGGGCAGGGTCTCAGGCCGGGCGACGGCAAGCCGCCGCAACTCGACCGCTGCCACGCGCTCGAATCCCATGCGCCGGCCGTGGCGCGTTTCTACCCGGCCTGGTATCGCGGCTCCTCGCCGCTCGGCGACACCGGGTCCTCGGAAAACCACTGATGAAGGATGAAGGGAAGCGTCCCCTTCATTGAAGCGTCCCCGATTACGGGTTTGCTGATCCGCATCAAGGCCGTGTCCACGGCACCGGCTGCTAGAATGGCCGGGCTCTCAATTCCCACTCCCCCCGACCATGAACATCCACGAATACCAGGGCAAGGAAGTCTTCCGGAAATTCGGCGTGCCCACGCCCCGCGGCATTCCCGCGCTCTCCGTTGACGAGGCGGTGAAGGCCGCCGAGACCCTTGGCGGCAAGGTCTGGGTGGTGAAGGCCCAGATCCATGCCGGAGGCCGGGGCAAGGGCGGTGGCGTGAAGGTCGCGAAGTCGCCCGCGGAAGCAAAGGAGCTCGCCTCGAAGATCCTCGGCATGACGCTCGTCACCCACCAGACGGGCCCGGAAGGCCGCAAGGTCCGCCGGCTTCTCATCGAGGAGGGCGCGGACATCCGCAAGGAACTCTACGTGGCGCTCGTCGTCGACCGCGCCACGCAGCGCGCGACGATGATGGCCTCGAGCGAAGGCGGCATGGACATCGAGGAAGTCGCCGCGAAGACGCCGGAGAAGATCCACCGCGTGGCGATCGACCCGAAGACGGGTCTCAAGGACGCCGAGGCCGAGGACATCGCGCGCAAGATCGGCGTTCCCGAGGCCTCGATCGCGCAGGCGCGCGACCTGCTGAAGAACCTCTACCGCGTCTTCGACGAGTGCGACTGCTCGCTCGCGGAAGTAAATCCCCTCATCGTGACCGGCGACGGGAAAGTGGTCGCCCTCGACGCGAAGCTCAATTTCGATTCCAACGCGCTCTTCCGCCACCCCGAGATCGTCGCCTACCGCGACCTGGACGAGGAGGATCCCGCGGAGATCGAGGCCTCGAAGTTCGACCTCTCCTACATCTCGCTCGACGGCAACATCGGCTGCCTCGTGAACGGGGCGGGCCTCGCCATGGCGACCATGGACACGATCAAGCTCTTCGGCGGCAACCCGGCGAACTTCCTCGACGTGGGCGGCGGCGCCACCACCGAGAAGGTGACGGAAGCCTTCAAGATCATGCTCGCGCGCCCGGGCCTGAAGGCGATTCTCGTGAACATCTTCGGCGGCATCATGAAGTGCGACACGATCGCCGAGGGCGTGGTCGCCGCGGCGAAACAGGTGGGCCTCGAGGTGCCGCTCGTCGTGCGCCTCGAAGGCACGAACGTGGACCTCGGCAAGAAGATACTCGCCGATTCCGGGCTGCCGATCATCTCGGCGGCGGACATGGGCGATGCGGCCGCGAAGGTGGTCGCGGCGGCGAAAGGCTAGGGGGCGAGGAAAGCACATGAGCATTCTCATCGACAAGGACACGCGGGTCATCACCCAGGGCATCACCGGCAAGACCGGCCAGTTCCACACGAAGATGTGCCGCGACTACGCGAACGGGAAGAACTGCTTCGTGGCCGGCGTGAACCCGAAGAAGGCGGGCGAGGACTTCGAGGGC
>DAORTX010000228.1:0-2684 GCA_035432885.1 Usitatibacteraceae bacterium
CCTGCATCCAGTGCACGCGCTGCGTGCGCGCCTGCCGCGAGGAGCAGGTGAACGATGTCATCGGCTACTCGTGGCGCGGCTCGCACGCCAGGATCACCTTCGACTTCGACGACCCGATGGGGGAATCGACCTGTGTCGCCTGCGGCGAGTGCGTGCAGGCCTGCCCCACGGGGGCCCTGGCTCCTGCCAAGCTGGCTTACCAGATGAAGGCCGACAAGACGGTCGATTCCATCTGCCCGTTCTGCGGCGTGGGCTGCCAGCTCACCTACCACGTGAAGGACAACACGATCGTGCGCGTCGATGGCCGCGACGGGCCCGCCAACCACGACCGCCTGTGCGTGAAGGGCCGCTTCGGCTTCGATTACGCGCACCACCCGCACCGTCTGACGAAGCCGCTCATCCGCAAGCCCGGCGCGCCCAAGCACGCGCAGTTCACGGTCGACCCCACGAACTGGAGCGACGTCTTCCGCGAGGCGACCTGGGAAGAGGCGCTTGACCTAGCCGCCGGCGGGTTGAGGAAGGTGCGCGACGCGCACGGCGGCAACGCGCTGGCGGGTTTCGGCAGCGCCAAGGGCTCCAATGAAGAGGCCTACCTCTTCCAGAAGCTGGTGCGCACGGGATTCGGCTCCAACAACGTGGATCACTGCACGCGCCTGTGCCACGCCTCCTCGGTGGCGGCGCTGCTGGAGGGCATCGGCTCCGGCGCGGTATCGAACCCGGTGGGGGATGTTGAACGGGCGGAGTTCATCTTCCTCATCGGCTCCAATCCCACCTCGAATCACCCGGTGGCGGCGACCTGGATCAAGAACGCGGTGAAGCGCGGCGCGAAGCTGGTGGTCGCCGACCCGCGGCGCACCGACATCGCCCGGCACGCCTGGCGCGTGCTGCAGTTCACGCCGGACATGGACGTGGCGCTCCTCAACGCGATGATCTACACGATCCTCGAGGAGAACCTCGTGGACCCGGAGTTCATCCGCCAGCGCACCACCGGATTCGAAGCCCTCAAGGAGAACGCGCAGGGCTTCAGCCCGGAGGCGATGGCGCCCCACTGCGGCATCCCGGCGGAAACGATCCGCGAGGTGGCGCGTGCCTATGCCACGTCGAAAGGTTCGATGATCCTGTGGGGCATGGGCATCTCGCAGCACGTGCACGGCACCGACAACGCGCGCTGCCTCATCGCGCTCACCCTGATGACCGGCCAGATCGGCAAGCCCGGATCGGGGCTGCATCCGCTGCGCGGCCAGAACAACGTGCAGGGCGCCTCCGACGCGGGGCTCATTCCGATGATGTTCCCGGACTACCAGCGCGTGGATAACCCGGAAGCCAACGCGCGCTTCGAGAAGTACTGGGGGCAGAAGCTCGACACGAAGCCGGGCCTCACCGTGGTGGAGATCATGGATGCGGCGTGCGAGGGAAGCATCCGAGGTATGTACGTGCTGGGCGAGAACCCGGCGATGTCGGACCCGAACGCCCACCATGCGCGCGAGGGGCTCGCGAAGCTCGAGCACCTCGTCGTGCAGGACATCTTCCTCACCGAGACGGCCTATCTTGCCGATGTGGTGCTGCCGGCCTCGGCCTGGCCCGAGAAGACGGGAACGGTCACCAACACCGACCGCATCGTGCAGATGGGGCGCCGGGCGCTGGACGCGCCGGGCGAGGCGCGGCAGGACCTCTGGATCACGCAGGAGATCGCGAGGCGCCTGGGCCTCGCCTGGAACTACGAGGGGCCGGAGAGCGGCGTGGCGCAGGTGTACGAGGAGATGCGCGGCGCGATGAACTCCATCGGCGGCATCTCCTGGGAGCGCCTCGAGGCGCAGTCGGCGGTCACCTACCCGTGCCGCACCGAGGACGATCCCGGCCAGTCGGTCGTCTTCACCGATGACTTTCCGACGAAGGACGGCAAGGCGAAGTTCGTGCCCGCGGACTTGATCCCGGCCAACGAGCGGCCGGACGCCGAGTACCCCTTCGTGCTCATCACCGGGCGCCAGCTCGAGCACTGGCACACCGGCTCCATGACACGCCGGGCGTCCGTGCTGGATGCGATCGAGCCGCGGGCGGTGGTCTCGATTCACCCCCTGGACCTCGACCAGCTCGGGGCGCTGCCCGGGGACGTGATCACCGTCGCATCGCGGCGCGGTGAGATCGCTCTCGCGGCGCGCGCCGACGACGGCACGCCGCGCGGCAGCGTCTTCATCCCGTTCGCCTACTACGAGGCGGCCGCCAACCTCCTCACCAACCCCGCGCTGGATCCGTTCGGCAAGATCGCGGAACTCAAGTACTGCGCGGTGAAGGTCACGAAGGGCGGCACGCTCCGCGAGCTGATGAGCTACGGCGGCGGGCAGTCTGCAGCTCGCATAAGCATCAAATCTTCCATCTCCTGAGGTACTTTTCATGCAATCCGACATCGAAATCGCCCAGAAGGCGAAGATGAAACCTATCGGCGACATCGCCGGACGGCTCGGTATTCCCGAATCGGCGATCGAGCCGTTCGGCCGCACCAAAGCGAAGATCTCGCTCGACTACATCGATTCGCTCAAGGGCAAGCCGGACGGCAAGCTGATCCTCGTGACGGCCATCAGCCCCACTCCTGCGGGCGAGGGCAAGACGACGACCACGGTCGGTCTGGGCGACGCGCTGAACCACATCGGCAAGAAGGCGGTGATCTGCCTGCGCGAGCCCTCGCT
>DAORTX010000229.1:0-2635 GCA_035432885.1 Usitatibacteraceae bacterium
GCGGCGATCGCCCCGAAATCGAACGGGTCGTCGACGATCGGCATGAAGAAGTCGGTCGTGGCGACGATGGCCTGCGTCTCGTTCACCTGGTAGACGGCCGCGTCGTCGGCGGTCTCGATGCCGACCAGCAGCTGCCTTGGCACCACTCCCGGCGCGGCCTTGGAAAGGATCTGCTCGAGCACGCCGGGGGCGATCTTGCAGCCGCATCCGCCGCCATGGCTGAACTGGGTGAGGCGGACCTTCAAGTCCATCGTGGAATCTCCGGAAATCGGGGTCGTTGGAGGGATTCTAGTCCCGGTTGCCCGCAACCAGGCTTCGCAGCAGCGAAAGCAGCGCCTGGCGTTCGCGGGTCGGGGAGAAGAGCTTGCGCCTCGCCTCGCACGCCTTGCGCAGCGCCGCGAGGCCGCGGGGATCGTCCGCGAGCCGGGCCAGCCGGCTCGCGAGCCCCGAAGGATCACCGACCTCGAAATAGCCCGGATAGTTCCTGCCGAGCATGCCGATGTTGCCCGACACGCGGCTGGCGAGCACGGGCGTCCCCGCGGTGATCGCCTCGACGATGACATTGGCGCCGCCTTCCATGACGGAGGGGTGGACGAGGACGTGCGCATCCCGGATGGCGCACCGCGCGAGGCCGTGCGGCAACGCGCCGTGCCACCGGAACCTCGGGTCGCGCGCCATCAGCGCGCGGGCCTCGCTCGCGAGTCCGGGGTCCAGCGCGGCGCCGATGTGACGAAAGCGCACGGGCAGCCGGCGGTCGAGAAGCGCGATCGCACGCCAGAGCGTGCGCGGGTCCTTTTCCACGCGCAGGTGCCCCACGGTCACGCAGTCGAGCCGCCCGGCGGCCTTCGTGGCCGAAGCGATCGTCGTCGAGGACTGGTAGATGACCACGCACTTGCCCAGGTGCTCGCGGGGCACGTGCGACAGCGCGTCATCCTGGAGGGCGACGATCCGGTCGGCCAATGCGAGCGAGCGCGCGGCCTCGACGCTCGCCGGGAGGTCCCGGTAAAGGTCGGTTCCCGAGAGGACGAGGACCAGCGGGGTTTCCGGCTGCCGGGACTTGAGGCGCTCGATGGACGAGGCGCTCCGGCTGGCGTGCAGCGCGACGACCACGTCGGCCGGCTCGCCCTTCCATTCACTCTGTACAATCGGCTTCGCGACGCCGGCGAGAAATCCGGCCCATCGCCGGGCGGTGCGCCAGTTGCCGTTGTTCGCCTCGCGCGTGCCGGGCGTCACGATGAAGGCCGTGAATCCGGCCGGGGAAGGCCTGCCCATGCTGAACGAAATCGACGCGCTCGCGGCCGCTTTGCGGGACAGCCGCGAGTATACGCTCTCGATGTACGCCCACCTCGAGGGCGAGCAGTGGGAAGTGCCGCTCCTGGAGATCGTGAACCCGCCGATCTGGGAGCTTGCGCACATCGGGTTCTTCCAGGAGTTCTTCTGCCGGCGCTGGCGGCCCGACGATCCCGAGGGCGCGCGCACGCCGTCGCGACTGGCAGGCGCCGACGTCCTCTTCGATTCGCGAACCGTCGACCACGATTCGCGGTGGCGCCTCGCCTATCCGCCGCGGGAAGCCGTGCTTCGGTATCTCGAGGAGACGCTGGCGGCCACGCTGGACGACCTCGCGTCGAGCCGCGAGGGCGACCGACACCGGTTTCGCCTGGCGCTGTTCCACGAAGACATGCACGGCGAGGCCTTGCTCATGACGCTGCACACGCTGGGATTGCCCGCGCCGCGAAGGGCCCACCTGGCCGCGCCGTCGTCAACGGTCGCGATCGCCCGGGACGTGGATTTTGCCGGCGGCGAATTCCTGCAAGGCGCCCGCCGGGACGACGGGGAGCATGCGTTCGACAACGAGAAGTGGGCGCATCCGGTGCGGGTGGCGCCATTTTCCATGGCGTCTCGTCCGGTGACCAATGGCCAGTTCCTCGCGTTCGTGGAGGAGGGCGGTTACCGGCGCGAGGCCTGGTGGTCGACCGAGGGCTGGCGCTGGCGTGAATCGACGGGAGCCGCGGCGCCGCGCAACTGGAAGCGGGACGATTCCCGTTGGACCCTGCGGTGGTTCGACGCCGACCGGGATCTCCACGAACATGAACCCGTGGTCCAGGTGAGCCGGCACGAAGCCGAAGCCTGGTGCCGGTGGGCCGGGCGCAGGCTGCCGACGGAAAGCGAATGGGAGTTCGCGGCGCGAAACGGCGGACGGGACGACCGTTACCCTTGGGGCGATGCCGCGCCGGACGGGGCGCCGGGACTCGACTATCGCCGCGACCGCCCCGTCGTCGAGCCGGATGCGCGCCCGTCGGCGAGCGGCCTGGAGATGATGATCGGCACCGTGTGGGAGTGGACGTCCGGCGAGTTCTCGCCGTATCCCGGATTCGAGAAGGACGCCTACGCGGAATACTCGGAGCCGTGGTTCCGCACCCACGGCGTCCTGCGCGGCGGGTGCTTCGCGACCCGCGCCCGGCTCGTGCACAACCGCTGGCGCAATTTCTACCTTGCCGGGCGCAACGATGTCTTCGCGGGCTTCCGCAGCTGCGCCGTCGATGCCTGAATCGATGTGCGATAATCGATTCCGGCGGGCCCCCCCGCATTGAGGGGCGGCGAACCTGGTCAGGTCGGGAACGAAGCAGCCATAGTC
>DAORTX010000230.1:0-2556 GCA_035432885.1 Usitatibacteraceae bacterium
CGACCCCTGCCTTCGGAGGGCAGTACTCTATCCAGCTGAGCTACGGGCGCGTAGGGGGCGAATTCTAGACGACTTCGCCACCCCGGTCCAACGCGCGCCGTGGTTCGCGCCGTGGTCGCGGTCTATAATTGCGGTCTGCCGAATCCCGCCGACACCGCAGAAGAACGCCCGAGGAAATCATGTCCCACGACCATCCCGCCGATCCCGTCGAAGTGAACCGCGAAACGCATCCGGTGAAGCTCGCCATCTGGATCGGCTTCGGGACGGTTTCGCTCATCGTGGGCATCATCCTGCTCGCGCAGTTCGCGATCGGCGCCTACAGCGCCCGTTCGCTCGAGAACGATCCCGCCATGGCGCCGGAAGCGCTCGCCTCGCGCATTGCGCCGGTCGCCAGGCTTCAGCTCGATGGCGCGGGCGCCGTGGCGCCGTCGGCAACGGCTGCCGCGCGCAAGGTCGCGACCGTCGCGACCGTCGCGCCGGTCGCCGCCCCGGCCAGGGGCGGCAAGGCGGTCTACGACACCTCGTGCATGGCCTGCCATGCGACCGGTGCCGCGGGTGCGCCGAAGCTGGGCGACAAGGCGGCCTGGGGCCCGCGCATCAAGACGGGCATGGAAGCGCTCTATGGGAGCGCGATCAAGGGCAAGGCGGCGATGCCGCCCAAGGGCGGCAATGCCTCGCTCCCCGACGCCGAGGTGAAGGCGGCGGTGGACTACCTGGTCGCCGGCTCGAAGTAGCCGCCACTTCCGGCGGGAAAGGGCGGTCCCGGCCGCCCTTTTTCATTTCAAAGCCCCATGGCCCTCTACGCGATCGGCGACCTCCAGGGATGCCTCGATCCCCTGAGGCGCCTGGTCGATTCGTTCGCCTTCGATCCGGCCCGCGACCGCCTCTGGTTCGTGGGCGACCTGGTGAACCGCGGGCCCGATTCGCTGGGGTGCCTGCGCTTCGTGAAGGAACTCGGCTCGTCCGCGGTGACCGTGCTCGGCAACCACGACCTGCACCTGCTCTGCGTCGCCGAGGGGATCGAGAAATCCCGGCCCCGGGATACGCTCGGGGCCGTGCTCGCGGCCCCGGACCGCGAGGAGCTGCTGGACTGGCTGCGCCGCCGCCCGCTCATGCATGTCGAGGGCACGTTCGCGATGGTGCACGCGGGGCTCGTGCCCGAATGGCCGGTCGCGAAGGCGCGAGAGCTCGCGGGCGAGGTCGAGTCCGTCCTGCAGGGGCCGTCGTGGCGGGAGTTCCTGCGCAAGCTCTACGGCAACGAGCCCGCGCGCTGGGACGATTCGCTCGCCGGCGACGATCGCCTGCGCGTCATCGTGAACGCGATGACGCGGCTTCGCGTGTGCACCGCGGGAGGCGCGATGGACCTGTCCTTCAAGGGAGAGCCGGGCGAGACGCACGGGCACCACCTGCCGTGGTTCGAGATGCCCGGGCGGGCGAGCGCCACGCACACGATCGTCTGCGGGCACTGGTCCGCGATGGGACTGCGCATCGAGGACCAGTTGCTGTCGCTCGACAGCGGCTGCGTCTGGGGTCGCGCGCTTACCGCGGTTCGGCTGGGCGATCGCCGGCTCTACCAGGTGCCGTGTCCGGGAGCGGAAGGCCCAGAAGGCTAGCCACGCGCCGGTGCGCCTCCGCGGCGACCGCGTGGCGCGAACGGCCCTCGGTTTCGACCGGCTCGGCGAAGGCGAGGCGCGCGATGGTCTCGCGCGAGCGGATGACGAGTGCCAGCGACTGCACGAACGTGAGCTCTCCCACGTAGGCCGCGGCGCGGTGCGGCGAGGCGTCCGCGTGCTCGTAGCGAACCGCCACCGGGTAGACACGCGCGCGGTTGGCCACCGCGGCTTCGAAGAGCGAGCTGTGGAACTTGAGGATCCGGTCGCCCTGCGTCGTCGTGCCTTCCGGAAAGAGCCCCACGCATTCGCCCGAGGCGAGCGCTTCGTGCACCAGCGAGTTGATCCGGGCCGCGTCGTGGCGGCGCGCGCGGTGGACGAAGATCGTGCCGGCGCGCTCCGCGAGCGATCCCGCGAGCGGCCAGTCGCGGATCTCGCTCTTGGCGATGAAGCGCGTGTGCCGGACGGAGGCGATGACGAAGATGTCGGCCCAGGAGACGTGGTTGGCCGCGATCATCGCGCCTTCGCCGCCCCCGGGCGGCGGTTCTCCCGCGCAGCGAACGCGGACGGCGAGGATGGAGAGGAGGTCGCCCGCCCACCGCACCGCCATCTCGTGGCGGCGGTCGCCGCCGGCGCGCGGCCAGACGAAGCGAAGCATGAAGAACGCCGAGCCCAGGTGCAGCAGGAGCCTCGTCCAGCGGACGACTCGCAGGAGCCTCGGGGTTCGGGTGGCGCTCACGGGTCGCGGGAAGGGCGTTGGGGTCGCCCCATTGTCCCACGGCCCGCCGCGGGAGCCCCGGGAAAGGCCCCCGCGAGAGGCGAAATGTCAGTGCGTGACGCGGGTGGTGCCGCGGCCGGAGAGGATGCGCACGCGGTCGCCCACGCGGAAGTTCTCGTCGGCCTCCTGCACGACGGCGATGTACTTGCCGCCGTCGAGCATCACGGT
>DAORTX010000231.1:0-2525 GCA_035432885.1 Usitatibacteraceae bacterium
TCGTCCTTGGCGTGGATGAAGCGCTCGATGTCCGGGTGGTCGCACCGCAGCACGCCCATCTGGGCGCCGCGGCGCGCGCCGGCCGATTCCACGGTCTCGCAGGACTGGTCGAAGACGCGCATGTACGACACCGGCCCGCTCGCGCGCGAGTTGGTGCCCTTCACCCAGGCGCCCTCGGGGCGGATGGTGGAGAAATCGTAGCCCACGCCGCCGCCGCGGCGCATGGTCTCGGCGCTCTCGGCGAGCGCCGTGTAGATGCCGGGGCGGCCGTCGACCAGCTCGGTGATGGAGTCGCCCACCGGCTGCACGAAGCAGTTGATGAGCGTGGCGGTGAGCGAGGTGCCGGCGGCGGAATTGATGCGCCCGGCGGGGATGAAGCCGTTTTCCTGGGCTTCGAGGAATTTCGCCTCCCAGTGGCCGCGGCGTTCCTCGGTCTCGCAGGCCGCCAGGGCCTTGGCCACCCGAGCGCGCACTTCCCGGATCGAGGTCTCGCCGTCCTTGGCGTACTTCTCGATGAGGACCTCGGTGCTGATTTCCTGGGCCGGGAGCCGAGCGATGTCGGCGGCGCTGCTGCGGGACTTGGCCACGCTCATGAGGTAATCCCCCTTCTGCTGCACTTCGTTATAGTGAACTCGCCAGCTTCTTGGGCGGGCGGAGAGCCGATTTTCCGCGCCGGTCGGCCGGATCCGGTTGAGCCAGATCAAGTGGCGGGCAGGCACGGGAACCCCCACATTTTGTGGTTGCCTGGGGATTTCTGTCCAGTTTTTTCAATCTATAGTGTCCGGCAATCGGGCGCGTTTTTTGCGGAGAGGTCCCATGGCGATCGAATCGGCCACCCTGGCCGGCGGGTGTTTCTGGTGCCTGGAAGCGGTTTTCGACCAGCTTGCCGGGGTGGAGCGCGTCGAATCGGGCTACATGGGGGGCGCAACCGACCACCCGACCTACGAGGCCATCTGCCGGGGCAACACGGGCCACGCGGAGGTGGTCCGGATCTCCTTCGACCCGGAGGTGGTCGGCTTCCGTGACATCCTGGCCGTCTTCTTCACCATCCACGACCCCACGACCGTCGACCGGCAGGGCAACGACGTGGGGTCCCAGTACCGCTCGGCCATCTTCTTCCATACCCCGGCGCAGGAGGTCGCGGCGCGGGAGACCATCGCGAAGCTGGACGCCGACAGGCTCTGGCCGAAGCCGATCGTGACGCAGGTCGTGCCGGCGTCGACCTTCTGGCAGGCCGAGGACGAGCACCAGGAATACTTCGAGCGCGTGGGCTACCGCAATCCCTACTGCACGATGGTGATCGAGCCCAAGGTGCAGAAGTTCCGCAAGCACTTCCTCGAGCGCCTCAAGAAATAGGGGGATAACCGGAGGGGACGCTTCCCTTCACCGCGGAAGGCAAGCGTCCCCTTCATTCCTTTGCCGGTAAAATCGCGCTTCCATGCGGTTCTTCCGGCTCCTTCGCATCGTCTCCACGGTCGGTCGCCACGGCCTCGACGAATTCATCGTCGGGCGGGGCGCCGCGTTCGTTCGCCTCGGCTTCCGCGCGACCTTCTTCTGGGCCGACCGGTCCGGCCCGCGCGGCAAGCGCCTTCGCCTCGCCTTCCAGGAACTGGGGCCGGTCTTCGTGAAGTTCGGCCAGCTGCTGTCGATCCGCCCCGACCTCGTCCCGACCGACATCACCGACGAGCTCTCGAAGCTCCAGGACGAGGTGCCGCCGTTTCCCGCCGACCAGGTCGTCGAGACGCTCGAGCGCTCCTACGGCAAGTCCTGCACGGACGTCTTCCGCACCTTCGACCTCGCGCCGGTCGCGAGCGCTTCCGTCGCCCAGGTTCACTTCGCGGTGCTGCCCGACGGGCGCGAGGTGGCGGTGAAGATCCTGCGGCCCGGGATCGTCACCACCATCGACAAGGACACTTCGCTCCTCTACGCCGTGGCGGGGCTGATCGAGCGCCTGCACCCGCTGAGCGAGCTGCTGCGCGCGCGCGAAGTGGTCCACGAGTTCGACAAGATCATCCACGACGAGCTCGATCTGCTGCGCGAGGCCTCCAGCATGAGCACCGTCCGGCGCAACTTCGAGGCGAGCCCGATCCTCTACGTGCCGGAAGTGCACTTCGACTGGTGCACGCGCGAGGTCATGGTGATGGAGCGGATCGACGCCATCCCGGTGAACGACCTGGAGCAGATCCGCGCGCACGGCATCGACATCGCGCAGCTCGGGCGAAACGGCGTGGAGATCTTCTTCACGCAGGTCTTCCGCGACGGCTTCTTCCACGCCGACATGCACCCGGGAAACATCTTCGTCGCGAGGGACGGGCGCTACTGCGGCGTGGACTACGGGATCATGGGATCGCTGCCGGAGGTGGACAAGAACTGCCTGGCGCTCATCTTCATCGCCTTCTTCAAGCGCGACTACAAGGCGGTGGCGGTGGCGCACATCGAGGCGGGGTGGGTGCCGGCCGACACCGGGGTCGAGGAGTTCGAGGGCGCCATCCGCTCCGTGTGCGAGCCGATCTTCGACAAGCCGC
>DAORTX010000232.1:0-2500 GCA_035432885.1 Usitatibacteraceae bacterium
GCGCGCATGCGTCGCCGCCGACCCGCGGCGAAGTCGCGCGGGAACGAACTCGATGAGCCTCTCGGGATGGAAGTACGGCTGAAGTTCGGGAAACATCGACCGGAAGAGCGTCTCGTTCTTCTCCCGCTGCTGCTGCAGGCCCTGCCTTGCCCTTCGGCCGGCTCTCGCCAACAGGATCGGCACCCGGACGAGGGCGACGACCAGGAAAGCGCCAAGGATCCAGAAAACGACGTGGCTACCCATGCGCTCTTCCTCTCCCGCGCCCCGCGGACGCGATGCCGATCAGAGCCGCTCGCCCAGCCAGCCCTCCACGCTCTTCAGCGCTTCGGGCAAGGCCGCGGGATCGGTTCCGCCGGCCTGGGCCATGTCGGGCCGCCCGCCGCCCTTGCCGCCCACCTGCTGGGCGACGAAATTCACCAGGTCTCCGGCCTTCACCTTCCCCGTGAGGTCCTTGGTCACGCCCGCGATGAGGGAAACCTTGCCGTCGGCCACCGAGGCGAGGAGCGCCACGCCGCTGCCGAGCCGCTCCTTCACCTTGTCGAGGGATTCGCGCAGGGCTCCGGAATCCACGCCATCGAGCAACAGGGCAACCGTTTTCACGCCGTTGATGGTGCGCATCCCGCCGGCAAGCACGTCGTCCAGCTTCCCGGCCGCGAGCTGGCCCTTCAGCTTCGCGAGCTCCTTCTCCAGGGCCTTCACCGTCTCCACGACCTGCGCGATCTTCGCGTCGAGTTCCTGCGGCTGGGCCTTCAGCGCTTCGGCGGCGCGAGAGAGCCGTTCGCGGTCCGCCCGGGCCTGCGCAAGCGCGACCGCGCCCGCGATCGCCTCCACCCGTCGAATCCCCGCGGCCACGCCGCCCTCCGAGACGATCCGGAAGTAGCCGATGTCGCCCGTGCGCGCCACGTGCGTGCCGCCGCAGAGTTCCCGCGAAGTGCCGATATCGAGCACGCGGACTTCGTCGCCGTACTTTTCGCCGAAGAGCATCATGGCGCCCATCTTCTGCGCCTCCTCGATGGGCATCACGCGGGCCTGCGTGGCCGCGTTGGCGAGGATCTCGGCGCTCACGATCTCCTCGACGCGGGCGATTTCCGCGGCCGTCATCGGGGCGTTGTGGCTGAAGTCGAAGCGCGTCTTGTCCTCGTCGACGAGAGAACCCTTCTGCTGCACGTGCGCGCCCAGGACCTCGCGAAGCGCCTTGTGCATGAGGTGCGTGACCGAATGGTGGCGAACCGTGTGCGTGCGCTTGTCGAGATCGACGTGGGCGGCGACGGTGTCACCGACCGAGAGCTCGCCCGTCTTCACGGTGCCGTAATGCCCGAAGACCTCGGGCTGGATCTTCTGCGTGTCTTCCACCGCGAAGAGCGTGAGGCACACGCCGCCTTTCGTGAGCTCGCCGCGATCGCCCACCTGGCCGCCGGATTCCGCATAGAACGGCGTGCGGTCGAGGACGACCACGCCCTCCTCGCCCGACGAGAGGCTTTCCACGGGCGAGCCTTCGCGATAAAGCGCCACCACGCGGCCCTCCTCGGACAGCGACTCGTAGCCGCGAAAGGCGGTCTTGGCGCCCCGGTAGTCGAGCTGCGCGCCGGCCTTGAACTTGCTCGCGGCCCGGGATCGCCCCTGCTGCTCGGCCATGGCGGCGTCGAAGGACTTCATGTCGACGGTGAATCCGCGCTCGCGGCCGATGTCCGCCGTGAGGTCCACCGGGAAGCCGTAGGTGTCGTAGAGCTTGAAGGCCGTCTCGCCGTCGAGTTCCCGCCGACCGCCGGCCAGCGCCGACTCGAGGATCGCCAGGCCGTTTTCGAGGGTCTCGCCGAAGCGCTCCTCTTCCTGGCGCAAGGTCGCCGTCACGCGCCCCTCGGCCTCGCGAAGCTCGGGATAGGCATCGCCCATTTCCGCGGCGAGATCGGCCACCAGCCGGTAGAAGAAGGGCTGCTTGCAGCCGAGCTTGTGCCCGTGGCGCATGGCACGGCGGGCGATGCGGCGCAGCACGTAGCCCCGGCCTTCGTTGCCGGGAATGACGCCATCGCAGATGAGGAAGGAGCAGGCGCGGATGTGATCGGCGATCACGCGCAGCGAGGGCGAAGCGAGGTCCTTCGCGCCGGTTTCCCGCGCCGCCGCCTTGACCAGCGCCTGGAAGAGGTCGATCTCGTAGTTCGAATGGACGTGCTGGAGCACCGCGGTGAGGCGCTCGAGGCCCATGCCCGTGTCCACCGAGGGGCGGGGAAGCGGATGCATCGTTCCGGACTCGTCGCGGTTGAACTGCATGAAGACGAGGTTCCAGATCTCGATGTAGCGGTCGCCGTCGGCATCCGGCGAGCCGGGGGGGCCGCCCGCGATGCCCGGGCCGTGGTCGTAGAAGATCTCGGAGCACGGGCCGCAGGGGCCGGTGTCTGCCATCTGCCAGAAGTTGTCGCTCTCGAATTTTCTCCCGCCCGGCTTGTCGCCGATGCGGATGCAGCGATCGGCCGGGACGCCGATTTCCTTCGTCCAGATGTCG
>DAORTX010000233.1:0-2473 GCA_035432885.1 Usitatibacteraceae bacterium
AGGCGAGCTCCAGCATCTCCTCGAAGGTGATGGTGTCCAGCCGCCGCGCCTCGGGGACGACGCGCGGGTCGGTGGTGTAGACGCCGTCGACGTCGGTGTAGATCTGGCACTCGTCGGCGCGCAGCGCGGCGGCGAGGGCGACCCCGGTGGTGTCCGAGCCGCCGCGGCCGAGCGTGGTGATGTTGCCGCGGTCGTCGATGCCCTGGAAGCCGGCCACGACGACGACGTGCCCGCCCGTGAGGTCGCGGCGGATGTTGTCCTCGTCGATCGAGAGGATGCGCGCCTTCGAGTAGGCGTCGTCGGTGAGGATGCGCACCTGGAAGCCGGTGTAGCTCCTCGCCTTCACGCCCAGCCGGTGCAGCGCGAGCGAGAGCAGCCCGATGGAGACCTGCTCGCCGGTGGAGGCGATGACGTCGATCTCCCGCGGATCCGGCTCGGGGTTGAGTTCCTTGGCGAGGGCGAGGAGGCGGTTCGTCTCGCCGGACATGGCCGAGACCACGACGACGACCTGGTGGCCTTCCTTCACGAAGCGCTCGACCCGGCGCGCGACCTCGCGGATGCGCTCGGGGCTGCCCATGGAGGTGCCGCCGTACTTCTGGACGATGAGGGACACGGTCTGGAATGCCGCTGGAAAATGACGGGGATCGAACCCCGCATTCTACCGCGCGGGCCGGGCTTGTGCAGCGCAGCAAACCCGGGTCGGTCAGCGCGTGTCGGTCGAGAGTACCCGCAAGTCGTCGGCGAACGCGCTCTTCACGCGCGTCTCGCGCAGCTTCGCGAGGAACTGCACCTTGATCGCGTCGTTGCCGGGCCAGACGGTCTCCAGCCAGTTCATGCCCGCCGCACCGAAGCCCGTGTATGCGTAGCGGTTCATCTCGGCGGCCACGGCGGAGAGCACGCCCGTGGCGAAGTAGTCGTCCCACTTGAGCTTGTCGGCCGAGCGCTGGCTCTTGATCTCGCGAAGCTTCGCCTGGATCTCCTGCGTGCGCGCCTTGCGCTTGGCGCTCGTGAACTCGCCGCAGCGATCCTTGAGCCACGGGTTCGCCGTGGCCGCGGGTTGCGCGCACACGGGCGGCGGTTCGCCGGGCAGCTTGCCGCGCATGAGATCGCCCGCGAACTGGAACCTGCCCTTGGGCGAGACCTCCAGAACCGCGACCGGAAAATAGGAACTCGCGTAAGGCGCGAAGACGTACGCCGAGGTGTCGTCCGCGCTCACCATCACGGGCGTCTTGCGGCCGGGCAGGTCGACGAAGTCGGTGCCCCCCAGGTTCTTCGCCGCGTAGACGGCCAGGCGCTTCACGGCGGGCTTCACCTTGTAGACGAAGTGCGTCGTGCAGCAGTGCGCGCCGCCCGAGTAGGCGGAGAAGTGCAGGTCGGGCTGGCCATCGCCGTCGAGGTCGCGGCCCAGGGAGTGCAGCGTGAGTCGCGAGGCGGCCTCGATGCCGTCCTTGTCCGTCACCTGCAGGACCGGCTTGCCCTGCCGGAAGACGATGAGCCGCTCCTGCGGGCCGGGCGGATCCTTCGCGTTCGGGATGCGCGCGACGACCGCCTCGAATTCCTGGAACGATTTCCACGAGGCGGCTTCGAGGCCCTGGGATTCGAGCCAGGGCTTCGATTCCTGGGCGGCCACGGACAGCGCCGCGAAAGCGCAGAAGAAGAAAAGGCAAGGGGCGGGGCGCATGGCGTGTCGTGTCTCCATTGGATCAGGGGATTCTACCGCTCCACAGCCCCGCTTTCGTCGTCGCCCGGCGGCGACAGGAAAAGAGTTGGCACAGGGCCTGCGCTCAAGCAGAATCGCCCCTTCAGCGCAGGGATGACCGCCCTGTCGCCGGGGCGTCGGGTTCACCGAACAACAAAGAAAAGAAAAGAGGTCCTCCATGAACCGACAGATCCTTCCCGCCCGTTACCTTGCCGCCGTCGCCATGGCCTTCATCGCCCTGGCCGGCCTCGCGCCCCTTCCGGCAGCGAGGGCCGACACGTCGGCGATGGAAGCGAAGACGGACCGCTACATCGTCGTCTTCAGGGAAGCCCCGCTCGCGCAATACCGAGGCGGCGTCGCCGGCATCCCGGTTCCCCAGTCGCTGCAGGGCAAGAACCGCCTCGACGTGAAGAGCGCAGGCGCGCGCGCCTACGTGGACTACCTCCGCGGCCGCCAGCAGGAGAACGAGGCGAAGATCGGGCAGGCGCTCGGCCGCACGCTCTCGGTTCAGATGCGCACGCAGCACGCGCTCAATTCCATCGTCACGACGCTCTCGCCGGCCGAGGCCATGGCCGTGAGGAGAATGCCCGAGGTGCTGCTGCTCGATCCCGTGCGCGACGTTCCCGTCGACACGGACGTCGGCCCCGCGCACATCGGCGCGCCCGCGATCTGGAACGGATCCGCCGCCGGCGCATCCTTCCCCGCTCAGGGCGAAGGCATGGTGATCGGCATCCTCGACACCGGCATCAATTTCGGCAGCCCTTCCTTCACGGC
>DAORTX010000234.1:0-2457 GCA_035432885.1 Usitatibacteraceae bacterium
TCGAGAACATCGGCACCCCGCCCGATTCCTCCTCGAGGATGATCTGCAGCAGGATTGCCCGGGTGAGGTCCTCGCCCGACTTCGCGTCCTGCACCTGGAATTCCCGGTACTGCAGCACCAGGTCCTTCACCTCGGCGAGCGTGATGTAGGTGGAGGTCTCCGTGTCGTAGAGCCGGCGGTTCGGATATTTCTTGATGATTCGGAGCGCGGCCATGGCGAAGTCCTCGGGAATGTTGCGCTACATCAATCGGCGGTTGTGCAGCGCCAGCGGGGGAATCGCGGGAACCGCACCAAGTACTTCATTTTATTACAATTTAGCCGATTGCGGCAGCGCGGGGTGAATGTTTTGGTGCAGTGCAATATTTCGGCCTTGACAGGGCGGCGCCACATTCCTAGAATTGAATTGTTGCGGCGCACAAATCCAGTGCCCCGCCCCTACGGGATGCGACGACCATGGTGAAAATCGCCGATCAGATGACCGACCTGAACAACGCCGCCGTGCTGTCGGCCGCGCGGCTGTCGAAACTCTCCCTCGACGGCGCCGAGCGCCTGCTCGCGCTGCAGCTGGGCTTCGCGAAGAGCGCCCTGGGCGATGCGACCCGCGCCGCCCGCGCCGCCGCCGGCACCCAGGACGTGCAGCAACTGCTGGCGCTTCGCACCAAGGCCGCGGAAACCGCCATGACGCAGTGGCTCGAATATTCGCGCGGGCTCTACGAGGTCGCCTCCGAGACCCAGGCCGAGCTCTCGAAGCTCGCCGAGGAGCGCCTCGCGGGACTGCAGCGCACGATCGCCGACACCGTCGACCAGGCCGCCAAGTCGGCGCCGGCCGGCAGCGACGTCGCCGTCGCGGCGATGAAATCCTCGCTCGCCACCGCGACCGCCGCATTCGACTCCTTCACCAAGGCCGCACGCCACGCCGCGAGCTTCACCGACGCGGGCGTGAAGGCCGCCGCCGTGCCCAAGGGCAAGGGCCGCCGGTGACGCGGAGGCAGCCCGCTCCGCTTTCGTCTCCTCCTCCTTTATCGCAAATCCAAAAATTTGGATAAAGGTTCGAACCCCAGGTTCCAACCTGGGGTTTTTTTTTGAAGGGACCGCGCACGACGGCCCTCGTCACAAGAAAGGCAGTCACATGGAAAAGAAGATCGCACTGGTCACCGGCGGCGTAGGCGGCATCGGAAGCGCCATCTGCAAGATGCTCGCGAAGCAGGACAGGTTCGTCGTGGCCAACTACGCCATCCCGGGAACGGAGACCCGGTACCTCGCGAACATGGCCGCGTCGGGCCTGAACGGCGGCAGCACGGCGCTCGCCTTCGGCGACGTCACCGACTACGACGCCATGGGCGCGATGGTCGCCGCCATCGAGAAGGACCACGGCCCCGTCGACATCCTCGTGAACTGCGCGGGCATCACGCGGGACGCGACCTTCCGGAAGATGACGCCGGAGCAGTGGCACCTGGTGATCGAGACCAATCTCACGAGCGTCTTCAACGTGACGCGCCACGTGATCGACGGCATGTGCGACCGCGGCTGGGGCCGCATCATCAACATCTCGTCGGTGAATGCGGTCCGGGGCCAGTTCGGCCAGACCAACTACTCGGCCGCGAAGGCCGGCATCCTCGGCTTCACGAAGGCGCTGGCCCAGGAAGTCGTGAGGAAGGGCGTGACGGTGAATGCCATCTCCCCGGGCTACGTGGAGACCGAGATGGTGGCGGCCATCCGCGAGGACGTGAGGAAGCAGATCGTCGCCCAGATCCCCGCCGGGCGCCTGGCGATGCCCGACGAGGTCGCCGAATCCGTGGCCTTCCTCGCCTCCGACAAGGCGGCCTACATCACGGGCACGAACCTGTCGGTGAACGGCGGCCTGCACATGTACGCCTGATCCGGCGTTCCCGAACGGCGAAAGGGGCGCCCGCGGGCGCCCCTTTCCGTTGGTGCCCGGGGGGGCGTCCCGCGCTAGAACATGTGCTGGCCGCCGTTGATCGAGATGTTGGCGCCGGTGATGAACGCCGCCTCGTCGGAGGCGAGGTAGGCGCACAGTCCCGCGACTTCCTCGGGGTGGCCCAAGCGGCCGATCGGGATCTGCGGGACGATCTTCGTGTCCAGCACTTCCTTCGGGATCGCCATCACCATCTTCGTGCCGATGTAGCCCGGCGAGATCGTGTTCACGGTGACGCCCTTGCGGGCAACCTCCAGGGCGAGCGCCTTCGTGAAGCCGTGCATGCCGGCCTTCGCGGCCGAGTAGTTGGTCTGCCCGAAGGCGCCCTTCTGGCCGTTCACGCTCGAGACGTTGATGACCCGGCCCCAGCCGCGCTCGACCATCGCGTCCACCACGGGCTTGGTCATGTTGAAGACGCTGTCGAGGTTGGTGCCCATCACGGCGTCCCAGTCGGGCTTGCCCATCTTCTTGAACGTCATGTCGCGCGTGATGCCGGCGTTGTTGATGAGGATGTCGATGGG
>DAORTX010000235.1:0-2451 GCA_035432885.1 Usitatibacteraceae bacterium
TCACGAACTCCTGCGGCGCGAACTGCAGCACGAAGGCCATGATGCCGATGTCGGCATCCAGCCCCTTCATCGCCGCCGTCGCCTCGGGCGCCTTGAGCGACGGGAACTGGAAGACCGTGAGGCCCTTCTCGACGGCGGCGACCTTCATGGGGTCGGGCTTGCCGCCCTCCTTCTCGGGGGCGACGAACACGCCCGCCACGGTGTCGCCGCGGGCGAGGAACGCCTCCATGACCGCCTTGCCGAAATCCTGCTGTCCGATGATCGCGATTTTCATTTTTTCAGTCCGAAAGGCGGGGAACCGCAGATGAACGCGGATGAACGCGGATGATTCGGGGATGTCGACGCGGCGTGCCAATGGCCACGGTCGCCTCTATGCCTAAAGCCATCCGCGTTCATCTGCGTTCATCTGCGGTTCCAATGGGTTTGCAACCGGGCAGCGATCAAGCCGCCTTCTTGGGCGGGGCGGAGAACGCGCCCGCCGACCTCATCGACGCGACCTTCGCGTCGTCGTAGCCGAGCACGCTCTTCAGCACCTCGTCGGTGTGCTCGCCCAGCAGCGGGCTCCTCTCGATCCTCGCGGGCGAGGCCGAGAGCTTGATGGGCAT
The DNA here is from genome assembly GCA_035432885.1 of Usitatibacteraceae bacterium. Taxonomy (GTDB): domain Bacteria; phylum Pseudomonadota; class Gammaproteobacteria; order Burkholderiales; family Usitatibacteraceae; genus FEB-7. The sequence continues at coordinate 606 of DAORTX010000235.1, forward strand.
GCCGACGTTGAACCACTTGCCGCGCTGCGGGTGGTCGAGCTCCACGTACATGTCGCGCCCGCGCACGTGCTCGTCGTCGGCGAGGTCGGAGGTCGACATGATCGGGCCGCAGGGCACGTCGATCTCGTTGAGTATCGCCATGAACTCGCGCTTGGTGTACTTCTCGGCGAACTTGGCGAGCAGCCCCCACACCTTCGCCTGGTGGCGGCGGCGGTCGCCGATCTTCGCGAGGTCGGGGTCGGTGGCGAGGTCCGGGTGGTGCACCTCGGGCCCGATGCGGTTGGCGAGCGCTTCCCACACCGCCTCCTGCACGACCACGTAGATCCAGTCGTTGGGGCCGTGCGGCTTGCAGTGCACGGCGTTGCCCAGCTGGCCGCCGCCGGAGTCGTTGCCCGCGCGCGGCACGTCGCCCATGCCCGTGTAGGTCGGCACCGAGTACTCGGCGAGCTCCTGGCGCGTGAGGCGCTGGTGGTCGCGGAACTTCACGCGGCAGAGGTTCATCACGCCGTCCATCATCGCGACCTCGACGTACTGGCCCTGCCCGGTGCGCGTGGCCTGGTGCAGCGCCGCGAGGAGCCCGATCGCCAGGTGCAGGCCCGTGCCGGAGTCGCCGATCTGCGCGCCCGTGACGAAGGGCGGGCCGTCGGGGATGCCCGTGGTGCTCATCGCGCCGCCCATCGCCTGCGCGACGTTCTCGTAGGCCTTGAAGTCCGCGTAGGGGCCGGAGGAGCCGAAGCCCTTGATCGAGCCCACGACGATGCGCGGGTTGATCTCGTGGATCTTCTCCCAGGTGAAGCCCAGGCGCTCGAGCACGCCGGGACCGAAGTTCTCCATCATGATGTCGCACTTCTTCAGGAGGTCCACGAAGACCGACTTGCCTTCGGCGCTCTTCATGTTGACGGTGATCGAGCGCTTGTTGCAGTTGAGCATCGTGAAGTAGAGGCTGTCGGCGCCCGGCACGTCGCGAAGCTGCCCGCGCGTGGCGTCGCCCTGCGGCGGCTCGAACTTGATGACATCCGCGCCCATCCACGCGAGCAGCTGCGAGCAGGTGGGGCCGGCTTGGACATGCGTCATGTCCAGGATTCGAACGCCTTTCAGAGCTTCCATGTCTTCCCTCTCGATGCAGTTTCCCGGCGGACGGTGAACGGCTTCCCGCGTCCGTTCCTCCGGGCGCCCGCCTGAGCGGCGCGCCCGATCGTCCATTCTAGTTTTCTTGCGCTTCCCGCGTCCGCTCGAGGCGCTATTTCTTCTTCGCGCTCTGCGGATTCAGGCTCGTGATGCGGCCGCTTTCCGTGCCCGCGGTCTCGTCGATGACGGCGTTGACGAGCGTGGGCCTCCTCGAGCGGATCGCCTCCTCCATGGCCTTCCTCAATTCGGCCGGGGTCGTGACATGCGCGCCCACGCCGCCGAAGGCCTCCATCAGCTTCTCGTAGCGCGCGCCCTTCACGAACACCGTGGGCGCCACGTCCGGGCCGCCGGCGGGGTTCACGTCGGTGCCGCGGTAGACGCCGTTGTTGTTGAGCACCACCACGCAGACCGGCAGGCGATAGCGGCAGATGGTCTCGACTTCCATTCCCGAGAAGCCGAAGGCGCTGTCGCCCTCGATCGCGATCACCTGCTGCCCGCTCACGACGGCGGCGGCGACCGAAAAGCCCATGCCGATGCCCATGATGCCCCAGGTGCCGACGTCCAGGCGCTTGCGCGGCTTGTACATGTCGACGATGCTGCGCGTGAAGTCGAGCGCATTGGCGCCCTCGTTCACGAGGATCGCGTCGGGGTTCGCGCGGACGATGTCGCGCACCACGGCGAGCGCGCTGTGGAAATTCATCGGCACCGGGTCCTTCGC
>DAORTX010000236.1:0-2374 GCA_035432885.1 Usitatibacteraceae bacterium
TTCGCGTCCTCGACCTCTCCCGCGTGCTCGCCGGCCCGTGGGCCACGCAGAACCTCGCGGACCTGGGCGCCGAAGTGATCAAGGTCGAGCGCCCGGGGCAGGGAGACGACACGCGCAAGTGGGGCCCGCCCTTCCTGCGCGACCGCGAGGGCCGCGACACCCCGGACGCCGCCTACTTCCTGTCGGCCAACCGCGGCAAGAAGTCGATCACGCTCGACATCGCGTGCGAGGAGGGGCGCTCGATCGCGCGCCGGATCGCGGCGGCCTCCGATGTCGTCGTGGAGAATTTCAAGGTGGGCGACCTCGCGCGCCACGGCCTGGATTACGCCGCGCTGCGCGCCGGCCACGAAGGACTCGTCTATTGCTCGATCACGGGATTCGGCCAGGACGGCCCCTACCGGGACCGGCCCGGCTACGACTTCATGATCCAGGGACTCGGCGGGCTCATGAGCGTGACCGGCGAGCGCGACGACCTGCCGGGCGGCGGGCCGCAGAAGGTCGGCGTCGCCGTGGCCGATCTCTTCTCCGGCATGTACGCGGCCAACGCCATCGTCGCCGCACTCCTGCATCGCGAGCGAACCGGCGAGGGGCAATACATCGACGTCGCGCTCCTCGACGTGCAGGTGGCGATGCTCGCCAACCTGGGCGCGGCCTGCCTCGCCTCCGGGCGCGTGCCGGGGCGCATGGGAAACGCCCACCAGGCGATCGTTCCCTACCAGGTCTTTCGCGCCGCCGACGGCTTCATCATCGTCGCCGTGGGCAACGACGGCCAGTTCGCGCGCTTCGCCGGCATCATCGGGCTGCCGGCGCTCGCGACCGATCCGCGCTACGCCACCAACCCGGCGAGGGTCGCCCATCGCGACGAACTGGTGGCGAAGATCGCGGCGCGGCTTGCGGAGCGCCCCGGGGCCGACTGGCTGGCCGTCCTCGAGGCGGGACAGGTGCCCTGCGGACCCATCAACGACCTGGCCGGGGTCTTCGACGATCCCCAGGTGCGCCACCGGGGCATGGTGGCCACCCTGAAACACCCTTCCGCGGGGGAGGTCCGCACGGTCGCCAATCCGGTGCGCTTCTCGGTCACGCCCGCTCGCAGCGAGCGTCCCCCGCCCCTGCTCGGCGAGCACACCGACCAGGTGCTGCGGGAGTTGCTGGGAATGTCCGACGACGACGTGCGCGGGCTTCGCGAGCGATGCGTCGTCTGAGCCCGCCGGGCGCCCCGCCTTCGGCCTGGCGTCACGGGCCGGTATACTTCCACCACTGCAATTCGCCCCGATCGTCCCTGGCTGCGGCGCGCCCTTGACCGGCCGGCGTCCATCGACGTTACGCGAGGCGAAGCCGAGGAGAAGAGACGCTTGAAGCCGACCGACATCGGGGCGCCGGACTATTTCCACAAGGTGGTCGATTGCCAGTGGGCCTGCCCGGCCCATACGCCGGTGCCCGAATACATCCGTCTCATCGCGCAGGGGCGCTTCTCCGACGCCTACATGGTGAACTGGGTGTCGAACGTCTTTCCCGGCATCCTCGGGCGGACCTGCGACCGGCCCTGCGAGCCCGCCTGCCGCCGCGGCCGCGTCGAGGAAAACCAGGGCGAGAAACCCGAGCCCGTGGCGATCTGCCGCCTGAAGCGCGTCGCCGCCGACTACAAGGACGACATCCGCTCCCGCCTGCCCGTTCCCGCCGGGAAGAAGAACGGCAAGCGCGTGGTCTGCGTCGGCGGCGGCCCGGCCTCGCTCACCGTGGCGCGGGACCTGGCGCCCCTGGGCTACCACGTGACGGTGTTCGACGCGGACCCGCGCGCCGGCGGCATGATCCGCACCCAGATCCCCAAGTTCCGCCTCCCGGAGCGCGTGATCGACGAGGAGGTGGGCTACATCCTCGACCTGGGCGTGGATTTCCGGCCGAACCACCGCGTCGAGTCGCTCAAGGAACTGCTGGGCCACGGCTACGACGCCGTCTTCGTGGGCTCGGGCGCCCCGCGCGGCCGAGACCTGGAACTGCCCGGACGGGCGGAGGCGGCGAAGCACGTCCACGTGGGAATCGAGTGGCTGGCCTCGGTCTCCTTCGGGCACATCACGCGCGTGGGCAAGCGCGTGATCGTCCTGGGCGGGGGCAACACCGCCATGGACTGCTGCCGGTCCGCCCGCCGTCTCGGCGGAGAGGACGTGAAGGTGATCGTGCGCTCCGGCTTCGAGGAGATGAAGGCGAGTTCCTGGGAGAAGGAGGACGCGATGCACGAGGGCATCCCGATCCTCAACTTCCTGGTCCCCGTCGCCTTCATCCACGAGAACGGGCGCCTCACCGGGATGAGCTTCGAGAAGGTGGCCGCGGTCTACGACGACCGGGGGCGCCGGTCGCTCGTTCCCACGGGCGAAGC
>DAORTX010000237.1:0-2313 GCA_035432885.1 Usitatibacteraceae bacterium
AGGCTCTGCGTGAGGAGGATCTTGATCTGCTCGTAGAGGGGCCGGAACGACGGCGACGGCAGGGTCTCGGTCATGGCGGGAATGCTAGCACAGGCCGGCATCTCCTTTGTCTTATATAAGATACAAGTCCTGTTGACACTCCCGGCGGGCGCGGCGTAGGATGCTGCGCAGCAGCAAGCGCTCCCGGCGCCCCGCGACCTCCCGGCCGGAAGCTGTGTTTTCCCCGCACAATCAGAGGCTTGCCGACATGACCCCTTACTTCCGCCCGCGCCGCTCGATGCTCTACGTGCCCGGGTGCAGCACGCGCTACCTGCACAAGTCGCGCACGCTGAAGGTCGACTCGGTGATCCTGGATCTCGGCGACCCCATCCTCGTCGAGGCCAAGGTCGAATCGCGCCGGAACGTGGTCGAGGCGGTGCTCGCCGGCGGGTTCGGGCGGCGCGAGGTGGTGGTGCGGGTGAACGACCTCGACTCCCCCTGGGGCGCGGAGGACGTGAAGGCCGTGGCCGGCATCGGCGCCGACGCCATCCTCTTTCCCAACGTCGAATCGAAGGCCGACGTGCTGCAGGCCCTGGCCGCCCTCGACGCGGCCGGCGGCAAGCACCTGCCGGTCATGGTGATGATCGAGAGCCCCCTGGGCGTGCTGCGTGCCGAGGAGATCGCGAGCGCCTCCGACCGGATCGCCTGCATCGTGATGGCGACTTCCGACCTGATCACGCAGTTGCACGCGCGGCGAACGCCGGACCGCATCGCGCTCCACTATTCCCTGTCGCGCGTCGTGCTCGCGGGCCGCGCCTGGGACCGCTCCGTCGTGGACGGCATCTCGACGGACCTGAAGGACATGCAGTCCTTCGAGTACGCCTGCCGACTCGCCCGCGACCTGGGCTTCGACGGCAAGAGCCTCGTGCACCCGTTCCAGCTGCCCTACTGCAACGATGCCTTCACGCCCAAGCCGCACGATCTCGCCGCGGCGACGGAGCTGATCGAGGCCCTGGAGCACGCGCACCGCGAAGGGCGCGGCGTGGTGGTGGTGAACGGCCGGCTGATCGAGGGCCACCACCTCAAGGCCGCGCGCCGCCTGCTCGCGCTCGCGGACATGATCGCCCAGCTCGAAGCGGGCCAGTAGCGCCATGGGCCCGCGGCCGGCGGCCGGCTACTTCTTCGAGGACTACCGGGTCGGCGCGCGCCTCGCGCACGCCACGCCGCGCACCGTCACGAGCGGCGACGCCGCGGCCTACCTCGCCCTCACCGGCTCGAGGAATCCCGTGCACTGCGCCGCCCCCGTCGCCGCGGCGCTCGGCCACCGCGACGTGCCGCTGGACGACCTGCTGGTCTTTCACATCGCCTTCGGCAAGACCGTGCACGACGTCTCCTACAACGCCGTGGCGAACCTGGGCTACGCGGACCTGCGCTTTCTCGCGCCCGCCTATCCCGGCGACACCCTCGCCGCCGAAAGCGAGGTGATCGGCCTGAAGGAGAATTCCAGCGGCAAGTCGGGCGTGGTCTGGGTGCGCTCGCGCGCCTTGAACCAGCGCGGCGAGGAGGTCGTCTCCTGGGTGCGCTGGGTGATGGTCGCGAGGCACGGCCGCGACGGCGCGGGCAAGGCGGCCGCCGTGGTTCCCGAACTCCCCGACAACGTGGCGCCCGACCGGTTTGCCGTACCCGCCTTCCTCGCGCCGCGCGCCCTGGATCCGCGCGCGACCGGCGGCTCGCGGTGGTGGGACGACTACGTGCCGGGCGAGACGATCGACCACCCCGGCGCCGTCACGGTCGAGGAATCCGAGCACATGCTCGCCACGCGCCTCTACCAGAACACGGCGCGCGTGCACTTCGACGCCCTCGCCGCGCGATCGGGCCCGTTCGGCAAGCGACTGGTCTACGGCGGCCACGTGATCTCGCTCGCCCGCGCGCTCTCCCACGACGGGCTGGAGAATGCCTTCGCGATCGCGGCCATCCATGGCGGCACCCACGCCAACCCGACCTTCGCCGGCGACACGCTTGCCGCGCGCACCGTGGTCGTCTCGCGCGATCCGGTGCCCGGCCGGGACGACGTGGGAGCGCTTCGCGTGCGCCTGCTGGGCGCGAAGAACGCGAATCTCGCCGGCCTTGCCACGCCCGCGCCCGGCGCCCGGGACCCGGCGGTGGTCCTCGACCTGGACCTCTCGCTTCTCCTCCCGCGCCGGGCGCAACGCCTAGAATAAGCCTTTGCCCTCCGGAAGATCCCCCATGCCCGCTGCCCGCCATCCCAAGGACGCCCTCTTCGCCGGCGAGAAGCCCTTCCCGGTCATTCCCGCCTGCGAGCATTTCGCCGGC
>DAORTX010000238.1:0-2292 GCA_035432885.1 Usitatibacteraceae bacterium
CACGGCGACATCGCCTCCCACGCGGTGGGCTACATCGGGCGCATCAACGAGGCCGACGTCGGCCGGATCGAGGCCCAGGGTGCGACGACCAACTACAAGGGAACCGACCACATCGGAAAGCTGGGCGTCGAAGGGGCCTACGAGAAGGAGCTGCACGGCGCCACCGGCAGCGAGCGGGTCGAGATCGACGCCGGCGGACGCGCCATCCGCGCGCTGTCGCGCGCCGAGCCCCAGTCGGGCAACAACCTGTTCGTCACCCTGGACATCAAGCTGCAACGCGCCGCCGAGGAGGCTTTCCAGGAGAGCCGGGGCGCGCTCGTGGCGCTCGATCCGGCCACGGGCGACATCCTGGCGCTCGTCTCCCGGCCGGGGTTCGACCCGAACCTCTTCGTGGACGGCATCGACCCCGCCAACTGGGATGCGCTCAACAACTCCCCCGACAAGCCGCTCAACAACCGCGCGCTGCGCGGGCAGTACCCGCCCGGCTCCACCATCAAGCCCTTCCTCGCGCTGGCCGCGCTCACCTACGGCAAGCGAACGCCCGAGCAGACCATCTTCGATCCGGGCCACTGGATGCTCCCGGGCGTCTCGCGCCCGTTCCGCGACTGGAAGCCGGGCGGGCACGGGACCGTCAACCTCTACAAGTCGATCGTCGTGTCCTGCGACACCTACTACTACGGCCTCGCGAACGACCTGGGAGTCGACGCGATACACCGCTTCATGACGCAGTTCGGCTTCGGCTCGCGCACCGGCGTGGACATCGACGGGGAGCTCGCGGGATTGCAGCCCTCGACGGACTGGAAATGGCAGCGATTGCGGCAGAAGTGGTACGCGGGCGACACGATCAGCGTGGGCATCGGCCAGGGCTACTGGCTTGCCACGCCGCTGCAGCTCGCCTCGGCGGTGGCCACGCTCGCCAATGGCGGCGTGCCGGTGCGCCCGCGGCTCGTGCGCGCGGTCCAGGACGCGCGGACGCAGGCGGTTCGCGAGCTCCCGGTGCAAAGCGGCGGGGCGCTTGCCATCAAGCCCGCGCATCTCGAGCTGGTGAGGTCGGCGATGATCGACGTGACCCGCCCCGGCGGCACCGCCACGCGCGCCGCGCTGGGGGCGCCGTACCTGATCGCGGGGAAGACCGGCACCGCGCAAGTGGTGGGCATGAAGTCCGGCGAGAAGTACGACGAGAAGCGCGTGCGCGAGCGCCACCGCGACCACGCGCTCTTCATCGCCTACGCGCCCGCGGACAACCCGAAGATCGCGCTCGCCGTCCTCGTCGAGAACGGGGGCCACGGCGGCTCGACCGCGGCGCCGATCGCGCGCGAGGTGCTCGACTTCTACCTCCTGGGCAAGCGCGCGGCGCCCAAGCTGCCTCCGCCCGACCCGGAGGTCGAGGGTGATTAGCCGCCTTTTCGACTTCCTCTCGCGGCGCATCGACGGGCCGCTCATGGTGTCGCTCGTGCTCACGCTGGCGCTGGGGTTGACCGTCGTGTACTCGGCTTCCGGCGGCGCTTCCTTCGAGCGCGCCCTCGGCCAGGGCCGCAACATCGCGATCGCGGCCGCCGCCCTCTGGCTGGTCGCCAACATCCCGCCGCAGGCGCTGATGCGGCTCGCGGTGCCGGTCTACGCGGCGGGGCTGGCGCTCCTGATCGGCGTGGCGCTCTTCGGCGAAGTGCGAAACGGCGCCCGCCGGTGGCTGAACCTCGGCTTCACCACCATCCAGCCCTCGGAGGCGATGAAGATCGCCGTGCCCCTCGTGCTCGCGTGGTACTTCCATCGCCACCAGGAGGGCATCACGCTGCGCGACTACGCGGTGGCCGCCATCCTGCTCGCCCTTCCCGTGGGCCTCGTCGTGCGCCAGCCGGACCTGGGCACCGCGCTCCTCATCTTCGCCTCGGGCTTCTTCGTGATCTTCCTGGCCGGCCTGTCCTGGAAGGTCCTCGCGACCCTCTTCGTCTCGGGGATGGCCAGCCTGCCCTTCCTGTGGGGCGTGCTGCACGATTACCAGCGACGGCGCGTGCTCACGCTTCTCGACCCCACGGAAGACCCCCTGGGCGCCGGCTACCACATCATCCAGGCGACGATCGCGATCGGCTCCGGCGGCGTGCTGGGCAAGGGGTGGTTGAACGGCACCCAGGCGCAACTCGACTTCGTGCCGGAGCGCTCCACCGACTTCATCCTCGCGGTATTCGGCGAGGAGTTCGGCCTGGCGGGCAACCTCGTGCTCGTCGTCCTCTACGCCCTGATCGTCGCGCGCGGGCTCATGATCGCGGCCAACGCCTCGACCACGTTCGCGCG
>DAORTX010000239.1:0-2232 GCA_035432885.1 Usitatibacteraceae bacterium
ACCGATCTCGGCCAGGGCTACGTGAGCTGGATTTCGCCCGTGGCGCGCGCCCTCATCAAGGCGAGCGACGGCGACACGGTCACGCTCGTCACGCCGGTCGGCCGCGAATCGCTGGAGATCCTCGAGGTGCGCTACGAGGAGATTCCCATGGCGGCCTTCGAGCCGCCGGAGAACGGCTGGTCCCCGAACGCGAAGTAGTCCGGTCCCGGTCCGGCTCGCCGCCAGCGCCATCCGGCGCCCCCGCCCCGGGCGGCTGCATTACACGTGAAACAGGCGCGCTGGCCTGAACTTGTCCCCGATCAAACAAATGCGATTCCGGCCCCGGTATCGTCGCGCATCGCAAACGAGACTGCAGAACGGAAAGCCGAAGCGCCGGGTTGGCGACAGGCTGGCGCATGGGGGAAAACCACGGACAATTCACGCGGGAACCAGGGTGGCCTGCGCGGCGCGAGCGAGGCTACTCGCTGATCCAGGTCTCGATCCTCGTCATTGTCGGAGGGCTGCTCCTCAGCGGTTCGATGGCGGTCCGCGACATGCTGCGCAGCGCGCAACTGACGCACCTCGCGGAGGAGTTCAACGCGATCCGGGCGGCGACCAATGCCTACCAGGAGCGCTTCCGGGCAATGCCCGGCGATGACCCCCAGGCCGCGATCCGGCATTCCGGGGCGAGGGTCGCGCCCGGTGCCGGCAACGGCGTGATCGACGGCGACTGGGATTCGGTGAAGGCCGATCACGAGTCCTTCCTCTTCTGGCAGCACGTGCGCCTCGCGGGCCTGCTGGCCGGGCCCGTGGACGTCGAGGCGCCGGACTACCAGCCCCGCAATCACGACCATGGCGTGATCGGGGTGAACAGCGCCACGCCATCGCAAAAACAGGTGGCGGGCCTGCCCGGGTTGGTCCAGGCCTGCTCGAAGAACGTGCCGGGCAGGCTCGCGAAGCAACTGGACGCGAGGCTCGATGACGGCGACACCGCGACGGGCGCGGTCCGCGTCGTGCCGGACGGCGCTCCCCTGGGCGCGCCGGCCGTTTCCACCGCGCAGGTGAGCGACGGTCGACCGTACACCGTGTGCCTCGCCTTCTGATCGCCGGATAGGGACAAGCGGTCCGGAGACGTGCCCGGCCGCCGGCCGAGGCGACGTGGGCTAGAATCACCCTTGCCCTTTCTCCGCGGGACACCCATGCGTTTTGCACTTGCCCTGGTCGCCATCCTCACCTTGCCGGGGATCGCGCCGGCGCAGTCGCCCGCGAGCGTCGCGCCGGCCGCGGCAACCAGGAGCTTCCTCTGGGAAGTGTCCTCGCTCACCAACCGCGTCTACCTCTTCGGCACCGTGCATGCGGGCAAGGCGAGCTTCTATCCGCTCGCCGAACCCGTGCGCAAGGCCTTCGAGATGTCGCCCGTGCTCGCGATCGAGGCCGACATCACCGATGCGAAGGCGATGGAGGAGGGCGCGCCGTCGATGCTCCTCACGCCGCCGGCGACGCTCGACACCGTCATCCCCGCGCCCGTCTACACGCGCTTTCGCCGCCAGCTCGAGCGCTTCGGCGTCCCGGAGGCGCAGGTGGCGAACCTGAAGCCCTTCATCGCCGCCTCGATGCTCGCCTTCGCGGAGTGGGGAAAGCAGGGCTACCTGCCGCAGTACGGCGTCGACCTCTACCTCATCACGAAGGCCCGCGAGGCGAAGAAGCGCATCGTCGAGCTCGAGGGCGCGAAGGTGCAGACCGAACTCATGGCCTCCCTCACCGACCGGGAGCAGCGTCGCGCGTTCGAGGGCACGCTCCAATCGCTGGAGAACGGCATCGCGGCCGACCAGATCACGGGCCTGGTGAACGCCTGGCAGTCGGGCGACGCGGACCTGCTGCTCGAGGTCATGCGGGCCTACAACGAGAGCGTGCCGGGGGCGAAGGAACTGGAGGAGAAGTTCATCTGGTCGCGCCATGAGGCGATGGCGGGGAAGATCGAATACTGGCTGCTCAACGGCCGCGAACCGGTGTTCGTGGCCGTGGGCGCCCTCCACCTGGCCGGCCCGCGCGGGCTGGTGGAGATCCTGCGCAAGCGCGGCCACCTGGTGAGGCAGCCATGAGCACTCCACGCGAAGGCGGACGCATCCTCGTCGACCAGCTCCTCGTGCACGGGGCCGACATGGCCTTCTGCGTGCCCGGCGAGAGTTTCCTGCCGGTGCTGGACGCGATGCACGAGCACCGCGCGAAGCTGAAGCTCGTGGTCTGCCGCCA
>DAORTX010000240.1:0-2141 GCA_035432885.1 Usitatibacteraceae bacterium
GCCGTGAGCCGCTCGCCCAGGAACGCGGCCGACAGCAGCACCACGAGCGTGGGATAGGCGTAGAGCAGCAGCGCCACGAGGCCCGCGGAGGCGTGGTTCAGCGCGGCGAAGAAGCACACCGCCTGGCCGACGTAGCCGATCGCGCCCATGCCGACGGCCACCGCGAGCGGCCGGCCCCGCGGCCAGCGACGCCCCGTGGCGACCATCACGGCCGCCAGCAGCACGCCCGCGAGCGCGAAGCGCGCCGCGAGGATGCCCGTCACGTTGGCGCCGCTCGCATAGGCGAAGCGCGCGAAGATCGCCATCGCGCCGAAGGCGCAGGCCGAGACGGCGATGAAGGCGATGCCGGAGGCGGAGGGGCGGGACATGTGGCAAGGGGAATGGGGTCGCCCGGGCGATGCGGCAAAGCGTCGAGTGCCCCCGGTCGCGGAAAAGGGCTGCGTCGCCTTCCCTAGCGTTCCTCGAGCCGCTCGATGCGCTTGCCGAGCCGCTCGACGGCATCGCGCAGTTCCGTCACGCCGGAAACGAAGCCCTCCACCTTCACGCGCGAGGCGATGAGCGGGTCTTCCTCGGTCCAGTACTCGGCAGCGCCGGCGGCCAGGCGCTCGGTGGCCTCCTTGCCCCAGGCGGCCGCGCCGCGGGCCGCGGAGACGGCGCGATGGGCGGCGGCATCACCCACGATCCGGGAGAGGTCCTCTTCCACGTCCCAGCGCAGGTGCTTTGCGAGGAAGGCGATCTCGCCGGCGAATTCCGCGTCGCCCCGCATCTCGACGTCGCGAAAGGCGGACTCATCGCGCGCGGCGAGGCGCGGCAGCAGGAAAGGGGAAGCGCTCATCTCCAGGTCGCGCGCGGCGCCTTCGATCGCAGGCAGCACCTCGCCCGTGGTCTGCACGGTAAGCGCCACCGGCAAGGGCCCGAAGCGAAAGGCGACCGTCCTGCCGGCGAATCGCGCCAGGCGCTCCCGGGCAAGCGGCGCGTCGCCCGTGAGCCGGTTGATCGCGCGGGCGGCGAGCGCGGCGGGGGCTGCGGAGAGGACCGCGGGGCCGGTGGCGGTCACGGCTTGAACCCCCGGTGCAGGGCCACCACGCCCATCGTGAGGTTGAAGTACTGCGCCTTCACGAGACCGGCCGATTCCATCATGGCCTTGAGCGTCTCCTGGTCCGGGTGCATGCGGATCGACTCGGCGAGGTAGCGGTACGCCTCCTCGTCCTTCGCCACGCGCTTGCCGAGCCAGGGCAGGACGGAGAACGAATAGGCGTCGTAGGGCCTGGCGAGCGGCTTCCAGATCTTCGAGAATTCCAGCACGAGCACGCGGCCGCCGGGCCGCGCGACGCGGGCCATCTCGGCGAGTCCCTTGTCCTTGTCCGTGAAATTGCGCAGCCCGAAGGCGATCGAGACGCAGTCGAAGGTGTCGTCGGGAAACGGGAGCTTTTCCCCGTTGCACAGGGCGGGCGGCGCCATGAGCCCGTGATCGAGCAGCTTGTCGCGCCCCACGGCGAGCATCTCGGCGTTGATGTCGGTCATCACGACCTGCCCCGAGGGACCGGCCCGCCGGGCGAACGCGAGCGCCAGGTCGCCGCTGCCGCAGGCCACGTCGAGCACCCTCTGGCCGGGGCGCACGTCGGCCATGGCGATGGCGAAGCGCTTCCAGAGCCGGTGCATCCCGAGCGACATCAGGTCGTTCATGCGGTCGTAGTTCGTCGCGACCGAGCTGAACACCTCACCCACGCGCGCGGCCTTCTCGGCCTCGCGGACCTCCTCGTAGCCGAAGTGGGTGGTCTTGTCGCTCATTTGTCGCGGGAGGCGCCCGCCTGCTCGAGGCGCGCGAGGTAGCTCTTCCAGCTGGACGCCTGCTTCTCTCCCAGCTCGTAGAGGTACTCCCACGAGTAGAGGCCCGTGTCGTGGCCGTCGGAAAAGGCGAGCTTCACGGCGTAGACGCCCACCGGCTCGATTTCCTTGATCTCCACGTCGCGCTTGCCCACCTGGAGGACCTCCTGCCCCGGGCCGTGGCCGCGCACCTCCGCCGAGGGCGAGAAGACGCGAAGGTACTCGCAGGGCAGCGTGTAGCGCTTGCCGTCGTCGAAGGCGATCTCCAGCTGGCGCGACTTCTGGTGGTGGGTGATCTCGGTGGGGCGGGGGCT
>DAORTX010000241.1:0-2103 GCA_035432885.1 Usitatibacteraceae bacterium
CCGCCCACATCCTCGTCGTCGAAGACGAACCCGCGATCCAGGAGCTGATCGCCCTGAACCTCGGGCAGTCGGGGCAGCGCACCGTCCTCGCCGACAGCGCCGAGCAGGCCCTGGAGCGCATCCGCGAGGAGCTGCCCGATCTCGTCCTGCTCGACTGGATGCTGCCGGGACAAAGCGGCCTGGAACTCGCCCGCCGGCTGCGCGGCGATGCGCGGACGAAGTCGCTGCCCATCATCCTGCTCACGGCGCGCGGCGACGAGGAGGACAAGCTGCGCGGGCTGGAGACCGGCGCCGACGACTACATCACCAAGCCCTTCTCCCTGAAGGAGCTGCAGGCGCGCATCAAGGCGGTGCTTCGCCGCCGCGCGCCCGAGATCACCGACGACGCGATCGACTACGGGGGCCTGCGGCTCGATCCCGCCTCCCACCGGGTCACCGGCAAGGGCAGGAACCTCGCCATGGGACCCACCGAGTTCCGGCTGCTGCACTTCTTCATGACCCACCCGGAGCGCGTCTACTCGCGAACCCAGATCCTCGACCAGGTCTGGGGCGACCACGTCTTCATCGAGGAGCGCACGGTGGACGTGCATATCCGGCGGCTGCGCGCGGCGCTTGCCGCGAGCGGCCACGACACCCTGGTCGGCACGATCCGCGGCAGCGGCTACCGCTTCTCGCGGGCCTAGGGGAAAATGGGGCCCGGTTCCCCACGCCCAGCGCCATGCGAGACTGGATCGGCCGCCTCGTCTCCCTAGCCGCCATCGCCGGCTCGGGCGCGCTCGTCACCGGGTACGTTGCCGGGCCCGCATTCGCCGCCGTGTTCCTCTTCGCCTTCCTCGTGATCGCGATGGGCCTGGCGCTTGCCGCCCGCGCCCGCCTGGCGCGCTGGCTCGCGAGCCCCTCGGCCGACGCGATGCCCGACGACGAGGGCGTGTGGGGCGACATCTACGCGCGCCTTCACCGGATCCTTCGCCAGCAGTCCACCAGCCGCGCGAGCCTGTCGCACGCGCTGTGGCGTTTCCGGCAGGCGGGCGAGGCGATGCCCGACGGGGTGATCGTGCTCGACGGCGCCAACCGCATCGAGTGGATGAACCCCTCGGCGGAGGCGCACTTCGGCCTCACCTTCAAGGCCGACCGCGGGCGCGCGATCACCAACCTCATCCGCCACCCGGCCTTCGGCGGCTATCTCGACGCGCAGCACTACGGGGAACCGCTGGCGCTCAAGGGGTCGGGCGAATCGGACCGTACGCTCTCGGTGCAGCTCGTCCCCTACGGCGACCACGAGAAGCTCCTGCTTTCGCGCGACGTGACGCGCTGGGAGCGGCTCGAGGCGGTGCGCCGCGACTTCATCGCCAACGTCTCCCACGAGCTGCGAACGCCGCTCACGGTGATGAAGGGTTTCCTCGAGACGCTTTCCGACGCGAAGGAGGCGGACGAGCGGCTCTTCCGCCGCTCGCTCGAGCTGATGACGGCGCAGGCCGAGCGCATGCAGCGCCTGGTCGAGGACCTCCTCATGCTCTCGCGGCTGGAGGACTCGCGCTACCCGCTTCGCGAGGAGCCCATCGACGTGCCCTCGCTCGTGGGCTCCGTGCTGATCGAGGCCGAGAGCATCAACCGCGGCACGCACCGCATCGACGCCCGCCTGGACCCCGCGTGGCTTCTCGCCAACCGCGACGAAGTGCGAAGCGCCGTCTCCAACCTGGTGACGAACGCCATCCGCTACACGCCGGCCGGCGGCGACATCGTCGTCACCTGGGACGTGGAGGACGGCGAGCCGGTGCTGCGCGTCCGGGACAACGGCGACGGCATCCCGGCCGAGCACGTGCCGCGCCTCACGGAGCGCTTCTACCGCGTGGACCGCAGCCGCTCGCGCTCCTCGGGCGGCACGGGACTCGGGCTCGCCATCGTGAAGCACGTGCTGGCCCGCCACCAGGGGCGGCTCGACATCGCGAGCGAGGTGGGCGAGGGCAGCGTCTTCTCCTGCCACTTCCCCGCCACGCGCCTGCTGCCGGCCAGCGCCACCCTCGCCTCCGTCACGCCCATCCGGGCGGCCTAGTCCGGCGAGCGCCCGGACTCCGGGTCGGGTTATCCTGTGCCCTCCGATCG
>DAORTX010000242.1:0-2078 GCA_035432885.1 Usitatibacteraceae bacterium
GGGCGCCCGCCTTCGCGACCACGTCGAGGCCGTCGCGGAAGGGGAAGAAGGCGTCCGATGCCGCGACCGACCCGGCCAGCGACAGCCCGTTGTTCTTCGCCTTGATCGAGGCGATGCGCGTTGAATCCACCCGGCTCATCTGCCCCGCGCCCACGCCCAGGGTCATGCCGCCGCCGCAGAAGACGATCGCGTTGGACTTCACGAACTTGGCCACGCGGAAGGCGAAGACGAGGTCGTTCATCTCCGCCTCGGTGGGCTTCCTCTTCGTGACGAAGCGCAGCTCGGCGACGTCGAAGGCGTCGGCGGTCTGCACGAGGAGCCCGCCGCCCACGCGCTTCATGTCGAGGCGGTTCAGGTCCTTGGCGGCGTCGATGGCGAGGAGCCGCACGTTCTGCCTGGCGGCGAAGACCTTCCTCGCCGCCTCCTCGTAGGCCGGGGCGATCACGACCTCCACGAACTGCTTCGAGACGGCTTCCGCCGTGGGCCCGTCCACCGGCTGGTTGAAGGCGATGATGCCGCCGAAGGCCGAGGTGGGGTCGGTGAGGAAGGCGCGCCGGTAGGCCTCCAGCGGCGACTGCGCGATGGCCACGCCGCAGGGGTTGGCGTGCTTGATGATCACGCAGGCCGGCACGTCGAAGGTGCGGCAGCACTCCCAGGCGGCGTCGGCGTCGGCGATGTTGTTGTAGGAGAGCTCCTTGCCCTGCAGCTGGCGGAAGCGCGCGAGCGTGCCGCGGGCGGGCTCGCCCTCCACGTAGAAGGCCGCGCCCTGGTGCGGGTTCTCGCCGTAGCGCAGCGTCTGCGCGAGGCGGAAGGAGAGGTTCAACCGGTCGGGGAAGGCGCGCGCGGCGCCCTTCTCGTCGCGGGCCGTAAGCCACGAGGAGATCATCCCGTCGTACTCGGCGGTGTGGCTGAAGGCCTTGGCCGCGAGCGCGTAGCGGTCGGCGAAGCCCAGCCTGCCGCCGCCCGCGGCGAGCTTCCCCGCAAGCTCCGCGTAGTCGGCGGGATCGGTCACGATCGCCACGAAGGCGTGGTTCTTCGCCGCGGCGCGCACCATGGTGGGGCCGCCGATGTCGATGTTCTCGATCGCGTCGTCCATGGTGCAGCCGGGCTTCGCCACGGTCTGCGCGAACGGGTAGAGGTTCACCACCACCATGTCGATGGGCGGGATGCCGTGCTGCTTCATGGCCGCCACGTGCTCGGGCAGGTCGCGGCGGGCGAGGATGCCGCCGTGCACCTTCGGGTGCAGCGTCTTCACGCGCCCGTCCATCATCTCGGGGAAGCCCGTGTAGTCGCCCACCTCGATCACGGGAAGCCCGGCCGAGGCGAGGAGCTTCGCGGTGCCCCCGGTCGAAAGGAGCTCGACGCCCTGGGAGGAGAGCGTCTTCGCGAAGTCGACGACGCCCGTCTTGTCGGAGACGCTGATGAGCGCCCGCTGGATCCTGATCTGGTCGTGTTGCATGGCTCGTCCCTGGGTGCGCCGCGAGGACGACCTGCTCAGTCGAGGCCGTGTTCCTGCAGCTTCTTTCGCAGCGTGTTGCGGTTGATCCCGAGGAGCTCGGCGGCGCGGGTCTGGTTGCCCTGGGCGTGGTACATGACCACCTCGAGAAGGGGCTTCTCGACGCAGTTCACGACCATGTTGTAGATGCCCGAGGGTTTCTCGCCGTCGAGGTCCTTGAAGTACTGCTTCATCATCTTGCGAACGGTCGACGAGAGCTCGTTCTCGCGTTCGGCGGCTTCCGCCCTGGCGGCGGCGCGGGCTTGGGTTCTAGGCTGCAAGGGCCACCTCATCGATGTATTCGAGGCGCTCGGATCGCTCGGCGAGGCCGTCGAAAAACAGGCCCACGGCGGCGACTTGTTCTTGTGCGGTCGGAAGCTGGTTCATTCGCGCGCGGAAGAGCGCCGAGTTCTTCAGCCCCCTGGTGTACCAGGCGATGTGCTTGCGCGCCATGCGCGCGCCGCGCTCGGCGCCGTAGAAGGCGTAGAGGTCGTCGAGGTGGCCGAGCAGGACCTCGCGGATCTCGGCCACCTCCGGGGGAGCGAGCTTCTCGCCCGTCCTCAGGAAATGCTCGATCTCGCGG
>DAORTX010000243.1:0-2072 GCA_035432885.1 Usitatibacteraceae bacterium
CCCCGGGCTTCGGCGACCGCAGGAAGGCCATGCTGGAAGACATCGCCATCCTCACGGGCGGCACCGTCATCGCCGAGGAGCTGGGCCTCAAGCTGGAGAACGTGCAGCTGAAGGACCTCGGCAAGGCGAAGCGCATCGAAGTCGCCAAGGAAGACACGACGATCATCGACGGCGCCGGCAAGGAAGACCAGATCAAGGCGCGCGTGACCACCATCCGCGCCCAGATCGAGGAAGCCACCAGCGACTACGACAAGGAAAAGCTCCAGGAGCGCGTGGCGAAGCTGGCCGGCGGCGTGGCGCTGATCAAGGTCGGCGCCTCGACGGAAGTCGAGATGAAGGAGAAGAAGGCC
Source organism: Usitatibacteraceae bacterium (assembly GCA_035432885.1). Lineage (GTDB taxonomy): Bacteria > Pseudomonadota > Gammaproteobacteria > Burkholderiales > Usitatibacteraceae > FEB-7. Next base: position 351 of record DAORTX010000243.1, read on the forward strand.
CGCGTCGAAGACGCGCTGCACGCCACGCGCGCGGCCGTCGAGGAAGGCATCGTTCCGGGCGGTGGAGTCGCGTTCCTGCGCGCCAAGGCGGCCGTTGCCAAGGTGAAGGGCGACAACCCCGACCAGGACGCCGGCATCAAGATCGTGCTCCGCGCGATCGAGCAGCCGCTGCGCGAGATCGCCCGCAACGCGGGTGACGAGCCCTCCGTCGTCGTGAACAAGGTGATGGAAGGCAAGGGCAACTACGGCTACAACGCGCAGACCGGCGAGTACGGCGATCTCGTGGCGATGGGCGTGCTCGACCCCACCAAGGTCACGCGCTGCGCGCTGCAGAACGCCGCATCGGTGGCGGCCCTGATGCTCACGACCGAAGCGATGGTCGCGGAGCTGCCGAAGGACGAGAAGGCCGGCGGCATGCCCGGCGGCATGGGCGGCATGGGTGGCATGGGCGGCATGGGCGACATGGACATGTGATGTCCGCCCGGCGCCAGCCCCCTCCCCCGGGAGCGGGTTGAGCAAGGCAAGCGCAGCACGAAAGGGCCCGCCTCGGCGGGCCCTTTCCCATGACGCCCGGGCGCGCGCGGCCCGTCGCCTATAATTGCGGGCCTTCCATGATCCGATCGATGCCATGACCCCCGCGTTCGACGACCCTTCGGCCGAAGGTCTCGTCGCCGAATGCCGGAAACGCGCCGTCGCCCTGCTTCGGGACAACCTCTCCGGCGAGGGCATCCTCGCGGCCTCCGCGGGAGACAAGGCGCAGTCGCGAAACTACCTGTCCGTCTTCGGCCGCGACGCGGCCGTCTGCGCGCTCGGCATGATGGTGTCGGGCGACCCGGTGCTTCGCGCCGGCGCCGAGACGGGACTCGTCACGCTCGCGGCGCACCAGGCGCCCAACGGGCAGATCCCGAAGTTCGTCCATTGCGAGCTGAAGGAACCGGATTTCTGGTACGTGGGCTGCATCGACGCCACCCTCTGGTGGCTCATCGCGATCGACGCGCTCGACGCCCACGAGGGCGGCAGGCGGCTCGCCGGGCGCTTCGCCGCGCAGGTCGCGCTCGCCACGCGCTGGCTGCTGGCCCAGGAGCACCAGCACTTCTTCCTGCTGCAGCAGAACGAGGCGAGCGACTGGGCCGACATCATGCCGCGCTCGGGCTTCGTGCTCTACACGAACGCGCTGTGGTACCTGGTGAAACGCCGCTACGGGCTGCCGGGAGCCGAAGCCACGCGCGAATACGCGAACCACCTTTTTCGCCCCTTCGAGGCCTCCGGCACGGCTCATCGCCGCGCAAGGCTTCTCGCCGATCACGCGCGTGCCCATGCGCGCGACCGCGGCCTCTTCCTCTCCTTCGTGAACTTCACCGCCTTCGGAGACGAGGGCGACGTGTTCGGCAACATCCTCGCGGTGCTGTGCGGGCTCGCCCGGGGCGACGAGGCGCGGCGCGTCATGCTCGCGCTGCTCCGCGCGGGCGTGGACGATCCCTATCCCGTTCGCGTCACCTGCGAGCCCATCGCGCAGGAGAACCCGCTGTGGCGCCCGTACATGGAGCGTCACAGCCAGAACTTCGCGTGGCAGTACCACAACGGCGGCACCTGGCCCTTCGTGGGCGGTCTCTGGGTGGCGGCGCTGCGCCAGGTGGGCGAGACCGAGGCGGCGCAAGTCGCCCTCGCGCGCCTTGCGCGGGCCAACGCGCTGGGCGACTGGGCGTTCTGCGAATGGCTGCA
>DAORTX010000244.1:0-1892 GCA_035432885.1 Usitatibacteraceae bacterium
CCTTGATCTTCGCGTCCTTCTTCAGGCGCGGGATGTCCTGCGGGGGCGGGTCGAGCACGAAGTCCACCTCGCCGGAGAGAAGGGCGGCCAGGCGCGTGCCGTCCTGCTTGATCGGCTGGTAGACGATCTCGTTCACGTTGCCCTCCATCTTTCCCCACCAGTTGGAGTTCAGCACGAGCACCGTCTTCACGTCGGCCTCGCGGCTCTTCAGCACGTAGGGGCCGGTGCCGTTCGCGTTCCGGGCGGCGAAGGTCTCCTCCTTGTTCTTGAAGTCCTGGGGCCGCAGGACGTTGTGCTTGGTCGCCCACGCGCGGCTCATCATCCGCACTTCCGTCAGCTGCGGCAGCAGCACCGGGTTCGGCCCCTTCGTCGCTATCTCGACGGTCTGCTCGTCGATCTTTCTCGCGCCGGTGATCCCCTGCATGTAGGGCGAGAAGTTGGAGGTGGGCGCGAGCGCCCGCTCGATGGAGAAGACGACGTCGTCGGCCGTGAAGGGCGCGCCGTCGTGGAATTTCACGTTCGGCCGCAGCTTGAACTGCATGGTGGTCGCGCCGGTCGCCTTCCAGGCGGTCGCGAGGCAGGCCTCGATCTTCAGGTCCTTGCCGCGCGTGACGAGCGGCTCGTAGATGTGGTCGGAGACCGTGTTGTTCAGGCCTTCGTTCTGCGCGTGCGGGTCCATCGTGAGGATGTCGCCCTGGCTGGACCAGCGAAGGGTCTTGGCATCGGCGGCGGCGCCGAAAGCGAGCGCCACGGCGAGGGTCGCCGCGCGAAGGACGGGGGTGAGGGACATGGAAGAACTCTCCGGGAGGGTGGTGGTTGGACGACGGTGCCGCGGGCGCGGAATCGGGGAGCCGGCCCTATAAATCAATGGCTTGGCGCGACCGGGCCAATGGCATCGATGATGCCGCAAGGCCCGCGGGGCGTCAACGCGAGCGCCCGCGGGAGTCCCCCTCGGGGTCCCGTAAAATGTACCCTGCAACAAGCGCGCTCCCGACTTCTTCGGAAAAAGGCCATGGCATGAACCCGCGAAACGTCTGCGCAATCGCCGCCCTGGCACTCGCCGCCTGCGGCCGGGAAGTGCCGCCGCAGCCCGTGGACCCGGCGACCAAGGTGGAGCAGGCCGCCCGGCAGATGGGCGAGGCGGCCCGCCAGGGCGACGTGCAGCAGGTGGGCGAGGCGATCAGGAAGATGGGCACGGCGCTCTCGAACTCCATCGACGTGGAGCCCGTGGATTACCGGATGCTGAAGGACCTGCTTCCCGAGTCGATCGCGGGACTGCGGCGCACGGGCGCCGAGGGCACGAGGACCAATGTCGTCGGCATCTCGTCGTCCAAGGCCCAGGCGACCTACGGGGACGGCAAGGGCGGTCGCATCGAGCTGGAGATCATCGACGTGGGCACGCTCTCCGGGGTGACCGCGATGGCCTTCGCGTGGGTGAACGTCGAGATCGACAAGGAAAGCGACGGCGGCTACGAGCGCACCACGACCCTCGGCGGGCGCAAGGCCTACGAGCGCTACGACGGGTCGGCGCGCACCGGCGCCCTCGACGTGATCGTCGCGAGCCGCTTCGTGGTCGGAGTGAAGGCGACCGGCGTCGAGAAGAAGGTCTTCCAGGAGGCCGTGGCGAAGCTCGACCTCGAACGGATCGAGGCGCTCAGGACCCAGGGACTTTCCGCGCCATCGCAACCTGCCCCCGCCAAGGCCCCGGTGCGCTAGGCCGCCGATGGCAGCACCCCCGCCGCTTGTCTCTCCCCAGGGCGCCCGCTACGAGTTGCGCGAGCTGCCCGCTTACGCGCCGTTCGCCTGGCTGGTGCGCGGCTGGGACGATTTTCGCGCCGCGCCGTTCGCGAGCGGCTTCTACGGGGCGTCCTTCGCCGCCATGGGCTGGGCGA
>DAORTX010000245.1:0-1737 GCA_035432885.1 Usitatibacteraceae bacterium
CGTCGTCTCCGGCATGCGCGGCAACGAACCCTGGAGCGTGGCGCTCACGCCGTCGACGAGCAGCGAACCGACCGGCGTGGGCGCCCTCTGGGCCAGGGCGAGGATCGCGGGGCTGATGGACGAACTGCGCCTGGGCGCCGACGAGCAGCTCATTCGCCCGGCGGTGGTGAAAGTCGCGCTCGAGCATCACCTGGTCTCGCGCTTCACGAGCCTCGTCGCGGTGGACGTGACCCCGACCGCGCCCGGCGGCGAGAAGAAGACGTCCCTCGTGAAGACGTCACCGCCGCGCTCGACCATCGCCGGCGAACTTCCGCAGACCGACACGGCGTTCACGCTGCAGATCCTGCTGGGACTCCTGGCGCTCGCCGCCGCCGGCATGGTCGCCCTCGTCGGGCGGTTCGTCCCGGCGGGAGGCTCCAATGACGTGGCCGGGGAAGCGGGGCAGCCGTCATGAGCGCCTATTACGTGAACGGCCCGTCCAGCTACGCCGTGCGCGGCCGAGTCCATGCCTCGGAATCGCCGTCGCCGTCGAGCCCGTCCGGCCGCCGCGCCCGCCGCTACCCGCTCACCGCGCTGGTGCTCCTGCTCCTCGCGCTGGCGGCCTGGCAACTGGGGGGCGCGCTTTGGATCCAGGCCAAGGCCGCGCTCGCGCAGCACCTCATCGCCTCGGCGTGGGCGGGCACGACGGCCGACGGCGCGAAACGCCCGTGGCCGTGGGCCGACACGCGCCCCGTGGCCCGCCTCACGATTCCGTCCCGGCAGGTCGAGCTCTACGTGCTCGCCGGCACCAGCGGGCGATCCCTCGCCTTCGGACCGGGGCACGTCGACGGCACCGCGGCGCCGGGATCGGCGGGCAACAGCGTGATCGTCGCGCACCGCGACACGCACTTCGCCTTCCTTCGGGACCTTCGCGAGGACGAGGAAATCCTCGTGGAGGACGCGAGCGGACGCGTGACCCGTTACCGCGTTCGCGAGGTGGCGGTCGTCGACAAGCACGAGACGCGGCTGCTCGATCCCGCCGATTCGCCGCAGCTGACACTCATCACCTGCTGGCCCTTCGACGCCGTGCAGCCGGGCACGACGCAACGCTACGTGGTGATCGCCGATCGCGCGCGCGGCTGAGTCCCGGGCGCCGCAGGCAAGCGTCTCGCGAAGCGCGATCCCGGCGCGCCGGACGGCCGCGCGCGGTATTGCAGCGCAACATGGCGGTCACATCCGGTCGCGTAAAATTGCGCCCATGAACCTCTTCGACACCCCCGCGGGATTCGACGACCCCATCGGCATGTGGATGGGTTGCCACCGGCGCATCGAGAAGCAGCTGGCGACGCTCGCGAAACTTCCCGCGCACCTCGCGGACCATGGCGTGGACCCCGACGCGAGCAAGGCCGCGCAGGCGATCCTTCGCTATTTCGACCTCGCGGCGCCGCATCACCACGAGGACGAGGATCTCGACCTCTTCCCGCTGCTCGAGGCGCGGATCACCGACGTCGAGGCGCTGGCGCGATTTCGCGAGTTGCGCGCGCGCCTGGTGGAGGACCACCACGACATGGGACCTTGCTGGGCGAAGCTTCGCCGGCCGCTCCAGGGCATCGCCGACGGCATCCAGAAAGCGATCGATCCGGGCGACATCGCAACGTTCCAGGCCATCTACGAAACGCACATTCCCGCCGAGGAAGGCACGATCCCGGACCTCGCGAAGCGCTACTTCTCCGCGCAGGACGTGGAGACGCTCGGGCG
>DAORTX010000246.1:0-1621 GCA_035432885.1 Usitatibacteraceae bacterium
GTACCTCGACCTGCCGGCCAAGCTCTTCTCGCAGTCGATCGAGGCGGCGGCGGGCCGGGCGTCCCTCATCCGGGTGGTCGACCCGGCGCCCCGGCAGCTTCCGGCGCCCGAGGCCGTCCGGCGCGCGCTCGACCTGCTCGAGGGCGCGAAGAAGCCGCTCATCCTGCTCGGCAAGGGCGCCGCCTACGCGCAGGCCGACGCCGCCATCCGCGCGCTCGTGGAAAGGACGGGCATCCCTTACCTGCCGATGTCGATGGCCAAGGGCCTGCTGCCGGACACCCATGAGCAGTGCGCTTCCGCGGCGCGTTCGTTCGTCCTTCCCGAGGCGGACGTGGTCCTGCTCGTCGGCGCGCGCCTGAACTGGCTGCTCTCGCACGGCAAGGGCAAGACCTGGGGCGGCAAGGGCCCCAAGGCGTGGGGCGGCCAGAAGTTCATCCAGGTCGACATCTCGCCCCAGGAGGCCGACAGCAACGTGAGGATCGACGCACCCCTGGTGGGCGACATCGGCTCCTGCGTCGATGCGCTGCTCGCGGGCATCGGCCCGGGCTGGGCGAAGCCGCCGGCCGAGTGGACATCCGCCATCGCGGACAGGAAGTCGAAGAACATCGCGAAGATGGCCGAAACCCTCGCGAAGGATCCGGTGCCGATGAATTTCCACAGCGCGCTGGGCGTCGTGCGCGACATCGTGAAGGCCAACCCGGACGCGATGCTCGTGAACGAGGGCGCCAACGCACTCGATTTCACGCGCAGCATCGTGGACATGTACCAGCCCAGGAAGCGCATCGACGTGGGCACCTGGGGCATCATGGGCATCGGCATGGGCTACTGCGTGGCCGCCGCGGTCACCTCCGGCAAGCCGGTGATCGCGATCGAAGGCGACAGCGCCTTCGGATTCTCCGGCATGGAGGTCGAGACGCTGTGCCGCTACAACCTTCCCGTGTGCGTCGTCGTGCTGAACAACAACGGCGTCTACAAGGGAACGGATGTCGATCCCACGGGCCGGGATCCCGCGCCCACCGTGTTCGTGAAAGGCGCGCGGTATGACAAACTGATGGAGGCGTTCGGCGGCGTGGGGGTGCATGTCACCACCCCGGCGCAGTTGCGCGCGGCCATGGAGGAGGCCGTCCGCTCCGGCAGGCCGACGCTGATCAATGCCGTCATCGACGAGACGGCCGGCACGGAGAGCGGGCGCATCACCAGCCTCAACCCGAGCGCCGCCAAGAAAAAATAGCCCATCCTAGGGAACCCTTAAACCCGTGGAACCGCAGATGAACGCAGATGAACGCAGATGACTTGTGATGAAGTTGGCGTGGCAGCCGATTTGGACGCTGCCGGCTTGGCCACCAACGCACCCTCCTTCACGAATCATCTGCGTTCATCTGCGTTCATCTGCGGTTCCCTCGTCTGAACAGGAAGCGAAGCGCATGGAAGCTCTCAAAGGCGTACGGATTCTCGACATGACCCACGTGCAGGCGGGCCCCACCTGCTCGCAGCTGCTCGCGTGGATGGGCGCGGACGTCATCAAGTTCGAGCCGCCCCAGGGCGACGCGACGCGCGGCCAGCTGCGCGACGTGCCCGGCGCGGACAGCCTCTACTTCACGATGCTCAACTGCAACAAGCG